>CAVIIB010000044.1:0-7834 GCA_963642815.1 Oscillospiraceae bacterium | reverse complement strand
GGCGATGAGGTGCTTGTCGCGGAGGAGCTCACCATGGGCTTTGGCGAGCGGACGCTTTTCTCCGATTTGGAATTTCTCGTTGAGCCGGGTGAGCACGTCGCCCTCATGGGACCGAACGGCAGCGGCAAATCCACGCTCGTGAAGCTCATACTGGGCGAGCTTACGCCCCTGCGCGGCTTCGTGCGCACGGGGCCGAGCGTCAGGATCGGCTATCTCCCCCAGATCGTCCGCTTTGAGCACCCGGAGCGCACACTCTACGACACCATGCTCTACGAATGCCGCGCCGCGCCGCAGGAGGCGCGTGACCGCCTTGCCGCCTTCAAGTTCACCGGCGAGGATGTGTTCAAGCGCGTGGCCGACCTCTCCGGCGGCGAGCTAAGCCGCCTCCGGCTTTGTATGCTGATGGGCAGCGGCGTGAATCTTCTCATCCTCGACGAGCCGACAAACCACCTTGACATCGCCAGCCGCGAGTGGATAGAGCAGGCGCTCGCGGACTATGACGGGACGCTCCTGTTTGTGAGCCACGACCGCTGGTTTATCGACGCCTTTGCCAGCCGCGTGTGGGAGCTTGACGGTGGTCGCTTCTCCGACTTCGCCGGCGGCTTTGAGGAATACCGGCAATACAAGCAGCGCCAGCAGCAGCTTGACCAGACCGCCCATCGCGCCGCGCCCAAGCCCAAAAAGCCGCCACGCCCCGCCGACCATGGCAAGGAGCTTGCAAAGCTCGAACGCCAGATCGAGAAGCAGGAGGCGCAAATCGCCGCGCTACAGGCGGAGGAGGAGGCCAGCGCCTCGGACTATCTGCGGCTCATGGAGCTGGGCGAGGAGCGGCAGGCGGCGGAGGCTGCGCTCGATGAGCTGTACCGGCAGTGGGAGGCGCTGAGCGATGGATAAGACGCTGTGGCGCTTGCCCGGCCTGTGGATTTCGGTGGCGCTCGCGCTGGCGGCGCTGCTGGTGCGCGTCATCCCCTCCGGCTACGGCATGACCGCGCTGACGCTGCTCGCGCTGGCTGTTGTCGTTCTGTTCTATACCCTCGCGCTGCATGGGCGGCGGAAAAAGCTCCTGCGCTGGGGCTCGGCGGCACTTGCCCTGTGCCTCGCGCTCTTTCTGGCCGCCGAGATACCCGTCATTCGCGGTATGCGCTCCGACCCCGATAATGACGCGGATTTCCTCGTCGTCATGGGCGCGGGTATACGCGGTACGCAGCCCTCGCAGTCCATGCTCGACCGCCTCACCGTCGCGCTCGACTGGCTGAACGACCACCCGAACGCCTCCGTCATCGTCTCCGGCTCACAAGCGCCGGACGAGGCCGCGTCCGAGGCCTCCGTCATGGCCGCATGGCTTGCGGAGCAGGGCGTCACGTCGGAGCGCATACTCCTAGAGGACAAGGCCGACTCGACCCGTGAGAACATCGTGAACTCCTACGCCGTCGCGGCGCAGCACGGCGGCGGGCGCGTGGCGTTTGTGTCGAGTGAGTACCACCTCTGCCGTATGCGTATGCTCATCCGCGCCCTCGGCTTTGAGCCCGTCTGCCTCGCCGCGCACACAAGCCACCCCAGCCTCATGGTGAACTACGCCATCCGAGAGGCCTTCGCCATCTGGCAAATATGGCTATTCGGCGCATAAATATCGACGTATAAAACGTCCCCGACGGGGGCTCCGTCGGGGGTTTGTTATGCTCTGTCGGTCAGGGGCTGGGTCAGATCGCTTGGTTTTGGTCTGTCCGGCTCAACGCAGCTATAGTACCAGTCCAAAAAGTCCTCATACATCTCCTCGCCGCGCTGACGTGCCTTGACCGCGTCCTCCTTTTTGGTGTACGAGCCGAGGAAATAGGTCTTGCCCTTGAACGTGATCTGGGCGACCCATTTGCCGTTATCACGGCGTTGGTACACGCCGTTATAGCCGCTCTTGTTCGTGGAAATAAGCCGCTTATGGCTCTTTTCGAGGATGGCGACACAGGTCCCGTCGATGAAACCCATGCTCTCGCGGCGCGTGTCTATACCGGCACAGCCGCAGCTTTGCGTCCGCCCCTTGATCAGAAAATCCTGCCGCACCAGCGTCTCCTTGCCGCAGTCGCAGCGGCAGCGCCACTTGTGCTCCTTGTTCTGCTTTCCGGCGTAGTCCAGCACGGTAAGCCGTCCGAAGCGCCGCCCCGTCAGATCCTTGAGCGGCGGGTGGGACAGACAGCCGCAGCTCTTTCGATACCCTGCGTTCAGCACTCGCAGCGGCACATCTATCTCTCCGCCGCAGTCGCACTTACAATGCCACAGCGTCACGCCGTAGCCGCCGCCCTCCACCGGATACAGCGCCGTGAGCTTGCCGAAGCGCCGGCCGGTGATGTCCTTTTGGCCGGGGCGGAGCTTGGAGACGCAGCCGCAGTCGCGTATCGTCCCGCGCTGCAAATAGCGCGTGTCGAGCAGCACCTCGCCGCCGCAGTCGCAGCGGCAGCGCCAGACGACATAGCTATTTTTCCGCTGCTCCGTTTCCTCCACGACGGTGAGCATTCCAATGCGCATTCCAATATAGTCGCACTTGCTCACACCCAACTCCCCCTTTGAAAAAGGAGGGCTGAAACATCAGCCCTCCCCGCTTCAATTTGTCGCTCAGTTCAGCTTGCGCTTCGCCAGAAGCGTCACAGCGCCGCAGGCGCAGGCGCTCACGGAAATGACAAGCCACAGCACCGCGTTGCTCTCATCGCCGGTCTTGGGAGTCGCGGACTTCGCAGCGGGCTTCGCACCGGCCGCGGGCTTCGCAGCCTCGGCGGGTATGGGGTCGAGCTTGGCAATCGCCTCGGTCTTGGTCGCCCCGCAGCCCATGCAGGTGAAGGTCTTCTCACCCTCGGCCTCGGTGGTGGCCTCCTTGGTGATCTTGCCCTCATCCCACTTGTGCTCGATCTTCGCAACCTCTTCCTGTGCAACGAGAACCTTGTCACAGACGGAGCAGTGCTTGCCCTCGGTCAGGCCGGTCTTGGTGCAGGTCGCAGCGACAGCCTCATCGATCACTTCCGTGTGGCCGGTGGCAGGAATGGTCTTCTGCTCGCGGCTGAGCTCGGCATTGCAGACGGAGCAGTAAACCACCTCATCATAAGAGCCATCCTCCTCGCACTTGGCAGCCACCTCGTTCTCGCGAACAGCGGCACCCGGCGTATGCTGCTCCAGCTTTTCAATCGCCTCGGTCTTGGTTTTGCCGCAGTCAGTGCAGGTATAGGTCATCACGCCAGCATTCCCGCAGGTTTCAACCGTCGTCTTCACGCCCTCATCCCAAGCGTGCTCGATCTTCGCAACTTCCTCCTGCGCAACGAGAATGTCGTTGCAGACGGAGCAATGCTTGCCCTCGGTCAGACCGGTCTTGGTGCAGGTCGGAGCGACAGCCGCATTGGTCACTTCCGTGTGGCCGGTGGCGTCAATGGTCTTCTCGTCACGGCTGATCTCGGCATCGCAGACGGAGCAGTAAACCACTTCATCATAAGAGCCGTCATCCTCGCACTTGGCAGCCACCTCGTTCTCGCGAACAGCAGCAGCCGGTGTGTGCGCAATTGTATCAATGGGCTCGGTCACGCGGCTTATCTCGCCATCACAGGTCGTGCAGTACACTACCGTGTCATAGGAGCCAGGCACCGCGCAGGTAGCCTCGGTCACGTTTTCAATAACCGACTCCCCCGGCGTATGAATGTGCTCCTCAGCAAAGGTGCTGTTGCACTTCGAGCACTTATACGTTGCGTCGCTCTGCTCGACCCAAGTATGGTCGCCGCCTGCGGGACACTGACTATCATCCGCAAACGCGGGGACAGCTGCAAGCGCCACGACGATGAGCGCGACGACAAACAGGCTCAAAAAAGTTTTTTTCATGTTATGTTCTCCTCACATAAAATCAGTGTTGATGTCCAACGCCATCCCAGTCAAGCTGGGTCTGTCCGGCCTCCGCCAGCGCCTCGACCGCGACGACCTCCAGCACAGTGCGGCTCTCGCCGTTATAGTCCTCCGTGCCGATGATGGCGGTGACGCGAATCCACGAGCCGTCCGTAAGCTCCTTTTCGAGATAGCGCAGGGGCAGCCCCAGCTTCGTCTCCGCGCCGTCATGGACGAGTGTGCGGTAGACAAACGGCGCGTCCGAATCGTCGAGGCCGTCCGCAGAATAGACACCCTCAAGCTGGAACACCTGTCCGACGAACTCGCCGACGTGCGCCTGAAGCTCGAACACGGTGCCGGCATAGTCGGCATCCGAGATAGTCTGGACATCCTCGCCCATGGCCTCCAGAATGTCGGTCTCCTCCTCGGTCAGCGGGATGGCAGTACCGGCGGCGGTTTTGCTGCCGCCGGCGCTCGTGTTGCCGTTGTTGCCCCTAGCGGTGCAGCCCACGAGACAAAACGCCGCAAGTACACCGCAGAGGAAGGGGGTAATTCGTTTCAAATCAAGCATAATAGATACCTTTAATTCATCCCGGAGCGCCAGTGGATCGAGCGATCCACCGGCGTCCTTATTGGAGTGGCCGTCAGCCGACAGCCGGGTTATGGTTTACCCTCACGCTATACTGTTACATAGCTCATTCTGGCAAACCTGATACGTCCCCATATTTGTAGTAACTGATTTATAATTGTGGGCAGTGGCGGCACTTACATCCCTGGTTTCTGTTTCCTTGCAGTTGCTGCATTCGTAGAGCACTTTACCAGTACCGCCAGAGCCGCATTGGGCATATTGCGTGACATATAACTTCGTCCAATCGTGCGCACCAGTGGCCGTGATGACCTTCTTTTGGGTATCATCACAGTCCTTGCAGGTGTAGGTTTTTTCGCCATTTTCCGTACAGGTTGCCGGTGTTGTGACCTCGCCGTCATCCCATGTGTGTCCAAGCGCAGGAACCTCGTTCTGCGCCACGATAATTGCGCCGCAGAGTGTGCATTTTTTGCCCTCGGTCAGGCCGGTCGTTGTGCAGGTCGCAGCGACAGCCGAGATGACATCCTGGTTTGCATGCTCGCAGAGCAGCCACCGCTTTTCGCCGCAGACGGTGCATTCCTGGTACACGTTGAGGTTGTCATCGACCTGCTCCTCGCCCCAGCTGTGGTCTATCATAGCGATCACATCGTACTTGGTTCCCTCGCAGTACTCGCAGGTGTACTTGCCGTAGCCCTCGGCTGTGCAGGTCGGCTTCCGCAGCGTCACGGTCAGCTCATAGCTGTGGGCATTCGCGTCAATCTCGACCACACTCGGCTGTTCAATGACTGCGCCGCAAACGGAGCACTTCTTGCCGCCCTTGCTGCCAACCGTCGAGCAGGTTGCCTCGACATCTTCCATGGCGACCAGCGTATGATCCTTTTTCTTTAGCAGTTTCAATGCTTCTTCCGTCACAGTACCATCGGCTGTAGTGTAAAGGTCGGTTTCTATTTCATCACCGCACACCGAGCACTTCTCGATCTTCAGCGCGTTGTGCTCACAGGTCGCGTCCTCATAGCTGGTCTCATACTTGTGGCCGAGAGCGGGGACGTCTTCTTCACACGTTTCATCGCAGCGGCTGCACACATAGTAATTCTTACCGCTATTGGTGCAGGTCGCGGCAACGCTTTCGTCCTCGTCAAGCACAAAATCGTGGCTGAGCGGTTCGCCGATCTCCGTCATCTCGCCGTCAGGCTCGCCGCAGACGGTGCAGGCGCGACCGATCTTTTCAGGCTCGGTGCAGGTCGCCTCAACAACTACATCGTCCTCATAAGTATGCTCTCCGGTGGCGGGGATCTCTCTGGTCTCGGTCTTGCCGCAGACGGTGCAGGTGAAGAGCGCCTCGCCCGCGTCAACACAGGTAGCCTCTTTCTTGACCACGCCGTCATCCCATGTGTGAGCCGCGGGAATCATCTTGTATTCCTTGTAATCGCAGCCGTTCGCGCAGACATACTTCCCGATACCGCTGGTCGTGCAGGTCGCCTTTCTCAGCGTCGGGCCGAGCTCAAGCTCGTGCTTGTTCGGGTTAGTCTTGCCCTCTGTTCCCGCTTCGACGACCTCGCCGCAGACCTCGCAGACCGTCCTGCCGGTGACTGCCTTGGTCTTGCAGGTGCCCTCGATATTAGCAGCCACTTCTCTGTGTCCGAGTGCTTTATACAGGTCGTTTTCAGTTTCTTTGTAGAGGTCAACCTCCTCAGGCTCAAGGTCGCAGCGGGAGCAGGTAATGATGCTCTTTGCATTCTCCGTGCAGGTCGGATCGCTGTTCTTCGTCACATAGTCATGGCCAAGAGGCTCACTTCCCTCGATGGCTTCCATCTCCTTCTGGGCGCCACAAACCGTGCAGACCTTGCCGACCTTTGCGGGCTCGGTGCAGGTCGCCTCAACGTCCACTTCCTCCGCATAATCATGCTTGTTGGTTTCGCGCAGCGTCAAAACAAAGGTATGGCCAGTGACCGTCTCGTCGCAGCCCTCGCGGTCGCAGACATAGACCTTTTTGCCCTTGTCGCCGCAGGTGGCCGGCGTCTCGCTCTTGAGAACATAGTGGTGTCCAAGCGGCTCGATCTCCACGATCTCCTCGCCCTCGCCGCAGACAGTGCAGACGACCTTGCCCTCGCCCGCCGCAACGCAGCTGGGCTCCTCCGTCACCTCGGTCTTCGCGTCCTCATAGCTATGCGCAGCCGTGATGACCTTATAGGTGGTTGCGCTGCACTCCGGATTCTTGCAGACATACTTGCCGACGCCGTTGGTCGTGCAGGTCGCCGCTCGCAGCGTCGTGCTGAGGTCAAACTCGTGGTTGCTTGCGTCAAGCTCTCTCTCCTCGCCGCCCGTCGTATAGCCGCAGACGGAGCACTCCGCACCGGCCTCATGACCCTTGGTCATGCAGGTGGACGCGACCGCATCAAACGAAACCATGTCGTGTTCACCCGTTGCGGAAATCTCCTCACAGCCGCTCTTCACATCGCCGCAAACGGAGCATTTCACACCAGCCTCATGTCCGGCCTCGCCACAGGTGGCGGCAAGCTTCTCGACCTCGACATAATCGTGTTCGTCGACGGGGTCGGTCGCTACCTCGTCGGTAGCGTCGCAGTTTACGCACTTAAAGGTGTCCAGACCGGCCACGCAGGTCGCGGGCTTGTAGTTCTCGTTGGTCGTGTCGAGCTCCCACTTGTGCGCAAGCATGGTGCCGCCGATCTCCTCCAGATCTTCACCATACAGATAGCAGACGGGGCAGACCATACCGGCCTTGGCGTTCGTGGTGCAGGTGGCCTCGATGTAGCCCTCGACAAGCTCGGCGTGCTCGCCGGTTGCCGGAAGCACATCCACGACATCCTCACCGCAGCTGACGCAGGTGTAGCTCTCGCTGCCGTCCTCGCCACAGGTGGGCTTGACTATCTCAACAAGGCTCTCGTCCTCCGGCTTGGTATGCGACGCAGGGCGGGTTTGCTTCTGGCTATCCAGCACCTTATTGCAGCGGGTGCAGTAGAGCACCGCATCGTAGGTATCGACGCTCTCCGGGTCGGTGCAGTCGCCCTTTTCGAGATTCTCCACCACCTCTTTTTCGAGATGGCCGAGCGCCGGAATCCTCTCGTAGGTTGTCACATCACCGGTGACGACCTTCTTGATTCCGCCCTTGTCACAGGTTGCTTGCTTCAAGATGGTCTCGACCGGTTTCACGGTCACAGACCCATCAGGTCCTGTTGCGGCAAAGGCTGCCACCGACAGCAGGAACGCCGCCAGCATCAGCACATATGCCATGGAAAGAAGTTTTTTCATGTTGTCCTCCTTTTAATTTTTACGGGCGGAAAAATAAGCCGTCCGCTGTGCTACAAAATTCAGGCTTGCTTTCAAGATCGCATAGCCGCCGCACCGTTCGGAGCTTTAACAGGGCGCGGCGCGTATGTC
>CAVIIB010000043.1:0-15356 GCA_963642815.1 Oscillospiraceae bacterium | reverse complement strand
CCCTCACTCAGAGCTCGGCAATTTGTATGACCGAAAGGAAGAGTTACACCATGATCACCAAGGAACAAAAAACAGCCATCATCGAGAACAACAAGACCCACGAGGGCGACACCGGCTCCCCGGAGGTTCAGATCGCCATCCTGACCGAGCGTATCAGCCAGCTCACGGAGCATCTGAAGGTACACAAGAACGACAAGCACAGCCGTATGGGTCTGATGAAGATGATCGGCAAGCGTCGTCGTCTTCTCGACTACGTTGCCAAGAGCGACGTGGAGCGCTACCGCAGCATTATCGCCAAGCTCGGCATCCGCAAGTAAGACTTGCACTTTTGAGGCTTATGAAGGTTTAAGGGAGAGACAATTGAATCGTCTCTCCCTTTTTCTGTACAGATTTTTGCGTTAGAGGAAAGGAATCAACAAATGATCATTCAACACAAAACATTCGACAAGCTGCGCACATGGGAGATGGATCTCTGTGGGCGTCCGCTGAAGATGGAGGTCGGTCGTCTGGCGGAGCTCGCCACGGCCTCCGTGCTCGTGAGCTACGGTGAGACGACCGTGCTCGCCACCGTCACGGCAAGCCCCCGTCCCAAGGACGGTATCGACTATTTCCCTCTTGCCGTCGATTTCAACGAAAAGCTCTACGCCGTCGGCCGTATCCCCGGCAGCTTCATGCGCCGTGAGGCGAAGCCCAGCCTGAACGCGGTGCTGGCAAGCCGCCTCATCGACCGCCCCATGCGTCCGCTGTTCCCGTCCGACCTGCGCAACGACGTTATCGTGAGCTGCGACGTGCTCTCCGTTGACCGCGACTGCTCGCCGGAGATCACCGCCATGCTCGGCGCGTCCGCCGCCACCGCTATCTCCAGCGTCCCTTGGGCGGGTCCCATCGCGGGCTGCGTTGTCGGCTGGGACGGTGAGAAATACCTCTTTAACCCCACCAAGGCCGAGCGCGAGACGAGCAAGATGACCGTGACGCTCGCCGCCACCGCTGAGAAGATCGTCATGATCGAGGCCGAGGCCGACCAGATCCCCAACGACGTCATGTACAACGGCATTGTCGAGGCGCACGAAAAGGTCCTCAAGCCCGTCGTCGCCTTTATCAACCGGATGGTCGCCGAGGTCGGCAAGCCCAAGTTCAGCTATGACCACGCCGCCTTTGACGATGAGCTTTTCGCCCTGCTCTGCACCGACGAGATGGCGGGCATGGAGCACTGCATGGACACCGACGACAAGAACGTGCGCGAGGAGCGCGTCAACGAGTGGATCGAGGCCGTTCGTGCGAAGTATGAGGAAGCACACCCCGACATGATGCAGTACATGGACGAGATCCTGTACCGTATGCAGAAGAAGGTCGTGAAGAAGTGGCTGCTTGCGGGTCGCCGCGTGGACGGACGCGCCATGAATGAGATCCGCCCGCTGGCCGCCGATGTCCACGTCATCCCGCGTGTACACGGCAGCGGTCTCTTTACCCGTGGCCAGACGCAGGTGCTCTCCATCGCCACGCTCAACACCCTCTCCGCGTCCCAGAAGATCGACACCATCTGGGAGGAGGAGTCCAAGCGCTTCATGCACCACTACAATATGCCCGGTTACTCCACCGGCGAGGCCAAGGCCAACCGCTCCACCTCCCGCCGTGAGCAGGGGCACGGCGCACTGGTCGAAAAGGCGCTCGAGGCCGTCATCCCCGATGTGGACGATTTCCCCTATGCCATCCGCGTCGTCTCCGAGGTGCTGTCCTCCAATGGATCTACCTCTCAAGGCTCTATCTGCGGCACGACGCTGGCGCTGATGGATGCGGGCGTACCCCTCAAGGCGCCTGTGGCCGGTATTAGCTGCGGTCTCATCCATGACGACGACGGCTCTTGGCGCACCTTTATCGACATTCAGGGCGTTGAGGACTTCCACGGCGAGATGGACTTCAAGGTCGCCGGCACAAAGCAGGGTATCACCGCCATCCAGATGGATCTGAAGAACGACGGTCTGACCTACGACATCATCAAGAACGCCTTCGAAATCACCTACGAGGCGCGTTGCCAGATACTCGACGAGATCATGCTGCCCTGCATCTCCGAGCCGCGCAAGGAGCTTGCCGAAAGCGCACCCAAGATGATTCGCATGAAGATCAACCCCGACAAGATCCGCGAGGTCATCGGCTCCGGCGGCAAGGTCATCCAGAAGATCACCGCCGACACCGGCTGCAAGATCGACATCGAGGACGACGGCTCCATCTTCATTGCCTCCGAGGACATTGAGGCCTGCCGCACCGCGAAGAAGACCATTGACAACATCGTCTTCGAGCCGGAGGTCGGCGCTCTGTACTACGGCAAGTGCGTCCGCATCATCCCCATCGGCGCGTTTGTCGAGCTCGTCCCCGGCAAGGACGGCATGGTTCACATCAAGGACTTGGAGTTCAAGCGCACCGAGACGGTCGAGGACGTGCTCAACGTCGGCGACTGGACATGGGTCAAGGTCTCCGAGATCGACGACCGTGGTCGCGTCAACCTCAGCCGCAAGGACGCCATCCGCGAGCGCGAGCAAGCCGGTCTCCCCACCGACCGCGCATAAGCATAACAAAAGAATACGCCAACGCCCCGCAGCAGTCGCTGCGGGGCGCGAGCTTATCAGAGAACCAGAGCGTCAAAAACCCTGCGCTGGCGCGGCAGCGCCCCCCCAAGGCTCCCCTGAAAGGGGAGCTGGCTCGGCGTAGCCGAGACTGAGGGGTTATCATCCCGCGCTAGCTTGGTTAACCCCTCCGGCGCTTCGCGCCACCTCCCCTTTCAGGGGAGGCAGAGGATGGGAGGTCATCGCGGCGTTCCCTTTTAGGGGAGGCAGAGGATGGGAGGTCATCGCGGCACTACCTTTCAGGGGAGGCATGGGCTGGGTGGTCGTCGCGGCGTTCCCCTTATCTAAAAAGATGCTCGCTCCGTTTGGGGTGAGCGTTTTTTTGTGCAATTTTTTTGAGGTCAAAATCTTGACGGGGGGGGGGTAAATATGCTATATTTTCGGAAGACTTTTAGGCGCGGGTGTACCGAGTGTACTATATCTTGTGCCCATGGAAAAGGAGGAATCTTCAGAGATGAAGACAACGAGAAGCAAGAAGCTATGGAGTGCGCTGCTGGCGCTGGTCATGCTCCTGTCGCTGCTGCCTGTGTCCGCGCTCGCGGATGAGGTGGAGGGCGCTCTGCCTGTGGAAAGCACGACCACGCTCCAGCCGGAGAGTGATACCACCGACGACGACGAAGCCGAGGGCGGCGAGCCTGCACCTGTTAACGAGGCGAGCGAGCTTAGTCTGGACGGCGGTTACGGTAGAGGAGTGACCGGCGTACAAACAATGCAGCTTGGTAGTTTCGCTCTTACCTTCACAAGCGGCCCCCCCGCGCTCGGGACATATGGATACTACTACATCGACACCGACGGCTGGAAAATAAAAATGGCTAGCGACGGTAAAGAAAAATGCGACGTAACAATGAACGTGAACGGCAGCAGTGTGATCTTGCATGGCACAACAAACGACGAGTTCACTTTCGGCACTCAGACCATCGGCGGAAACACCCTCATCACCATTACCGTCCCCAACGGCGCGAAAATAACCAGAGGAAGTAATGAATCCATCACGGGCGTTGACAACGCCACGGTTGGGTTTGCAGCTAACGACGTGCTGTGGCTTGTTGAAGGTTCGGGTACGATTGGCGGAACAGGGGACGCAAATGACAAACTGCAAGTCAAAGTGTCGGTCAGCAATACGGCTTACCATCTCATTACTGTTCCGGCTACGGAAAAAGGAGATGTGACCGTTCAGAAAGCAGAGGCTGGCACCGTGGTCACGCTTGCCAAGAGCGGCGAGACCTTCAGCGTGGGTGAAGCGACCTATACCGCGGCCTCCAACGGCGCGGAGTTCACCATCGGCGCGGACGGCAGCGTCACCCTCACGAGCGGCAGCGCTTCGCTGGCTGACGGTGATTCCATTGTCGGCGGCGGCAGCGGCAAGACCATCACGAATCCTGTCAACTCCAGCAACGATACCATCACCGTCACGGTCGGTGAGGACAAGGATACCGTAACCATGTCCAGCACCATCAACGGCAAGGTGACAATCGACAGCGTTGAGTATACTGCTGCAAAAGAAACCATAATCGAAGTCGCCAAGGATGGCGGCAATACGCTCACCAGCGGCTCTGTTGGGCTCGCCAAGGACGCGGGTATCCAAATCGGCTCTCTCCCCATCACCAACAAGGGCGAGAACGGCGGTTATGTTCTCGTCAGCGTCAGCAGCAACGGGAATACCGCGTTCATCCCCGAAAGCGGCAAGGTCACGATCGATGAGAACGAGATTGAAAATCCCGACGATGAAAATTCTCTTATGCTTGGGATCGACGAGAACGCTATGCTCCATGTCGCGGCTCGCGTCACCATCAACGGTGTGACCTACACGCCTCTGACGGATGGCAGCAGCAGCTTCCCGCTGAACGGCGGCAAGCTGGCGAAGGCCGGTGAGAAGGCGGCTGTTCCCGGCGGCCTTGCCAATGACGTTGCGATGGCGATCGGCGGCGGAGACGATGCCCCGGTCATCGTCGTGTCCAAGACGAATAAGAACGTGACGACCGTGGATTATGTGAACGACAGTTTCGCCACCGTGGAGTTCGCCAAAAAGGGCGACAGCTTCACATACACGAGCAATAATAAGACCATTACCTTCACCGCCGGGACGGATGATGCGCTGTTTACCTTGGACTTTGAAGAAAACAATAGTATCTTCATCACGAGCGGCAGCGCCACCCTCACGGACGGCAACGCCGTCCTCGGCGGCGGCAGCGGTCAGCGCATCGAGAATCCGGCGAACTCCGGCAACGATGAGATCCTTGTGACCGCCGTAATGCCCGAAGATGGCAAGGACACTGTGACCGTGCCTGCGGGCGGCAAGGTCAAAATCAACAGCACCGTGTATGAGGCCGGCAGAAACGGCGTGACGCTCGTTGTTGACACTGAGGGCGAGGTCAGCGTGACCGCAGGCTCGCTCAAGAGCGATGACGATAGCGGTAACGATGGCAAGACTACCGCGACCGACACCAAGCCCAAGGGCGATAAGGTCGCCAAGACGGGCGATGAGAGCAACATGGCGCTCTGGGTCGCCCTCGCGCTTCTCGCCACCTGCGCCACCGTCACCACCACCGTGGTCGCGAAGAAAAAGAGCTATAACAGATAAACGCAGAAACCCAAGGCGGTCACCAAGTCGGTGACCGCCTTTTTGCATATTGAAAAGAGTGCGTTGACCGCGATTACCACCTATCCCCAGCCTCCCCCGAAAGGGAGTGCCGCAAGCTACTACCAATCCTTGCCTCCCCTGAAAGGGGAGGGGGACCGCGAAGCGGTGGAGGGGTTAATCAAGTTCACAAAGACTACGAGAGAAACCCCTCAGTCAGCGGCTTTGCCGCTGCCAGCTCCCCTTTCAGGGGAGCCTTACGGGGGTGCGCTGCCGCGCCGGTGCAAGGGTTTTTGACAGTCTCTGTTCGGGGGCGTTCAGACGAGCTTGATCCTTGCTTTGTAGTAAACAAGCCCGGTGAGGTCGGCGAGTGCCCATCCGATGGGGACTGCCCACCAGATACCGACCACGCCGATGGCGGGGATGGCGGAGAGAATATAGGCCAGCGCCACCCGTGTACCGAGGGAGATGACGGTGAGGACAACGCTCATGCCCGGCCTTTCCAGCGCCCGATACAGGCCGTAGAGTAGGAACAGACAGCCGATACCGCAGTAGAACGCGCCCTCAATGCGCAGATAGCGTACACCCTCGCGTATGATCTCCGTCTCGGCAGCGTCGATGAATATCGTCATAAGCGGCTTGGCAAAGGCAAAGACGAGCGCGGAGACGGTCAGACAGAAAAGCGTGGCTATGCAGACTGCGCCGCGCAGTCCGGCGCGTATGCGGGCGCTCTCCCTTGCGCCGTGGTTCTGGGCGATGAAGGTCGAAAAGGCGTTGCCGAAGTCCTGCACCGGCATATAGGCAAAGGCGTCTATCTTCACGGCGGCGGCAAAGGCCGCCATGACCGCCGTGCCGAAGCTGTTGACAAGCCCCTGCACCATGAGAATACCGAGATTCATGACCGACTGCTGCACACAGGTCAGCAGGGAGAAGGAGGCGATCTCGCCAACGCGCTTCCGTCGCAGACAGCGGAGGCTTCCGATGGCGCGTATCTGCGGCGTGTGTCGCCATGTGTAGACGGCGATGCCGAGACCGGAGAGATACTGGGCAATGACCGTCGCCTCCGCCGCGCCGCCCACGCCGCGCTCCAGCCCGAGGACAAACCAGAGGTCGAGAACGATGTTCAGCACGGCGGAAACGGCCAGAAACGCGAGCGGCACAACGGAGTTGCCGACCGCCCGCAGATAGGACGAGAAATAGTTGTAGAGGAACACGGCGGGTATGCCCATGAAGATGATGAACAGATAGCGCCGCATATCGCCCCATACCTCGTCGGGGACTTGGAGAAAGACGCGCAGCGTGTCAAGTGCGGCAAAGGCCAGAATGTTCAGCAGCACGGTCACGAGCGCAATAAACCAGAACGAGGCGCATATATCCTCGCAGAGTGCGGCCTCATCCCGCTGGCCGAAGCGGATGGAGAAAAGTGCGCCGCTTCCCATGCAGAGGCCGAGGAGGATGGAGGTCAGAAAGGTCATGAGCGAAAAGGATGAGCCAACCGCCGCCAGTGCGTTCCGCCCCAGAAAGCGTCCAACGATGAGCGTGTCGGCGATGTTGTAGCACTGTTGTAGCAGGTCGCCCAAAATGAGCGGAACGGCAAACAGCAGCATGGACTTGATAACGGGTCCCTTTGTCAAATCTCGATCCATTCCACGCCTCCCAAAATGTAGCTTATGCCCCGCAGCAGTCGCTGCGGGGCGATTTGTTGTGGTGTTAGCTGCGGGTGCTTTGCTCTAGGGTCTGCGTTTCGGTGGCTGTCTCGGTCGTCTCATCCGTCTCTGCCGTCTCCGGCTGGAGGATACCGGCCTCCAGCTTGGCGAGCAGGATACGCTGGACGCTCTCGTTTATGCGGGAGATCGAAAGCTCGCCACTGTTGATGGCATCGAGTACGGCCTGTGCCGCTCCGGCAAGGTCATCCGGCGCACAGATGATGTCGCAGCCCGCCGCCAGTGCGCCGACGGTCAGCTCGCCCGCCGTGTAGTCCTCGATACCGCCCTTGAGCAGCGGCGTGAGGATGAGACCGTCGAAGCCGTCCGTGTCGCGGAGCTGTCCGGCAACATGGTCGTAGGACAGGAACAGGGGGACAGCGCTTGCCTCCTCGCCGGATTCGCTCTCGCTCGTCTCCGTGTCGGCGGCGAGCGTCACGCTGTCGCTCGGCATGATGACGGCGGTCAGTCCGTCGAGCGCCATGCCGTCGCTGTACGCTGCGGCATAGATAAGCCCGTCCTCGCCTTCGTCAAGACCGAGGTTGAAGCCGAGCGAGTGCATATTGCCGGACAGTGTAATGTGGGAGCTTCCGGCGCTCTTGTCGTAGGCGAGGAACAGCGCCGTGCGCGAGCGCTCCTGCGCCCCGGTGAGCATTTCTTGAAGCTGGGTCTCGTCCTCGATGTTGTCGTTGGCGTATACCAGACCGCCCACAGGCTGGCTTTCGAGACCGGCCTGCATTCCGTCGCCGCTGATGGTGACAAGGTCAACGCCCGCCACGGATTCCGGCGTGGCAAGGAAGAGCTGCCAGAGCTTTTCCTCCGTGGTCATATCGTCGAGCATGGCGCGGCTTGCCTCCTCATTGAGGTCAGGCTCCGGCGTTGGCTCAGGTGTCGGCTCGGCTGTCGGCTCTGGTGTCGGCTCGGTCGTCGGCGCGGGCGTTGCGGGCGCTGCGGTGACGAGGGCGCTCATGTCGTTGCGCTGGGAGAAGCTCGGTATCACCACGAGCAGACACACAATGATCGTCACGACGGCCAGTGCCAGCACAAGGATGTCCTGTGTTTTGAGTTTGTCCCGTTCCATACAAAGAACTCCTTTCCTTTGCGAAAAAATGAAGCTGCGCCTATTCCGTGAAAAGAACGGGCGCAGCAGGGGGTCACAAATGCGTCGTTACGGCATGGCCTTGAGATCCGGCGGGATGATGAGCGTCGGCTCGGTCACGGCTTGGATGGCCTCGATGGCCTCCTCGGCAGTGCCGAGCTCCGGGTTGAATTCCCGCAGGACAAGCCCCTCGTCCGTTACCTCGATGACGCACATCTCCGTGACGATGAGGTGGACGCAATGCACGGCGGTGTAGGGGAGCTTGCACTGCTTGAGGATCTTCACGTTGCCCTTGGAGGTGTGCTCCATGGCGACGATGACGTTCCTCGCGCCGACAAGCAGATCCATCGAGCCGCCCATGCCGGGCATCATCTTGCCGGGTATCTTCCAGTTGGAGAGGCTGCCATGCTCATCGACCTCAAGACCGCCGAGCACGACCGCGTCAACGTGGCCGCCGCGGATGAGGCAGAAGTTGGTGGCGGAGTCGGTGAACGAGCCGCCCTTGTTGCAGCTCGCGGGCCAGCCGCCGGCATCCACGACGTGAAGCCAGTCGCGGTTTGTCTCGTCCGGGGTCGCGCCCTGTCCGATGATTCCGACCTCGGAGTGGACGGTGACGTGAACACCCTCCGGCAGGAAGCTCGTGCAGAGCGTGGGCAGACCGATACCGAGATTGACGACCCAGCCGTCCTTAAACTCCATGGCGACGCGGCGGGCGATAAAGGGTTTAATCCGTTCTTTTTCCATTTTATTTGCCCTCCCTGACGATGATATACTTGACGAGTACGCCGGGTGTGTGTACGTTCTCCGGCTCGATCTCGCCGATCTCGACCAAGTTTTCGGCCTCGACCATCACGATGTCGGCGGCCAGAGCCATCAGCGGGGCAAAGTTGCGCTGTGTTCCCTTATACCAGATGTTGCCCGCTTTGTCAACCTTGTAGGCCTCCAGCAGCGCGATGTCCGCGTGTAGAGGCTTCATAAGCAGGTATTCCTTGTTTTCGATGATGACCTTGCGGTCAACATAGGGGCTTTCCTCGACCTCCGTGCCAACGCCGGTCGGCGTGAGGACACCGCCAAGGCCGGAGCCACCGGCGCGGATCATTTCGGCGAGGCTTCCTTGCGGAACGAGGTCAACGCCGAGCTTTCCCTCGCGCCAAAGCGCCGTGGCCTCGGAGTTCGTGCCGAGGTGCGAGCCGGTGTAGTGGACGATCTGGCCGTTGTGGATAAGCTCCGCAAGGCCGTAGTACTCGCTTCCGTCCGCCGTACCACGCGGGCTCATGATCATGGATGAGTCGTTGTGGATGGTGTGGAAGTTGCCCTTGCCGCTCTGGGCAAGCGCGTGCAAAAGGTGGTGGGGGTTTCCGCAGCCGACGAAGTTGCCGATCATGAGTGTTGCGCCGTCGGGGATGAGATCGACAGCCTGCTGCACAGTGATGATTTCAGCCAAGGTGCATTTCCTCCTATATATGATGATTTTGCTGTGATGACATAGTGACAGAGCTTTAACGGGTCTGTCATTTGTTTAACCAGAGGGAATCGGGGAAAGGGCGCGTCGAAACGCGCCCTTGATGGGACGATATCAGACCTTTTCCCAGCTGGTGGCAACGCCGAGGCCGCCGCCGATGCAGAGGGTGGCAAGACCCTTCTTCGCGTCGGGACGCTTCAGCAGCTCGTGGATGAGGGTCACGATGATACGGGCGCCGGAGCAGCCGACGGGGTGGCCGATGGAGATAGCGCCGCCGTTCACATTGACCTTGTTCATGTCGAAGCCAAGCTCACGCGCCACAGCGATGGACTGGGCGGCAAAGGCCTCGTTCGCCTCGATGAGGTCGAAGTCGGCGACGGTGAGGCCGGTCTTGGCCATGAGGTTCTTGGTCGCGGCGACCGGGCCGGTGCCCATGATCTTGGGGTCGACGCCGCCCTGTCCCCAGCCGGTCAGCTTGGCCATGGGCTTGAGGTTGTATTTCTTCACGGCTTCCTCGGAGGCGAGGACGATGGCGGCAGCGCCGTCGTTGATGCCGGAGGCGTTACCGGCGGTCACGCGCAGAGAGCCGTCGTTCTCGACCTTACGGCAGGCAGTCGCACCAAAGGTGTCGACCACAGAGCCGCCGTCGGCCTCGAACTTGTTGTCGTCGGAGAGACGGAACGCGCCCTTGAGACGACCCATCTTCTCACGGTCGGGGTTCTTCTGGGGGAACTCGTCGACCTTGAAGTCAACGATCTCCTTCTTGACCTTCACGGGGACGGCGACGATCTCATCATCGAAGCGACCGGCTTCCATGGCGGCCTTGCACTTCATCTGGCTGCTGTAGGCGAAGTCGTCAAGATCCTCGCGGGTGATGCCCCAGATGTCGCAGATGTTCTCGGCGGTGGTGCCCATGTGGTAGTTGTTAAAGGCATCCCAGAGACCGTCCTTGACCATGGTGTCGACCAAGCCCTTCGTTCCCATGGAAACGTCCATCTTCTTGCCATAGCGCATATCGGGCAGCGCATAGGGGGCGGCGGACATATTCTCCATACCACCGGCGACGACCAGCTCGGCGTCGCCGCAGGCGATGGCGCGACCGGCCTCGATGACGGCCTTCATGCCGGAGCCGCAGACCATGCCGACGGTGAAGCAGGGGACGGCCACGGGGACACCGGCCTCAACAGCGGCCTGACGGGCGGGGTTCTGACCAAGAGCGGCGGTCAGGACGTTGCCCATGATGACCTCGTCGAGGTTGGCGGGGTCGACACCGGCACGCTTCAGCGCTTCCTTGATGACGATGCCGCCCAGCTTGGGAGCGGGGATGTCCTTGAGGGAGCCGCCCATCGAGCCGACAGCGGTGCGGCAGCAATTGACAAGATAGATGTCTTTCATTGTAATAACCTCCATTTTTCTTAGGCCCCAAGGGGGCGATTATTGAACAAGGGTATACACTCAATACAAATTATAGTACAGGCTTTGTGAAAAATCAAGCGGGGAACGCCGTCTGACAGCACAAAAAACAGGCGTTCTGTTTATATATTTTCCCCGATAGCTGTGCTATAATGGGACAAATCACGAAAAAAGGCGGGAAACGGCAATGAAACGGCTTATCGCTATCCTTGGCGCGGCGGCGCTGCTGACGGCGCTTGCGGCCTGTGGGAATCAAAAAACGGCGGAGACGGAGAGCGTCGCGGCGGTCACGGCTGCGCCCGCGAGCGGCGAGGTCTCGATGGAGCTGCGTCCCGCCCCGTCCGGCGAGCCGTCGGGCGCTGCAAGCGGCGAGATATACGCCACGGCAACGCCCATGCCGACGGCTGCTCCCACACCCATACCCACACCCATACCAACACCCGTGCCGACGCCGATACCCACACCCACACCCGCGCCCACGGCTGTGCCGCTGCGTGCCGGGACGTATGAGGCGACGGACGGCAGCGTCTTGACCGTCAAGAGCAATGGGAACGTCAGCTATAAGACGCAGGTGTCCGGCACGGTAAACGGCGCGGCGATGTCCGCCATGCTGACCTTCTCCGGCACGATGGAGGACGGCGGCTTTACGTTCACCAAGGTGAGCTACGGGCTGCTCGACCTGACGGCGACGGCACACGCCAACGGGCTGGACGACGCCTCCCAGTGGGAGGACGCGGCATGGGCGTTGTATTTGGAGAAGATAGGATAGTAACAGGGAGGCGAGTGCCTTGCAATATTACGAAGCGGGACAGTGCGAGGTGGCGGTAATCGGCGCGGGACACGCCGGCATAGAGGCGGCGCTGGCCGCCGCGAGGCTTGGCTGCGACACGGTCTGCTTTACGCTAAGCCTTGATATGGTGGGCAATATGCCCTGCAACCCGGCCATCGGCGGCACGGGCAAGGGACAGCTTGTGCGGGAGCTTGACGCACTCGGCGGCGAGATGGGCAAGGCGGCGGATAAGGCCTGTATCCAATACCGTATGCTCAACACGGGCAAGGGCGCGGCGGTGCGCTCCCTGCGGGCACAGGCGGACAGGCGGCTGTATCAGGCCGTGATGAAGCGGACGCTGGAGGAGCAGGAGAACCTGCGTGTGAAGCAGGCGGAGATCGTGGACATCGGCGTGGAGGACGGTCATATCGTCTCCGTCACGACGGACAAGGGCGCGGTGTGGCGCGTGTCGGCAGTCGTCGTCGCCTCCGGAACATACCTGCGCGGGCGCACCATCACGGGCGAGTGCGTGCGCGAGTCTGGGCCTGACAATATGGCGGCGGCCAATGCGCTTGGTCTGCGGTTGGGCGAGCTGGGGCTCGCCATGCGCCGCTTCAAGACGGGTACGCCGCCGCGTATCAACGCCCGCACGGTCGATTTCTCGCGCATGGAGCTGCAAAACGGCGACAGCGAGGCCGAGCCGTTCTCATACTCGACGGAGACGCCGCCGGAGAATCGCGCCGTTTGCTACCTCACCTACACCAACGAGGAGACGCACCGCATTCTCCGCGAGAGCCTTGACCGCAGCCCGCTTTACAACGGGACAATATCCGGCGTTGGACCGCGCTACTGCCCGTCCATCGAGACGAAGATCGTGACCTTCCCGGACAAGCAGCGCCACCCGCTGTTCATCGAGCCGATGGGGCTTGACACGCGGGAGCTTTATGTGCAGGGCTTTTCCTCCTCCTTGCCGGAGGACGTGCAGGAGCGGGCGCTGCGCACCATCGCGGGGCTGGAAAGGGCGGAGCTGACCCGTGCGGCCTATGCCATCGAATACGACTGCGTTGACCCGACGGAGCTTTATCCGAGCTTAGAGACAAAGAAAATCGCGGGGCTATATGGCGCGGGACAGTTCAACGGGTCGTCCGGCTATGAGGAGGCGGCGGCACAGGGTCTCATCGCCGGTATCAACGCCGCCCGCCATGTGCGGGGACAAGAGCCGTTCATCCTGCGCCGCGACCAAGGCTATATCGGTGCTCTCATCGACGACCTCGTCACCAAGGGCACGGAGGAGCCGTACCGCATGATGACCTCGCGGAGCGAATACCGCCTTGTGCAGCGGCAGGATAACGCCGACGAGCGCCTGACCCCGCTGGGCTATGCGCTGGGGCTTGTGTCTGAGGAACAGTACCGCCGCACGGAGGAGAAATACGCGGCGGTGCGGCGGGAGATCGAGCGCTTGGAGCATACGAGGCTCTACGAGCTGCTGAAAAGGCCGGAGAAGAGCTACGACTCGCTTGCGTCGCTTGACCCTGAGCGTCCGGCGTTGCCGCGTGACGTGCGGCGCGAGGTGGAGATATGCGTCAAATACGCCGGGTACATCCGGCGGCAGGAGCGGGAGCTCGCGGAGTTCCGCCGCATGGAGGACAGGCGTATCCCGCCGGACATCGACTATGAGGCGGTGCAGGGTCTGCGCACCGAGGCGCGCCAGAAGCTGGCGCATATAAGGCCGGAGAGCTTCGGACGTGCCGGACGCATATCCGGCGTTTCCCCGGCGGACCTTACGGCACTGATGATATGGGTGGAGAAGAAGGAATGGAAACGGTAGTATTGGGGCTGTCCGGCGGCGTGGATTCCTCCGTGTCGGCGGAGCTTTTGAAGCGTGATTATCATGTTCTGGCGCTGTATCTGGAAAACGGCGCACCCGGCGGGCGTGAGGCGGCGGAGGTCGCCGCTGCACGGGCTGGGATAGAGCTTACGGTCGAGGATGTGCGCGGCGCGATGGAGAATTGCGTGTGTGCGCCCTTTGCGGCGGCCTATCTGCGCGGCGAGACGCCGAATCCCTGTGTGCTCTGCAATCCGAGCGTCAAGATGGCGGCGCTGGAGCGCTTTGCCGATGCACACGGCGCACGTTATATTGCCACCGGGCACTACGTCCGCCGTGGGGCGGACGGTCTGTATCGCGGACGGGACGCGAATGACCAGAGCTATATGCTTTGCCGTATCACGCCGGGACAGGCGGCGCGGCTGCTGCTGCCACTCGGCGCGTATGAGAAAAACGAGGTGCGGGCGCTCGCGGCCTCCCTCGCGCTTCCGGCGGCCAAGAAGCGGGACAGCATGGAGATATGCTTCATCCCCAATAACGACTACGCCGCGTGGCTTGACGCGAGAGGCGACACGGATGAGCCGGGAGAATACTGGTACGCCGGTCGCTGTGTCGGGCAGCATAGGGGCATTTCCCGCTGTACCATCGGTCAGCACCGCAATCTGGGTGTGGCGCTTGGGAAAAAGGTCTATGTCGGGCGTATCGAGGCGGCAACGCGGCGCGTGTACTTGGTGGATGAGCCGGCGCTCTGGAAGCGGCGCGTGCTTGTGCGCTCGCTGTCGTGGCTTATCCCGCCGGAGGCGGGGACGCTGGACGCGGCGGTGCGAACGCGCCATACCCGCGCAGCGCCGACACCCTGCCGGGTGGAGCTGACGGCGGACGGCGGCGCGGTGCTGCACTGCGCCACGCCGGTGCGGGCGCCCGCACCGGGACAGGCGGCGGCGCTGTACGACGCAAACGGACGACTTCTCGGCGGCGGCTTCGTCACCGACGCGGATAACAAGGATCGAGAATAAACATGAAGTATGCACAGTATTTCAAAAGCCTTGTCGATCAGGATGTTGAGCCCATCGTGATCTGCGACACGGCGCACACCATCATCTATATGAACCCCGTGGCCGAGCGGCGCTATGCCAAGCGCGGCGGCGCGGCGCTGGTCGGGCGGAGCTTGCTCGCCTGCCACAATGCGGCCTCGAATGCGGCGATCGAGCGGGTGCTCGACTGGTTTGGGCGGAGCGCGGAGAATAACCGCGTCTTCACCTACCGCAACGAGGCGGAGGACGCCGATGTCTATATGATAGCCCTGCGCGACGAGAGCGGGACGCTCATCGGCTACTACGAAAAGCGCGAAATACGCCGCCACGACAGCGGCGCATACTACGCAATGGACGAGGATTGATAGGCTTGCCGCACTCATCACGGCATAAAAAAACAGGTTCTATAATAACTGTTGGGGCAACCACCCCCATCAGGTGGTCTGCGCCCAACGTTTTTGTATCTTGGGAAATAAAAAAGGTAGAGCATAGAGGCAGAACCTGTTAGAATGAAGTTGCTACACCCATCAGAAAGGACTGCATATGCTCTATGAAAGATAATACATCAAAACTGCTCGGATTGGAGGCGGCGAGCGCTTTCAGATCATCGTTGCGGATGCCGAGCAGCACATCCCCCTTGATATACTGCCGATACGCAAAGCAGCGGATTTGACCCGCTATTTCCTGCAATTTTCGCGGGAGGAGCGGCGGAAAGTGGAGTTTGTCGTGATGGATATGAGCTCGCTGTTCCGCAGCGTAGCGAAGAGCTGCTTCCCCCATGCGAAGATCATCGCTGACCGCTATCCCTACTCCAACGGCTTCACCGAGGGCTGCAACAACAAGACCAAGGTC
>CAVIIB010000042.1:4256-15860 GCA_963642815.1 Oscillospiraceae bacterium | reverse complement strand
GCCTCCCCTGAAAGGGGAGGGGGACCGCGCAAGCGGTGGAGGGGTTTTCTGGAAGTTTGCATAAACTCCGAGAGAAACCCCTCAGTCTCGGCTACGCCGAGCCAGCTCCCCTTTCAGGGGAGCCTTGGGAACGCAGCTATGCCCCGTCCGATGGACGGGGCGTTTTTGCATATTGCGGCGGGTGTGCGTCATACTATGGAGTGGTGATGTTATGAAAGGGAAAGCATGGCGAACCTATGCCCTCTGTATTGGTGCGGCGCTCGCCGTCGGCGGGCTTGGCTCGCTTATCACGCGGGACGGTATGCCCCGCTATGCGCTTGCGCTCAAGCCGCCGTATACGCCGCCGTCCGTCTTATTCCCCATTGTCTGGACGCTGCTCTATATCCTCATGGGCGTGGGCATGGCTCGCGTGTGGCGCACGGGCGCAGAAGCACGGCGGCAGGTCGCACTTTTGTTTGCCGCGCAGCTTGCCGCGAATTTTCTCTGGACGCTGTTTTTCTTTGGGCTGGGCGCATACGGGCTCGCGTTTTGGTGGCTGCTGCTGCTCGAAGCGCTGGTTATCTGGATGCTGCTCGCGTTTCGGCGCATTGACCCGCTCGCGGGGTATTTGCAGCTCCCCTACGCGCTCTGGTGTACCTTCGCCGCCCTGCTCAACCGCGCCATCTGGCTCCTCAACCGCTGATACAAAAATGGCTCCGCACGGAAGGGTGCGGAGCCATTCTGGTCTTAGGGGTTAAAGAGGTACTTGGTGACTGCCTCGCCGTAGTTTTCGGGGGAGGCGGAGGCCGTCAGGGTGATGGTGATGTTCTCCTTTTCGCCGAACTCATCCATCCATTTCAGCAGCGGCGCAAGCTGCTCCGCCGGACAATCGCCGACGATCTTGAAAAGGCTGTCAAGAAAAACATGGGTGATGTCATAGTTGCCGGCGGCAAGGCCGCTGAGAAAACCGCGCAAAAGCTCTGGCGAGCCGATGGCAAACTCCTCCGCATGGATGAGACGCGCCTGATAGGGGATGTCGTAGGTGAGAGCCTTCTTCGCTTCGATGACGACCACGTCGCCATGCTCCTCATCAACGGCCTTCCGCACCAGATCCAACAGTGTCTTTGTCTTTCCGGAACCACTATTTCCCATGATAAGCCTAACCAAGATTACCACGCTCCTTCGTTATCGTTGTTCTCTATCCGGGGCTAGGTCTATTTTAGCATTATTGCACACGGACTTCAACAGGAATTTTACGGTCTTTCGAGCATACGGAACATATTGCTCTTATACGCCTCCACACCCGGCTGGTCAAAGGGGTTGACACCGAGCATATAGCCGCTGATGGCGCAGGCCATCTCAAAGAAGCAGACGAGGTCGGCGAAGCCCTCCTCATCCCGCAGAGCGACGCTCACGCCGATGTTCGGGACGCCGCCGCTGAGGTGGGCGCTTCTCACCGCCTGCCGCGCCACCTCCATCACATCGGAGAGGCTGCGTCCGGCGAGATAATTGAGCTTGTCCTGATCGCCCAGCACAAAGGGGATGTCATAGTCGCGGCGTGACCTCTCGAAGCGGACGACCGTTTCCAGCAGCGTCCGCGGACCGTCCTGTATATACTGCCCCATCGAGTGGAGATCGGCGTTATACTCGACGTAGGCCGGGAAAATGCCCACGCCGTTTTTGCCCTCGGACTCGCCGTAAAGCTGCTTCCACCACTCGCCGAAATATCGGAACGAGGGCTCATAGCTCGCCAGCAGCTCGATGGTCTTGCCCTTGGCGTACAGTGCGTTCCGCGCCGCCGCATACTGCCACGCGGGATTGTCGGCGCTCAGCTTTTCGAGGTCGTACATACTCTGCGCCGCCGCGTTGACGAGTGTGCGCACATCGACCCCGGCTGCCGCCAGCGGAAGCAGCCCGACGGCGGACAGGACGCTATAACGCCCGCCCACATCGTCCGGCACGACGAAGCACTCATAGCCCTCGGCGTCGGCAAGGCTCTTGAGCACACCGCGCTCCGCGTCCGTCGTGGCATAGATACGGCGCTTGGCAGCCGCGCCGTATTTCTGCTCCAAAAGACCACGGAAGATACGGAACGCGACGGCGCTTTCCAGCGTTGTGCCCGACTTGGAGACGACGTTGACGGAAAAGTCCCGCTCACCAAGGCGGTCAAGCGTGTCATGCAGCGCGTCGGGAGACAGCCCCGTTCCGGCAAAGATCAGCTCCACCCCGCCCTTGGGGCGCAGCAGCTCGACACCGGCGCGAGCGCCCAGATAGCTCCCGCCGATACCGACGACCACCAGCACCTCGCTCGTATCGCGTATGCGCTCGGCGGCGGCAAGGATATGCTTCAGCTCGTCGCCCTGCACCCGGCGGGGTAGGCTTCGCCAGCCGGTAAATTCCGCGCCGGCCCATGTCCCCTCCTGAAGCGCACGGTGCGCCAGCGCCGCGCCGGCAAAATCCGGCCCCGCCGCGTCCATGAAGCCAAGTGCGCCGGAGATGTCCACCTTTACCATGCTCGTGCCTCCATGCATTGCTACATTATATTGATGCCATTATAACGCCGTTTTGGGACAGTTTCAAGCCTTTTGTGTCCACGGTGGGGCGCAGAGGCTTTTTAGGCGCATATTTTCGCCGCAAAATGGAGCGTATGTCCCTCATTCGACCCCAAACAAGGCACGCAGACAAATAAGAAAGGTCTGCCCAAAGCTCCGGCGGTCAACATCGTTGTCGGCGCAGAGGGGTATTTTGGCAATTGCCGCCCCGTCGCGGCTCACCGTCATCATGCCGAGCTGCTGTCCGGCGCTGATGGGCGCCTTGACGCTCTCCGGCAGCTCAAAGGAAAACTCCGGCTCGGAAGCGCCGCCCTTTTCCACCAGCAGCGCCTCGCTGCCCTGATAGGCGAGCGATACGGCATCCGCCGCGCCCAGCTCGACGGGCAGCGCCGCCAGCGCCAGCCTTGGTCGCAGGGACAGCAGCTCAAAATTGGCAAAGCCGTAGCTTAACAGCGTTTTCGCGTCCTCAAAGCGCTCCGCGCTCGACGGTGCGTGCAGCACCACCGCGACATATGCCACGCCGTCCCGCTCCGCCGTCGCCGCAAGGCAGTACATGGCTGCTTGGGTGAAGCCCGTTTTCAGTCCCGTCGCGCCCTCGTAGTAGTAGATGAGCTTGTTGGTGTTTGAGAGCCCGAATTCCCCGTTCCGCGCCGTGTCCATCCATATCGTCGTGTATTTCTTAATATCCTCATGCTTCATAAGCTCGCGGCTCATAAGCGCGATGTCATAGGCGCTGGTATAGTGGGCATCGCTGTCAAAAAGGCCGGTGCAGTTCGTAAAGTGCGTATCGGTCATGCCAAGCTCTTGCGCCCGCTCGTTCATCCGGCGCACAAAGGCATCCTCCGTCCCCGCAAGCTGCTCCGCCAGCGCGACCGCACAGTCATTGGCGCTCACAACGGCCACGCATTTGAGCATTTCGTCCACACTCATGCGCTCGCCCTCCTCCAGCCATATCTGGCTGCCGCCCATGGACGCGGCACGGGCTGACGCCGTGACCTGCGTATCATAGCGCAGCGTACCGTCCTCTATCGCCTCCATGACGAGCAGCATTGTCATGACCTTGGTGACGCTCGCCGGAGGTCGCCGCGTGTGCGCGTCCTTTTCGTACAGCAGCGTCCCCGTCTCGCACTCCATTAACACAGCCGAGGACGCGGCTATCGCCATATCGTCGTCCCGCAGACATTCCACCGCCAGCGCCGGTGAGACGAGCAGGCAGCAGACCAGCACCGCTATGATGAGCTTTTTCATAAAAAACACCCCCATATCTACATGGATATGGAGGCATTGTCCACATTATGAACGAATTATTCACGCCTTTTGAATATGCAGTCCCGCCGCCCGGTAAAAGTGTAGATTTATCAAGGTTTTACACAGTTCCAACAGAGTTTTGAACAATGAATATACAAAAAAGCGGCGAATAAACGCGAATATTGTCGAAAAAATTCAAAGCTCGCGATACATGGCCGGTGCGTCAGATTTGGATACATTTTCCGCCACCGACAGCACCTCGACGCAGGTGTGGTTCGCGCCGAAGCGTATCTCGATACGGTCGCCGGGCTTGACCTCCCGCGAGGCCTTGGCCACCGTTCCGTTGACCATGACACGTCCGCCGTCACAGGCCTCGTTCGCCACGGTACGGCGCTTGATGAGCCGCGATATTTTCAGATATTTGTCGAGACGCATGGTTTTTCCTCCCGTAAAGGCAGGGCGGCGTGAGCTGCCTCACGCCGTCCTTGTCTGTATTTATTCGGCGACCGCATCCTTCAGCAGCTTACCGGGCTTGAAGGCCGGAACGCTCGTCGCGGCGATCTGGATCTCCTCCTTGGTCTTGGGGTTGCGGCCAAGACGCGGACCACGCTTCTTCACCTCAAAGGAGCCGAAGCCGACGAGCTGCACCTTGTCGCCGTCCTTGAGCGCTGCGACAATGCTGTCGAGAGCGGCGTTGACTGCCTTCTCGCTGTCCTTCTTGGAGAGGCTCGTCTGCTTTGCGACCTCCGCGATCAGTTCTGCTTTGTTCATGGTTTTTTCCTCCTGTTTGGCGGCGCTTACGCCGCCGTGTAAAATTGGATTTGCAATTTGCAAATGGGGTTTGTGTTATTCGCGCTGCTCGCGCTTGGCCTGCTCCCAGAGCTTGTCCTGCTCATCAAGGGAGAGCGCCTCCAGCGCCGTGCCGCTCGCGGCGGCAAGCTCCTCCATCCGCGTAAAGCGGGACACGAAGCGGTCACAGGAGCCGTGCAGCGCCTGTTCGGGGTCGACCTCGAGAAAACGCGCCAGATTCACACAGGCCGCCAGCAGGTCACCCAGCTCCCCGGCAATATTCTCGCCGCTTTGCATGGCCTCGTCCAGCTCGGCAAGCTCCTCGCCTATCTTCTCACGCGCACCGTGGAAGTCCGGCCAGTCAAAGCCGACCTTAGCCGCCTTTTTCTGTATCTTCTCCGCCCGCCACAGCGCCGGAAGCGTCTCCGCCACGTCGCTCATGGCCTTGGAGGTGGTTTTCTGTCCCTTTTCGCGGCGCTTCATGCTGTCCCACGAGGCGAGCGCCTCCTCCGCGTTCGCGGCGGTGCTTTCACCAAAAACATGGGGGTGGCGGAACAGGAGCTTTCGGCAGGCAGCGTCGCACACATCGTCGAAGTTAAAGCCGCCCTTTTCCTCCTCCATGCGGGCATGAAAGAGCACCTGCATTTGCAGGTCGCCCAGCTCCTCACAGAGGTTGTCCATATCGCCGCTGTCAATGGCGGCGACGGCCTCATATGCCTCCTCCAGCATATTGCGGCGGATGCTCTCATGCGTCTGCGCCGCGTCCCAAGGACAGCCGCCCTCGCCGCGCAGCAGCTCCATGAGCCGACGATAGTCGTTGATGTCGTACTTTTCTTTGCTTTGAAAATTTACCATAGTATCTCTCTCGTTGCAATAGTTTTTTTCAAAAATTCTTGATTTTCCAACGGTTTGCGGCGTTATGTCACCTGATATGGAGCAGCCGTCCCAGCTTTTCGCCCTTGGGGATGAGCTTCATATCCTCCATTGTGACGGCGCGGGTCACAATGATCATCACCGCATAGACACCCACACCGACGAGAACACCCGCCGCCAGCGGGATGAGCGCACTCGCCATGAGCGAGTCGAGCAGCGACCACACCGCCCACGCCGCCACGCCCATAACGGTGCAGCTTAGCGCCGTGCGCAGGAAGATACGACCAAGATTCATGGGTCGCGCCATGCGCCTTGCCATGAAGATGAGGTTGACCGTCAACATCACAAGATAGCAGCAGCTCGTGCCGATGGGTGCGCCGTAGACGTTGATGTTCGGGTTGCCGACGAGGACATAGGTCACGACGACTTTGGTGATAGCGCCGAGCGAGATGGAGATGAGCGGCAGCCTCTCGTTGCCGTTGGCGGGCAGGATGGCGTTCGTCATAAGGCTCATCGCCATGAAATAGCAGGTGATACCGAGCTCACAGAGCAGCACCGCGCCTTGGCTCGCGCTGTTGGGGTAGATAACGTCCATGCAGGGCTTTGCCAGCACCGCCATACCGACCGCCATCGGCAGACATATCAGCGTACAGAGGCGCATAGCGCCCTCCGCAATGTCGCAAGCGCCGAGCCGGTCGTTCTTCACGCGGGCGGCGGAGATGGCCGGAACGACGGTGGAGACGAAGGGCACGACAAAGGCGGACGGGACGTTGTATATCGTCATCGCCTTCGCGTACACGCCGTTTAGGACATAGGCCGCGCTCGCGGTATAGCCGGCGGCGTTTTGAAGCTGGCTTAGGGTTATCTTGGAGTCGGCGAGCTGGATAAGGCTCATAATGGAGGTGGAGATGGTGATGGGAATGCCGATACGCAGCAGATCCCAAAAGATCTTCCGCTTGGAGTCCGGCACATCGTTTGCCTCTGCCTCCGTGGGGTCAACGCGGTAGCGGCGGTGGATTTTGATCTGCATATACACCATGGCGGCGAGCGAGCTCACCGTAGTGCCAAGAATCGCACCGGCGGCGCATATCGCCACGCTCTGCCCCATCGAATGGAGAATGGCGGCGCAGGAGAGGCCGACCACGACCTTTACGCCCGTCTCGATGACCTGTGATACAGTGGTCGGTATCATGTCGGCGTGGCCCTGTGCGTAGCCGCGGTAGGCCGCCGTCACGCAGACAAGCACCACCGAGGGTGCCATGACAAAGAGGCATTGGGTCGCCTGCACATCGCCCATCCAGCTTGCAAGCTCCGCCGGAAAAAGCAGCATGATAATCGTGCCGAATGCGCCGAGACCGAGGAAGGTCAGGATACCGACATGGAACACGCGGCTGACCTGCCGCTCGCGATTGACCGTCTCCGACTCGGAGATGAGGCGGCTCATGGCGACGGGGAAGCCCGCCGTGGAGATGGTGAGGAAGACGTTGTATATCTTGTAGGTCACGTCAAAATGGGTAAAGCCGTCGTCGCCGAGGAGATTGCCCAGCGGCATTTTATAGATAGCGCCGAGAATCTTGACGATGATGATACCGACGGTGTATATCGCAGCTCCGTGGAAAAAGTTTTGACCTCTTTTATTATCAGACATATTTGCTCCTTTGATCGCAGGATATGTGTTCGCTGTGCAGGGATAGATTGCGGGTTTTTATAATGTCTATGCGTCAAGCCTTCATTTGTTTCCGGCGGGCAAGATTTATCATGCCGTCCGACATATCGTCAAGGTCGCGCAGCACAAGCCCCGCGCCGTAGATATTGCAGTTGAGCGGGTCGTCCACCGTCACGGCATCAATGCCGGTCTTCTCCGAGATGAGCTGGTCAAGACCGTAGAGCAGGCTACCGCCGCCCGCCATCAGAATCCCGTTTTCGGAGATGTCCGTGACAAGCTCCGGCGCGGTCTGCTCCAACACGCCGCGTATGGCCTCCAGCAGCAGCGCCGACGGCTCCTCCATTGCCTCCGCAAGCTCGCTCGACGAGACGGTCACGGTACGCGGTAGCCCTGTGAGCAGGCAGCGCCCACGCACCTCCTCATACAGCACCTCCGGTCTCTCCACCACGCCGCCGATACGGCATTTGAGCTCCTCCGCCGTCTGTGTGCCGATGGCGAGACTGTGCTTTTTGCGGATGTATTTCACGATGGTCTCGTCAAAGCTCGCTCCGGCGGTCTTGACGGACACGCCCGCCGCCACGCCGTCCAGCGAGATGACGGAGATCTCCGTCGTGCCGCCGCCGATGTCCACGATCATGTGGCCGTTGGCCTTTTTCGCGTCCACACCCGCGCCGTAGGCGGTGGCGACCGTGCTTTCGAGCAGATAGACCTTGCGTGCGCCGCCCTCGATCACCGCGTCGATGATGGCGCGTTCCTCCACGCCCGTCACGCTGCCGGGAACGAGGATGAGCACACGCGGCTTGAAGAAGCTGAACGAGGTGACGCGGGCGATAAACTCGCGCAGCATACGGCTCGTGAGGTCATAGTCGGAGATGACACCCGCCGCGATGGGGTGAATGGCGGCAATATTGGCCGGGGTGCGGCCAAGCATTTTCTTCGCGTCCTCGCCGATACGGATGGCGCGTCCGTTCCGCCGGTCGACAGCGACGACCGTTGCCTCGTGCAGACGTATGCCCTTGCCCTGAACGAATATGCGTGTGGAGACTGTCCCCAGATCAATGGCGAGGTCTCTTTCAAAAAACTCCATATGGAATCCTCCTACTTATCCCTTGTACGCGCCAGCGTGGCGCAGCATACATCCTCCGCACCCGCCAGCAGCAGCGTCTTGGCGCACTCGGAGAACGTTGCGCCGCTCGTCACAATGTCGTCAATGAGCAATATCCGCTTCCCCTCGACCACGGACGGGTCAAGCACACGGTACGCTCCGGCGATATTCGCCCTGCGGCGCTCCGGCGAGCCGGTGCCGGACTGCGGACGAACGCCGCGTTTTTTCTCCAAAAGCGGTGCGCACTCTTGGCAAAGCTGCTCCGCTGCCCGCTCCGCCAGCAGCCGTGCTTGGTCATAGCCGCGCTGACGAAGCCGCGCCGCGTCCAGCGGCACCCAGCTTATGAGGTCATACAGCCCGTCCAGATATTCATAGACGGTCGAGGCGAGCAGCGTACCGAACGCCGTCGCATAGACCCTCGCGCCGCCGAACTTGTAGCGGTGCATGGCCTTGCGCATGGCGCTCTCATAATAGACCGACGACACGCACAGCGAGAAGAAGTCGCCGTGGCGCTTTCCGCCGTTTGCCGTATACGGAAGCCGCTCCGCACAGCGAGGACATATCCGTGGTCGCCCGCCGTCCAGAAGCTCGCGGCAAACAATGCAGCGCGTCGGGAACAGCAGCGCCAGCAGCCAGCGTCCCGCCCTCACTGCGCAGCGGCCAGCCGGAAGCGCAAGCCGCTATAGCGCTTGGCGCGGCGGTAGTTGTCCGTCATCGCATTGACCACGCCGTCATCCCCCACCACGACAAGCAGCTTGGCCGCCCGTGTGACGGCGGTGTAGAGCAGCCCGCGGTACGCAAGCTGGGGCGGTACGCCCGCCGTGGCCAGCACGACGGCGCGGTACTCGCTGCCCTGCGATTTGTGGACAGTCACCGCCCATGCGTGTTCAAGCTCACCCGCCTGCTCGATGGCGTATTCGGCGAGGCGACCATCAAAATCGACCACAAGCGACTCGGCGGCGAGGTCGATGGAGCGTATGCTGCCAATGTCGCCGTTGAACACGCCGTAGCCCTCCACGCCGGTCTCCGTCCGCCATAGTATATCATAATCGTTGCGTATTTGCATCACACGGTCGCCCTCGCGGAAGGCGCGGTCGGCATAGCTGAACTCGACCTTGCTCACCGCCGCCGGATTGAGCGCCTGCTGCAGCAGGCGGTTGAGCGTCTGCGTCCCGGCGGCACCCTTGCGGCTTGGGCAAAGCACCTGTATGTCCTGCGTCGGGATACCCATGTTCTGCGGCAGTCGCGTCGCGCAAAGCTCCACGACGGTATTGGCCGCCGCCTCCGGCTCGCGCCGCCGCATGAAGTAGAAGCCGCCCGTGTTCATGCGGAGGTCTGGGTGCTCGCCCCGGTTGATCTGGTGGGCACAGAGGACGATGCGGCTCGTCTCATCCTGCCTGAAAATCTCCGTGAGGCGCACCGTTTCGACCGCGTGACTGCGGATGATGTCACGAAACACATTGCCCGGTCCGACGGACGGGAGCTGGTCGGCATCGCCCACCAGCACAAGGCGGCAGTCAGGTCGCAGTGCGGCCAGCAGCGCCCGCATGAGCGAGATGTCCACCATGGAGCATTCGTCCACGATGAGCGCGTCACAGGCAAGCGGGTCGCCCTCGTCGCGCTTGAAGGTCACGGTGTCGGTCTGCTCGGAGAAATTGGCCTCCAAGAGGCGATGTATCGTGGACGCATCGCGCCCGGAAAGCTCCCCAAGGCGCTTGGCCGCCCGTCCCGTCGGCGCGGCCAGCAGCGTTTCAAGCCCCATCGCGTCAAAGAGCGCAAGCACGGCGCGTACCGAGGTCGTCTTGCCCGTGCCGGGACCGCCCGTGATGACGGTGAGCTGCTTGGTGGCGGCGGCCTCCAAGGTCTGGCGCTGGAGCGGCGCGAAGCATATCCCCTGCTCCGCCTCTATCCTCTCGATGACGCGGGGTATGCTGATACGGCTTTCATAGGAGCGTCGCGCCATCTGTCCCAAGCGCTCGGCGGTGTATACCTCCGCGCCGTAAAGCCCCGTGAGGTAGCACGCCTCGACATTGGACACCTGCTCCGTCACCACGTCCCCGGAGTCAAGCAGTAGCGCAAGCCCCTCCGCGACCTGCTCCGGCTCGACCTCGATGAGCTGCGCCGTCGCGCCGATGAGCTTTTCACGCGGGATGAAGCAGTGACCGTTTCCGGCGTTATAGCGCAGCTCAAAGAGCAGCGCCGCCGCGACACGCTCCGGCGAGTCGCCCTCCATGCCCAGATCGAGCGCAAGTGCGTCCGCTTGGGAAAAGCTCGCGCCGATGTGCTCACTCGCCAGCAGATAGGGATTCTCCTTCAGCTTATCCAGCGACTCATCGCCGTAGCAGCGGTACACGCGCAGCGCGAGATACGGCGGCAGCGAGGCGGAGGCCAGAAACTCCATCAGGCTTCGCATACCCGTCTGGCGGCGAAACTCCTTGGAGATCTCCTGCGCCTTTTTCTTGCTTATGCCCTTGAGCTCGGCCAGCAGCTCCGGCTTGTCGCGCAGGACATTGAGGGAATCGTCCCCGAAGCGGCTCACGATGAGCGCCGCCGTCGCGGGACCTATGCCGCGAATAACGCGGCTTGCGAGGTAGTCATAGATGGACTGCGCACCGCTCGGCATTGTCCGCTCGGTGAACTCGGCCTTGAACTGCTCACCGTGGCTCGGATGGCGCACCCATGCGCCCCATGCCGTCAGGCTCTCGCCCGGTGCAGCCATGGGAATGCAGCCGACGACAATGCACTGCTCGCCGTCCGTCTCGTCGAGACGCAGCACACAATAGCCGTTTTCCTCGTTCCGATACAGAATGGAGGCGACGCGCCCCTCCACCTGCTCCAGCTTTTTCTCCTCCATCTTATACGACGAGCTTTATCACACCGGCGGTCGCAAGGCTTACGATAACGCCCGCGATAAGCACCCCGACCAGAATGGCCGGCAGCGCCCGCGACATACGGATGTCGAGCAGCGCCGCAATACCCGCGCCCGTCCACGCGCCCGTTCCCGGCAGCGGGATGGCGACAAAGACGAGCAGCCCCCAGAACACGCCGCGCATGATCTTCTCGCGGTTTTTCTCCGCCTTGGTCTCCATGTGGTCGACCAGACCCGAAAGCCAGCGGACATGGGCGCGTATCCAGTTGAACACCACGCGCACGAAGGCAATGATGAACGGTGTCGGCAGCATATTGCCGACAAGGCTTATCACCGCAGCCTCCCACACGGGCAGACCGAGGCACACGCCCACGGGAATCGCACCGCGCAGCTCGAAAATGGGGAGCATGGCGATAATAAAGGTCACAAGCTGCGGTCCAAGCCCCAGCGACTGTAGCGTTTCGGTTAATTGCATAAAAAGCCTCGCTTCCGTTGGTTGAATATGGTGTTAAAGAATTTTCTT
>CAVIIB010000042.1:0-4246 GCA_963642815.1 Oscillospiraceae bacterium | reverse complement strand
GCCCTCCGGCGTACCGGCATAGACCAGCGTGCCGCCCTGATCGCCGCCCTCCGGCCCAAGGTCGATGAGCCAGTCGGCGCATTTGATAACGTCCAGATTGTGCTCGATAACGACGACCGTATTGCCCGCCTCCGTCAGCCGTTGCAGCATATCCAGCAAATGCACGACATCCGCCGTATGCAGCCCCGTCGTCGGCTCGTCAAGCACATAGACCGTCGAGCCGGTGGAGCGCTTGGAAAGCTCCGTCGCGAGCTTGATACGCTGCGCCTCGCCGCCGGAGAGGGTCGTGGACGGCTGTCCAAGGCGGATATAGCCAAGGCCGACCTCGTACAGGGTTTGGAGCTTGTTCCGTATCGGCTCCTGATTGCGGAAGAAGTCGAGCGCCTCCTCCACGGTCATGTCGAGCACCTCGGCGATATTCTTGCCCTTGTAGCGCACCTCCAGCGTCTCGCGGTTGTAGCGCCGCCCGTGGCAGACCTCGCAGGGAACATAGACATCCGGCAGGAAGTGCATTTCTATCTTGATAAGACCGTCGCCCGCGCAGCTCTCGCAGCGCCCGCCGCGCACATTGAAGGAGAAGCGCCCCGGCTTATAGCCTCGCAGCCGTGCGTCCTGCGTCGTGGCAAAAAGCTCGCGTATCGCGCCGAATACGCCCGTATAGGTCGCGGGATTGGAGCGCGGTGTGCGCCCGATGGGGCTTTGGTCGATGTTGATGACCTTGTCCACATAGCAAAGCCCGTCTATGCCGTCCGACTTGCCGGGACGCAGCTTGACACGGTTAAGCTCCGCCGCCAGTGTTTTATATAGTATCTCATTCACCAGCGAGCTCTTCCCGCTCCCGGAGACGCCGGTCACACAGGTGAACGCGCCGCAGGGAAAGGACACGTCAATACCCTTGAGATTGTTCTCCGCCGCGCCGCGAATGGTGAGAGAGTGACCATTGCCCGCTCTGCGGCTCGCCGGAACGGGTATTTTTTTTCGTCCGGATAGATACTGACCGGTGATGGAGCGCTCGTTTTGCATGATCTCCTCCGGCGTACCGGCTGCCACGACCTCGCCGCCGTGAACGCCCGCACCGGGGCCGATGTCGACGATATAGTCCGCCGCCCGCATGGTGTCCTCGTCATGCTCCACAACGATGAGCGTATTGCCGAGGTCGCGCAGCTCGCACAGGGTTCGCAGCAGCTTCTCATTGTCCCGCTGGTGCAGACCGATGCTCGGCTCGTCCAGAATGTAGAGAACGCCCATGAGCGACGCGCCGATCTGGGTCGCCAAGCGAATACGCTGGCTCTCGCCGCCGGACAGCGAGCCGGACACGCGGCTTAGCGTGAGGTAGCCCAAGCCGACGTTCGTGAGGAAGCCGAGGCGGGTTTTTATCTCCTTCAAAATGCGGTCGGCGATGACGGCATCCTTGCCCGTCAGGGAAAGCCCGTCCACAAAGCGCAGCGCCTCCGCAACGGACAGCTCGCAAAACTCCGCTATGCTGAGACCGCCCACCGTGACGGCCAGCACCTCTTTTTTGAGCCGCCGTCCGTGACATTCGGGACATTCATACTCGCTCATGCAGTCCATAAGCTCGCTCCGCACGGAGGGCGACTGCGTTTCCTCATAGCGGCGCTGGAGATTATTCACAATGCCCTCAAAGGGCTTTTCCAACACGCCGTAGCCGTTTCCGCGCTCATAGCGCAGCTTCAGCGTCTCCTCGCCCGTCCCGTAGAGCAGCGCCTTGAGCCCCGCCTCCGGGATGTCGCGTATGGGGTCGCTGAGACTGAAATGATATTTCTTCGCCAGCGCTTCATAGTACATCCGGCATATCGAGTCGCCACGGGCATTGCCCCAGCCGGAGGCGAGTATGCCGCCGTCGAGGATGGACAGGGACGGGTTGGGCATGATGAGCGCGGGGTTCACCCGCAAAAGCGAGCCGAGCCCCGTACACTTCGGACACGCGCCGTAGGGACTGTTGAACGAGAACAGGCGGGGTGTCAGCTCCTCGATGGAAACGCCGCAATCCTCGCAGGCGTAGTTCTGCGAAAAGCTCATCTGCCGCTCCTCCTGCGGCAAGTCGATGTGGACAATGCCGCCGGATAAGGCAAGCGCCGTTTCAATGGAGTCGGTGAGGCGGCGGGTGATGTCCCGCTTCATCACGAGGCGATCCACCACCACGTCGATGTCGTGGTAAAGGGTCTTTTTGAGCTGGATTTCGTCGGATAAATCGTAAAGCTCCCCGTCGATACGCACACGGACATAGCCGCTGCGCCGTGCGTCGGCCAGCACCTTGCCATGCTCACCCTTGCGGTGACGGATGACCGGCGCGAGTATCTGTAAGCGCGTGCCGTCCGCAAGCTGCATGGTCTGGTCTACGATCTGGTCGATGGACTGCTGGCGTATCTCCTTGCCGCAGACGGGACAGTGCGGCACACCGACCCGCGCCCACAGCAGGCGGAGATAGTCGTATATCTCCGTGACCGTGCCGACGGTGGAGCGGGGATTCCTCGAGGTCGTTTTCTGGTCGATGGAGACGGCGGGCGAAAGCCCGTCGATGGAATCCACGTCCGGCTTGTCCATCTGTCCGAGAAACTGACGCGCATAGGACGACAGGCTCTCGACATAGCGCCGCTGCCCCTCGGCAAAGATGGTGTCGAAAGCAAGGCTGGACTTACCGCTTCCGGACAGCCCCGTAAAGACGACGAGCTTGTCCCGCGGTATGTCGAGGTCGATATTTTTCAGGTTGTGTGTCCTTGCACCGCGAACGCGGATAAAGTCCTGCATATTCTCTCCTTGAGCCAAAGAAAATCATTTCATTATACATCCAAGCACCCGCAAACACAAGCCATACTTTACGCGGGGCTGTGCGTGTGTTATGATGGGTATGTATTCTTCGGGAGGGCTTCCATGGAGCTGTTTCTCAATCTAACGGCAAGCGCCGTCATGCTGGCGCTGCTCGCGCTGCTTGTAGGGCGGGCGTGGCAGGAGCTTGTCGCGGGGCGCTTTACGCCAAGGCCGCCCGTACACGAGCTGCCGGAGCGCCGTACCGCCGCGCTGGTTTTCGCCGCATCACTGGCCGTCCTCTGGCTCGGCGCTTACGCGGGACACGTTCTCGCCACCGGCTCCCTCAGCGGCTTTTTCCCGCATTTCTGGGGGCGCTTCACCGTAGAGGGCGATGCGCCGCGTTATATCTTCATGGCCGAAAACGGCTATGTGCGCGAGGGCGAATACGTCAACAACATCGTTTTCTATCCGCTATACCCGCTTCTCATGCGTCTTCTGTCCCTCCCGCTCGGCGGGCGGACGGCGCTGGCCGGACTTCTTATCTCCCAGCTTTGCTACGCCCTCGCCTCGGTCGTATTTTTCCGTCTCGCCTGCCGCCTTTGTGAAAGACCCGTCGCCGCACTCTTTGCCTTTTGGCTCTACCCGTTCGGCTTCTTCGGTCTCGGCGTGTACACGGAGGGGCTGTTTCTACTTCTGTCGCTGCTCTGCCTCTCGCTGCTGCTACAGGAGCGCTGGCTCTGCGCAGGGCTAGCAGGGCTTTTCTGCGCCCTCACGCGCTCACAGGGGCTGCTGCTCATGCTGCCGGGTGTGTACCTCGCTCTCCGCGCATGGAGGCAGGGACGAAAAACGCCGCGCATGGTCGCGTCACTCGCGCCTCTGCTCGGCTTCTTTCTCTATCTCTGTATCAACAAGCTTGTATGTGGCAGCTTCTTTGCCTTTTCCTACTACGAAAGCCAGCCCCCATGGTGGCAGACGGCGCAGTGGGTCGGCAAGACCGTCGCCCAGCAGTGGGGCATGGCGCTCGCCTATCCGGGCATCGCCCGCTGGATATACTGGCCGCAGCTCTTGCTCTATTTTCTGACCGCCGCCGTGCTTTTCCTCGCGTGGCGGCGACAGCTCGACAACGCGCTCACGCTCTATGCGACCGGCTACCTCGGTATGTGCTACACAGCCTCATGGCTCATCAGCGGCGGGCGCTATATGCTCGGCTGTGCGCCGCTGTTCCTCGTCATAGCCAGCGAACGCCGCCCATGGCTTCGCTACGGCGTTCTCTCCGTAGAGCTCGTCCTGTTTTTGCTGTTCAACACCTATTTCATGCAGGGACAGTGTATTATGTGAGGCGGCTCAATCGCCCCAACGAGGTAGTAGTTTGTCGTGTACTACCTCCCATCTGCCGCAGTAGTTTCCATTTTGGAAACTACTCAGTCTGTCAAAGAACCTCCATTTTCAACCGGCGAAAACAGGGGTGTAGCTATAA
>CAVIIB010000041.1:0-16007 GCA_963642815.1 Oscillospiraceae bacterium | reverse complement strand
CATATAGGGTATCTTCTGTCCCTGCGCCTCGCGGATCTTATAGCCGATCTTCTCGTTACGCAGGTCGGTCTGCACGCGCACACCGGCCTCGGTCAGCTGCGCCGCCAGCGCCTCGGCATAATCCGAAACGCGGTCGGTGATGGGCAGTATTTTCACCTGAACCGGCGCGAGCCACGTCGGGAACGCGCCGCCGAAATGCTCCGTGATAACGCCGATGAAGCGTTCGACAGAACCGAGCACGACGCGGTGTATCATCACCGGGCAGTGCTTCTCGCCGTCCGCGCCGGTGTATTCCAAGCCGAAGCGACCGGGAAGCTGGTAGTCAAGCTGGATCGTGCCGCACTGCCATGTGCGCCCAAGCGAGTCCTGAATGTGGAAGTCGAGCTTCGGCCCATAGAACGCGCCGTCACCGGGATTCACGACATACTCACGACCAATGGACGTGATGGCATCCGCCAGCGCCGCCTCCGCCCGCTCCCAATCCTCGCGAGAGCCGATGTGGTCATCGGGCATGGTGGACAGCTCGATGGTATAGGGCAGACCAAAGAGAGAATAAACCTCGTCAAAAAGCTGGGCAATGCGCACGACCTCGTCCTTGATCTGTTCGGGCGCAAGCAGGATATGCGCGTCATCCTGCGTGAAGCAGCGCACACGGAACATACCGTGCAATGCGCCGGACAGCTCATGACGGTGTACCAGCCCAAGCTCGCCATAGCGCAGCGGCAGCTCGCGATAGGAATGCGGCTCCAGCTCATAGACCAGTATGCTACCGGGGCAGTTCATGGGCTTGATGGCATAATCCTCGCCGTCGATGACGGTCGTGTACATATTTTCCTTATAGTGATCCCAGTGGCCGGAGGTCTCCCAGAGGGTGCGGCGCATGATCTGCGGCGTGGAAATTTCAAGGTAATCCCACTTCTTGTGTACCTCATGCCAGTAGTCGAGCAAGGTGTTGCGCAGCACCATGCCGTTGGGCAGGTAGAACGGGAAGCCGGGCGCTTCATCGCGGAACGCAAACAGACCGAGCTGGCGACCAAGGACGCGGTGGTCGCGCTTCTTCGCCTCCTCAATGCGAGCCAGATATTCGTCAAGCTCCGTCTTGCTGGGGAAGCAGGTGCCGTAGATGCGCTGAAGCATTTTGCGGCTGGAATCACCGCGCCAGTATGCGCCGGTGCAGCTCGTGAGCTTAATGCCGTTGCCCTTGACGCGACCCGTGTGGTCAAGGTGAGGCCCCGCGCAAAGGTCGGTGAAGTCGCCCTGCTTATAGAAGCTGATGACGGCATCCTCCGGCAGGTCGTTGATGAGCTCGACCTTATACGGCTCGCCCATGCTCTCCGCCAGCTTGAGCGCCTCGTCACGCGGCAGCTCAAAGCGCTCCAAGGGAATGCGCTCCTTGCATATCTTCCGCATTTCGGCCTCCAGCGCCGTCAGATCCTCCGGCAGGAAGGGCTTGTCCGAGTCGATGTCGTAGTAGAAGCCATCCTCGATGGCGGGGCCGATGGCGAGCTTGGCCTCCGGGTACAGGCGCTTGACCGCCTGCGCCAGAATGTGGCTCGTCGTGTGGCGGTACATCCGCCGGTAGTCTTTGTCCTCGAATGTGTATTCCATAGGGTAAACCTCCAAAAAGGGCGGATACGTACACGCCCTGTATTTGATATTGTATTTACAGCCGCGCTATGAGCCGGCAGAGGCCGTAGAGCACGGGCTGGTGCAAAAGATAAATGAGCAGCGTATGCCGCCCCGTCCATGTCAGCAGCGGCGGCATGGACGCATAGAGCCGCGGTGCGTCACATCGACGCGGTAGCCGTTCGCCCAGCCATGTGCCGAGCAGAAAGAGAAAAACATACGGCAGCAGCGGGAAATAGTCGTAGGACACAAAGCCCTCATAGCGAAGCCCCAGCCAGAACAGCCAGCGCGGGCGTACCGTGACCGAGCTCGTCCAAAGCCGCGTCACCGCGTACAGCGCCAAATATATATATGGTATCGCCCGTCCCGATTGGGGCAGCCATTTCCCGAAAAAGCCGTACAGCAGCATACAGGCCGACAAAAGCTGCAAAATGCCGAAGCGTATCGGCGCTCCCACAGCATAGGACGCAGCCACGACCAACACACCCGCCAGCGCACAGATAAGACCGCGCCGGATATTCCCGTGCGAAAGACGGCAGCTTATCCCGGCGCAGAGGATGAACGACCACGCGATAAAGCGCTCGAAAAGGTGCATCGGTAGGCTGTCAAAGACCTCCCAGCGAAGCCAGCCGAACGCGAACAGGTCAAAGGCGAAATGGTAGACCAGCATACAGAGACAGGCCAGCCCCCGCCATGCGTCCAGCGCGGGTATGCGTTCAGACGTTAAACAGGAAGTGGGTGACATCGCCGTCCTGCATAACGTAGTCCTTGCCCTCGGCTCGCATCAGTCCCCTTTCCCTTGCCGCCGCCTCGCTTCCGGCGGCCTTGAGGTCGTCAAAGGCGATGATGTTGGCGCGGATGAAGCCGCGCTCAAAGTCGGAGTGTATCTTTCCGGCGGCCTGCGGCGCCTTTGTCCCGCGTGTGATCGTCCATGCGCGGCACTCGTCCGTCCCGCAGGTAAGGAAGGATATAAGCCCCAGCAGCGCATACGAGCATTTGATGAGGCGATTCAGCCCCGCCTCCTCAATGCCGAGCTCCTCCATAAACAGAGCGGCCTCTTCCGGGTCAAGCTCCGCGATCTCCGCCTCAAAGCGGGCGCACACGGGCAGCACCATGCTTCCCTCCGCCTCGGCCAGCTCACACACGGCGGCATAATAGGGGCTCGCTTCCACGCCGTTTGAAAAGCTGTCCTCGTCGAAGTTCGCCGCGTAGATAACGGGCTTTGCGCTGAGCAGATCGGACTGACCGATCAGCTCCCGCTCGTCGTCGTCGCACTCAAAGCTGCGGGCGGAGTGACCCTCGTTCATCCACGCGAGCAGACGCTCCAGCAGCTCGACCTCCCGCGCCAGCTTCTTGTCACCGGCCTTAAAGAGCTTCTGCGACTTCTCAAAGCGGCGCTGCAGCATTTCGATGTCCGCCATCACAAGCTCCAAATCGACCGTTTCAATGTCGCTTTTCGGATCGCTGGAGCATTCGTGGCGGATGATGTTGGGGTCGTCGAAGCAGCGCACGACATGGACGATGGCATCCGTGCCGCGTATGTTGGCCAGAAACTTGTTGCCCAAGCCCTCGCCGTGGCTCGCGCCCTTGACAAGACCGGCGATGTCCACAAATTCGACGCTGGCCGGTGTCCGCTTTTTCGGCTGATACAGCGCCGTGAGCCAGTCCAGCCGCTCATCCGGCACCTGCACCACGCCGACGTTCGGGTCGATGGTGCAGAACGGGTAGTTAGCCGACTGCGCACCCGCCCGCGTCAGCGCGTTGAACAGCGTACTCTTGCCGACGTTCGGAAGCCCGACGATACCTAGTTTCATATGTCCATCTATCTCCTTAGCCTGTCATCTTCGATACGAGGATAATCCCTCGCTGCATTTTATCACCCTTGCGCAAAAAAATCCAGCGTTGTTTTTCCGGCGCTCTCCGCTCTGCCACAGCGGGCATGAAAAAAATTTTTTCGCAAGATATGGGGCGGGGCGGCGCACAAGGCGGCGCACTTGCCACAAGCACTTGAAAACGCGGACTTTTCACCCCGTCACGCTCGGAAAAAAGCCCTTGCAATTTGGTGGGGCGCTCGGTATAATGAAGCCACCACCGTGGGGGAAAGTGGTGCAAAGTGCATCATTTTCCCACAAGTAGGACAGGAGGCGACCGGCGTGACAGGCGAATATCAGCATTCACTCGATTCCAAGGGTCGCCTGTTTATTCCGGCGCGGCTGCGTGAGGAGCTTGGCAGTGAGTTTTACGTCACACTGTCGATGGATCGCTGCCTCTACGCCTACTCGGCGGAGAATTGGAAGATTTTTTCCGACAAGGTAAACGCCATGCCCTACACGAAGCAACGCGCCATGCGCCCGCTTTTCGCCTTTGCCGCCCGCTGTGAGCCGGACGCGCAGGGACGGGTGCTTCTGCCGCAGGGGCTGCGTGAGCGCGTGGGACTTGTCAAGAGCGTCACGGTGCTCGGCGCGAACAACCACGCCGAATTTTGGGACAGCGACGAATGGGCGCGGCTTCGCGACAACGAGGCGTCGCCGGAGAATATCGCCGCCGTCATGCAGGAGCTTGATTTCTGATGGCAGGGCCGGTGCATAAGAGCGTACTGCTCGACGAGTGCATACACTATCTCAACACGAAGCCAGACGGTGTGTATGTGGACGGGACGCTCGGCTTGGGCGGTCACTCCGAGGCCATTTTACGCCATCTCGACGGCGGACGGCTCATCGGTATCGACCGCGACGAAAACGCCATCGCCTACGCCACGGAGCGTCTGAAGCCCTTTGGGGATCACGCCACGCTGGTAAAGGGGAATTTTGCCGACATCGGCGACATTCTCGACCGCCTCGGTATCGAGCCCGTGGACGGAATGCTTTTCGACCTCGGCGTGTCCTCGCCCCAGCTTGACGACGCAAGGCGCGGCTTCTCCTACACCAAGGACGCACCGCTCGATATGCGCATGGATGAAAGCGCTCCCCTCACCGCCTTTGACGTGGTGAACACATGGTCGGAGGCGGAGCTTCGAGACATCCTCTGGCGCTACGGTGAAGAACGCTATGCAGGTCGGATCGCGGCGACCATCGTGTCGCAGCGTGAACGGCATACGATAGAAACGACCGCGCAGCTCGCGGAGATAATCCGCGCAGCCATGCCCGTGGCGGCACTCCGGGAAAAGCAGCATCCTGCCAAACGCAGCTTTCAGGCCATACGCATCGCCGTGAATGACGAGCTTGGCTCGCTCGAACAGATGCTACAGCAAGCCGAAAACAGACTTGCGCCCGGGGGAAGGCTGCTGGTCATCAGCTTCCACTCGCTGGAGGACCGTATGGTAAAGGAGGCCATCCGCGCGCGGGAGGACGGCTGCACCTGCCCGCCGGAATTCCCGGTGTGCGTGTGCGGCTTTGTGCAGACGCTCCGCAGCGTTACAAGAAAGCCCGTCATGCCGACGGAGGAGGAGATACGCGAAAACCCACGGGCGCGGAGCGCCCGCCTGCGGATAGCCGAAAGGATTTGAAATGGACGAAACTCGCGTTTTCAAAACCTATAATGCACGGCTTGAGCCGGCGGAGGGACCGATGTCCTACGACTACGCCGACGCCGGCTACTACGAGGACATCCCCATTCCTCGCCGCCGCAGTACGCGGACGGTGCGCGAGCCGGTGCGCCGCGTACACGATTGGGTGCGCGAGTGGCCGGAGGACGCAATCGAGGAAGCGGACGAGATTGAGGCGAGACCGATCAGCCGCCGTGGACAGGGTGTGTCCCTGCTGACGCTGGGCGGCTTTGCGCTGGCGGCGGTGCTGCTCGTGCTGCTGCTCATGTCCCACATCCGCATGACCATGGTATCAGACGCGGCGGCGGCAAGCCGGACGCGGGTCGAGGAGCTGACGGAGCAGCAGCACAAGCTCCAAGCGCAGTATGAGGTGACGTTCTCCCTCGCGGAGGTCGAGCGCTACGCCACGGAGGAGCTGGGAATGCAGAAGCCCCGTGCCGGACAAATCACCTATCTGGACGGGCTTGGCGGCAGTGACCGCGCCGAGATCATCACGCAGGACAGCGCCCGCCCATCCTATTTTGCAGAGCTGCTGGCACAAATACGGGCATATTTCGGCTGACGGCTGCGATATACTGGTGATGGCAGACAAGCCGCAGCATCATGTCGAAGGAGTAGCTTATGGCATCGAGTCATCGCAGCGAGCAGAGCGCGTCGCCCAATCGAATCATGCTTCGCCGCGCACTGTTTCTCACAATAGTGTGCGGCATTGTTGCGTTTGTCGGTCTCGCTCTGCGCCTTTTCGACATCCAAATATTGCACCATGAGCGCTACGAGACGGCGGCGGTGGAGCAGCAGCTCCGCCGGACGACCGTTCCGGCGCGGCGCGGCACGATATACGACCGCAACTACAACATCCTCGCCATGAGCGGCTCTGTCTCCAACATCTACATAAGCCCTGCCGAGATACAGCGCAACAACGAGGACAAGGAGCTTATCGCGGACGGCCTCAGCGAGATACTGGGCGTTGACCGCGACAAGATACTCGAAAAGATGGAAAATACCTCGTCATGGTACGCGACCATTAAGCTCAAGGTGGACGACGAGACGGTGGAGGCCGTGCGCAGCTTCAAGGAGGAAAACTCGCTGCGCGGCGTGAAAATAGAGGAGGCGACCAAGCGCTACTACCCCTATTCGAGCCTTGCCAGCCATGTGATAGGCTTCGTCGGCGTGGATGATTACGGTCTCGCCGGTCTTGAATACAGTCTTGACAGCACGCTCTCCGGCGTTGACGGGCGCGTCGTCCGCGCCACGAACGCCGCCGGAACGGATATGCTGTTCACCGATTTTGAGGATTACTACGACGCGCAGGACGGCGAGGACGTGGTGCTCACCATCGACACGACTGTACAGTATTATCTCGAAAAATATCTCTCGCTCGCCGTGCAGGACTATATGGTGCAAAACGGCGCCTGCGGCATCGTCATGGATGTCAAGACCGGCGCGGTGCTGGCAATGGCCTCCCTCGATAACTTTGACCTCAACGACTACCTGACCGTCAGCAGCACGGCGCAGGCGCGTGTGGACGCGGCGGAGACCGAGACGGAGCGCGACGAGCTTTTGTCGGAGGAGCGCACGACCATGTGGCGCAACAAGGCAGTTTCCGACACCTACGAGCCGGGGTCCACCTTCAAAATCATCACACTGGCAATGGCGTTGGAGACAGGTGCGGCGAGCGAGGCCTCGGACTTCTACTGCGGCGGAAGCGTGGACGTTCTCGGACGGACGAATCCGGTCAACTGCTGGCGCAGCGGCGGTCACGGCTCGGAAACGCTGGCACAGGCGGTCATGAACTCCTGCAACGTCGCCTTTGTCCAGATCGGGCAGCGCGTCGGCGCGGAGCGCTTTTATGAATATGCGCGGGCGTTCGGCTTCTTTGACAAGACGGGCATTGACCTCCCCGGTGAGGCGGGAAGCCTCTGGTGGGACGATGACGTGTTCTGCGACCCGAGCAATCGCTCCCAGCTCGCCGCCGCCTCCTTCGGCCAGACCTTCACCATCACGCCCATCCAGCTCATCACGGCGGTCAGCGCCGTGGCGAACGGCGGCTATCTCATGCGCCCCTACCTCGTCTCCGACGTACTGGACGAAAACGGCGGCACGGTCAGCCATACCGAGCCGACCGTCGTGCGGCAGGTCATCAGCGAGCAGACGAGCGCCATATGCTGCAATATATTGGAACAGGTCGTAGGCTCGGAGGGCGGCACAGGCAAAAACGCCTACGTCGCGGGCTACCGCATCGGCGGCAAGACCGGCACCTCGACCAAGACGAGCTTGGAGGCAAGCACCGGCGAAAAGGAATACATCGTCTCCTTTGTCGGCATTGCCCCGGCGGACGACCCTGAGATCGCCGTGCTCGTGCTGCTCGATACGCCGTCGAGCGACTGCGGCGTGTATATCTCCGGCGGTCAGATGGCCGCGCCGACCGTCGGCAACATCATGGCGGACGTACTCCCCTATCTTGGGGTCAAAACGGCGTACAGCGAGGAAGAAAAGGCGCTGGCCGACCGTGAAGTACCGTCGCTCCGAGGCATGGCACTCCCGCTCGCCGTGCAGAGTGCGGAGGACGCGGGCTTTAGCTACCGTGTCGTCGGCGAGGGCGATACCGTGACCGACCAGCTTCCGGCAGCCGGTGCGGTGATCGCGGCGGGCAGCGAGCTTGTCCTCTACTGCGGCACAGAGCCGGAGGAGACGGAGGTCACAGTCCCGGCGCTCAGTGGTCTCAGCTACGAAGCGGCACGGGCGGCGCTCGCGGAGTGCGGGCTGTATCTGCGCGACGAGTCGGGTATACTCGGCGGCGAGGGTGTGACCGTCGTCGGTCAGACCCGCGAGGCCGGAAGCACGGTCACAAGCGGCAGCGTCGTCGGCGTGAGCCTCTCCGATTCCGCCAATCTGGGGCGCTACTGACCTCGCGGTGATGGACAGCCGCAGCGCGAGGGTGTATAATGAGCGTTCGGCGTTCGCACGGCGACGCCGGACATACCGAAGTAGGAGTTAATAACAACCATGATAACAAAGCTGATTTTCGCCTTTCTGATTGCCTTCGCGGCGGCGCTGGCCGTTGCGCTCGTCTATATCCCGTGGCTGCGCCGTATCAAGGCGGGACAGCAAATTCTCGAAATCGGTCCCAACTGGCACAAGACCAAGGCCGGTACGCCCACGATGGGCGGTGTCGTCTTCATCATCGGCGTGACCGTCGCCGTCCTGACGGCGGGCTTCGGCTACATCGCAAAGGGCGAGCTCGGCGGTATCTATGTGCTGGTATTCAGCCTATTCTACGGCGCTATCGGCTTTCTGGACGACTATGAAAAGCTCAAAAAGAAGCAAAACCTCGGTCTCTCGGCTCGCGCCAAGTTCCTCCTGCAGCTCGCGGCAGCCATCGCGCTTTTGTTCCTGCTGCGCTTGGAGGGCTACCTCACACCCAACCTCTACATCCCGTTCTGGAACGTGACGATCCCCATGCCGGAGTGGCTCTACTTCGTCTTTGCCGCCTTTGTCAGCGTGGGCACGGTCAACGCCGTCAACCTCACGGACGGTATCGACGGTCTTGCCACCGGCGTGTCCATTCCCGTGTTCCTGTTCTACACCGTCATCTGCTTCGTCTGGGGCGAGGCATTCCAGTCACTGGCTGTATTCGCGGCGGGACTCACGGGCGGCCTCGCGGCCTTTCTCATCTTCAACTTCAACCCCGCCAAATGCTTCATGGGCGATACGGGCAGCCTTTTCCTCGGCGGCGCGGTCTGCGGCATGGCGTTTGCGCTGGATATGCCGCTCATACTCGTGACACTGGGTATCATATATATCATCGAAACGCTCTCCGACATCATTCAGGTCGGCTATTTCAAGCTCACCCACGGCAAGCGTGTGTTCAAGATGGCGCCGTTCCACCACCACCTCGAAATGGGCGGCTGGTTCGGTCACAAGTGGAAGGAGCGCGAGATATTCGCCCTGTTCACCTCCGTATCGCTCATCTTTGCCGTCATCTCGTTTATCGGCTGCTTCCAGCGCTATTCGTTCTAAGTAAGCCCGCCATTTCCCGAAAAGGAGCTGAACGCCATGCCCGCCGCCCAATACGATGCACAGCGCCTCTCGGCGCAAGCGCCCACGGACACGCGGCGCGGCTCTATCGATGTGCCGTTTGCGGCGCTGACGCTCCTGCTGCTCGTCATCGGGGTCGTGATGGTGCTCTCGGCAAGCTACGCCCGCGCCTACTATGACCTTGAGAACGAGACGGGCGGCAACGCGTCCTACTACTTCATCCGTCAAGGGCTGTTCGCCGTCTGCGGCGTGGTCGTGATGTTCCTCTGCTCGCGGCTTCCCATGGGCTTCTACCGGCGTGTCTCGCCGGTCATCCTGCTTGCGGCGGGTGCGTTTCTGGTGCTCGTTTTAGTGCCGGGGATCGGCACGGTGGCCAACGGCGCGAGGCGCTGGATCAACCTCGGCTTCACGACCTTCCAGCCCTCGGAGATCGCCAAGATCGGCGTTGTCCTCTGCTTTTCCGATCTGATATGCCGCCGACGCGACCGTATGCAGTCGATACGCGGTCTGTGGCCGTTCGCCGCCATATTGGGTGTGCTCGCGCTGCTGCTGGTGCTGGAGCCGCATTTTTCCGCCACCATCATCATCCTCGCCATCGGCATCGTCATGCTGTTCATCGGCGGGGCGCGATTGAGCCTCTTTCTCATCGGCGGCGGCGTGAGCGCAGGGATTTTGCTCCTCGCCTACCGCTTTGTCGATTATGTGAGCAAGCGCGTAACGGCGTGGCTTGACCCCTTTGCGGACTCGACGGGCGACGGCTGGCAGATCGTCCAGTCGCTCTATTCCATCGGAAGCGGCGGTCTGCTCGGTCTTGGGCTCGGCAACTCGCGCCAGAAGTACCTCTATCTGCCGGAGGAGCATAACGACTTCATCTTTTCCGTCGTCTGCGAGGAGCTGGGCTACATCGGCGCGGTGCTGATACTCGCCCTGTTCGCGCTTTTGATCGTGCGCGGCTATTGGCTCAGTATGCACGCCCGCGACCGTTACAGCTTTCTGACGGGCATGGGGCTTACCACCCTGCTCGCGATACAGGTCATCTTAAACGTGGCCGTCTGCACAAACACCGTTCCCTGCACGGGCATATCCCTCCCGTTCTTCAGCTACGGCGGCACGGCGCTTTTGCTGCAAATGGCATCCATGGGCATTATCCTGTCCCTCTCAAGGGACATACCAGAGAAGAAGTGACGCTATGAGATTTCTGTTTACCTGCGGCGGTACCGCCGGACATATCAACCCCGGTCTTGCGGTGGCCGGACGGATACGGGAGCTCATGCCGGACGCGGAGATACTCTTCGTCGGCGCAGAGGGACACATGGAAACGGAGCTTGTCCCGCGTGAGGGCTACCCCATCGAGACGGTGCGCATTGACGGCTTCCAGCGCAGCTTCAAGCCCAAAATGCTCCTGCGCAATTGCAAGACGCTGGGCTATCTGGTCGAGTCGCTGCACAAGGCGCGGCGTATCATCCGTGAGTTTGAGCCGGATGTCGCCATCGGGACGGGCGGCTATGTCTGCTACCCCGTCCTGAAAACCGCCTCGGCGCTCGGTATTCCGACGGCGGTGCATGAGTCGAACGCCGTGCCGGGGCTGACGACAAAGCTCTTGGAGGGCGCGGTCAGCTGTATCATGGTCGGCTTCGAGGAATGCCGCGGCTTCTACCGCCACCCCAACAAGGTCGGGGTGACGGGTACGCCGGTGCGCGTGGATTTTCGCGGCGCGGATAAGGGACGCGCCCGCCGCCAGCTTGGGCTTCCGCTGGATGAGCCTATGGTGCTTGCCGCGTTCGGCTCGCTCGGCGCGGACTATATGAACCGCATGATGTCCGGCTTCATCGAGCGCATGGGCAACAATCCGCCGTTCCGCCTCGTCTATGCCACGGGCAAGAAATATTACCCGCAGGTACGCGCCCAATTGGAAGCAAAGGGTCTCGTCTCCGAGCGTATCGACGTGCGCGAGTATATCTACGATATGCCGAAGGTGCTGACGGCGGCGGACATCATGATATGCCGCAGCGGCGCGTCCACCATCAGCGAGCTCACCTATCTCGGCAAGCCCGCCGTCATCGTCCCCAGCCCCAACGTCGTCAACCACCATCAGGAGAAAAACGCCAAGGTGTTGGAGGAGGCCGGCGCTGCCGCCGTGCTGCATGAGGGGCAGTTCGACGCAGACAAGCTCTACGACACGGTGAGCGGTCTGCTGTCCGACCCGGAGCGCATGGGACGTATGTTCCTCGCCTCGCGGGAGCTTGGCGTGGATGACGCGACCGACCGCATCGCCTCTATTGTGCTGGGGCTTGCGGAAAGCCACAAAATCGTGTAAAATAGAAAAATCCCGAAGGGCTTTTCACGCCTTTTCGGTAACATACGCGCTTTCTCCGCATAGTATGATTTGATTCCACTATGCCGGAGGAAATGCTATGAATATTTGGCGGGTCAAGGGCGGAGCGCCCTTGGAGGGCAGCCTGACGGTGCAGGGAGCGAAAAACGCCGTGCTGCCGATACTTGCGGCCTGTATTCTGACGGGCTGCGAAACGGAGCTTACGAACTGTCCGCGGCTGCGGGATGTGGAGGCCTCGCTGAACATCCTGCGCCATCTCGGCTGCGCCGTTGACCGCGACGGCGATGTCATACATATAAACTCCACGCGCCTCCGCTCCTGCTCCATCCCGCATGAGCTTATGCGGGCCATGCGCTCGTCCGTTATCTTTCTCGGCGCGGTGGCGGGACGCTGCGGCGAGGCGTGGTTGAGTATGCCCGGTGGCTGTGAGCTGGGACCTCGCCCCATCGACCTCCATCTGAACGCCCTGCGGGCGCTGGGTGCGGAGGTCGAGGAATTGGGCGGCGACATCGTATGCCGTGCCACGGCGCTGCATGGGGCGCATATCACGCTCGCCATGCCAAGCGTCGGCGCGACGGAAAACGCCATGATCGCGGCCTGTGCCGCCAAGGGCGAAACGCGCATATCCAACGCGGCGCGAGAGCCGGAAATCGTCGATCTGCAAGGCTTTTTGCGGGCGCTGGGCGCGGATATCGACGGTGCGGGAACGTCCGAGATCGTCATCCGTGGCTTCACGCCGCGAGGCAGGGTCGGCTGGCGCGTCATGCCGGATCGCATCGTGTCCTCGACGTTCTTATGTGCCTGTGCCGCCACCGGCGGCGAGGTCGAGCTGCGCGGCGTTACACCGGCACATTTCGCCGGAGTGACAGGCGCACTCGCGGCAATGGGCTGCGAGATACGCGAGCAAAGCCGTTCGCTGCGTCTGCGCTCCAATGCGCTGCTGCGTGCCGCGCCGCTCATCCAGACACGACCGTACCCCGGCTTCCCCACGGACGCGCAGCCGCTCATGATGGCCGCGTCACTGCGGGCGCAGGGCACGACCGTCTTTGTGGAGAACATCTTCCCCAACCGCTACCGCCAAGCGGCGGAAATGCGCCGTTTCGGGGCGGACATACGCATACAGGGGCGCGTGGCCATGATAACCGGCGTTCCCACGCTCCACGGCGCATCCGTGCGGGCGGAGGATCTGCGCGGCGGCGCGGCGCTCGTGATCGCGGCGCTCGCTGCCGGGGGCGAGAGCGTCATCCTCGACCCCGGCCACATCGAGCGCGGCTATGACGCGCTGGACGAGGGACTGCGGGCGCTGGGCGCGACAGTCGAAAAACACGCGGAAAGCGACGAAGCGAGGTAGAGCCTTGGCTGAAAACAAGCGATACGGGCAAGCCCGAAAAAAGAAGAAAACGAACGCCTTTCTCGCGCCGCTCATCTTTGTCGCAGCGCTCATTCTGCTGGTGTTCTGCGTGGCCATGTTCTTCCGCGTCCAGACCATTGAGGTCATTGGCGCACAGAGCTATACGGCGGACGAGATCATTGCCGCCTCCGGCGTGGAGGAGGGCGACAACCTTTTCTTCATCAACCGCTTCAACGGCGCGAGCAGCATCTTCTCCAAGCTCCCCTTTGTGGACTATGCCTCCATCGAGCGTAAAATGCCGAGCACCGTCATCATCACGGTCGAGGAGGCCAAGGCCGTCGCCTATTTGAGCTGGCAGGGGCAAAGCTGGATGATCACGACGAGCGGCAAGCTCCTTGGCAGCACGGACGAGGCGACAGCCGCCTCACTCATCCGCGTCACCGGCTTTGAGCCCGTCTCCCCGGCGGTCGGCGAGACGGCACAGGCGGCAGAGGGCGATGAACTCAAGCTGAGCTACCTCCGCGACATTCTGACGACGCTGGAATCCAACGGGCTGCTCGGCGATGTGCAGTCCATCGACATGAGCGCCCCGGTCAACCCGTCGCTTGATTACCTTGGCCGCTTCACCGTGCGGCTGGGCGAGGACAGGGAGCTTGACTACAAGCTGCGTATGCTGCTCGCCACGGTGCAGCAGCTCGGCGCGGACGAGACGGGTATCATCGACGTCTCCGACGGCTCGACGGTCTATGTCAGCGCGGATTGAGCACTTTTACTTCGGTTTTGAAAATTTCTTTGCATGAATGAGATAAATCTTGTAAATATACTATTGACCTGCTTGACTTTTCGTAATAAAATATAGCAGATATTATGGTATATAACGCCCGATAAAATACATGGGAGGCTAATTATATGGCAGCACATACAGTAGAGACCGGCCCTGAGAACGTTGTGACACTGAAGGTCGTCGGAATCGGCGGCGCCGGCAACAACGTCGTCAACAGGATGGTCAGCTCCGGCACCAGCGGTGTGGAGTTTATCGCGGTCAATACGGACAAGCAGGCGCTTGCAATGTCCACGGCGGATCAGAAGATCCAAATCGGCGAAAAGCTGACGCATGGACAGGGCGCGGGCAGCGACCCCACCGTCGGCCAGAAGGCTGCCGAGGAGAGCCGGAACGAGCTTGCCAAGTGCATGGAGGATGCCGATATGGTCTTCATCACCGCCGGTATGGGCGGCGGCACGGGCACGGGCGCTGCGCCTACGGTTGCGGACATTGCGCATGAGGCCGACATCCTCACCGTCGGCGTCGTCACAAAGCCCTTCGGCTTTGAGGGAAGCAAGCGCATGAAGCAAGCTATGGAGGGTATCGACGAGCTTCTCAGCCGCGTGGACAGCCTCCTTGTCATCCCGAACGACCGTCTGAAATACGCCACCGACCAAAAGGTCACCTTCGCCAACGCCTTTGAGATCGCGGACGAGGTGCTGCATGAGGCCGTCACCAGCATTTCCGGCCTCATCAAAAACACCGGCTTCATCAACCTCGACTTCGCCGATGTCTGCACCATCATGCGCGGCGCGGGCTATGCCCACATGGGCGTGGGTCATGCCGTCGGCAAGGGCAAGGCCGAGGACGCGGCCCAGATGGCCATTTCCAGCCCGCTGATGGAGACCTCCATCAACGGTGCGCACGGTGTCCTCATCAACATCACCGGCTCCGAGGACATGGGGCTTGAGGACGTGGAAACGGCGGCCAATCTGGTTCAGGCTGCGGCTCACCCCGATGCCAACATCATCTTCGGCGCGTCGTTTGACAACACCATGGAGGACGAGATCCGCGTCATCGTCATCGCCACCGGCTTCGACAAGGACAGCCAGACCGTCCGTGCGGTCAACGCCGCTCCCGGCGCGGAGGGCAACACGACCACCTCCGCCTCCACCGAGCGCGACGAGCGCCGCGAGAATCTCTTCTCGCAGGCTGCCGACCGTGTCGAGGCGAAAAAGGCGGAAGCGCCGGAGCCGCCGGAGGAAGACCCGTTCGACAGCATTTTTAAGATTTTCAACTCCAAATAACAAACGCATAACAAAGCGCCGGCCAAAACAGGCCGGCGCTTTTGACCTTGTAAGAACACGGAGGTGACGCGCATGACACAGCCACAAAAGCGGGCGCTGGCCGTCCACGATATAAGCTGCCTCGGCAAATGCAGTCTGACAGCGGCGCTGCCCATCCTGTCAGCCGCCGGGATCGAGTGCGTCTGTCTGCCAACGGCGGTACTCAGCACACACACCGGCATCGCGGGCTACACCCTCCGCGACCTGACGGACGAGCTCATGCCCATCGCGGCGCACTGGAAGCGCCTTGATCTGCGCTTTGACGCAATATACACCGGCTACCTCGCCTCGCAGGAGCAGATAGACTTGGTGCTGCGCCTTTTCGATATGTTCTCCGAGGGCGGGACACTGCGGCTGGTCGACCCCGTCATGGCCGACCACGGTACACTGTACAGCGGCTTTGAGCCGGACTTTCCCCAACAAATGCGGCGGCTCTGCGCGGCGGCGGATGTGATCGTCCCGAACCTCACGGAGGCGGCGCTGCTGCTGGGGCAGCCCTACCGTGAGGGTGTGCTGGAGCGCTCCTATATTGAGGACACGCTGGCGGCGCTCGCGGCGCTGGGGCCGGATAAAGTCGTGCTGACGGGCGTTCGACCGGACGCACGGCGGTTGGGCGCTGCCTCGTGGGATAACGGCAAAATTGAGTATGCCTTCTCCGAGCGCGTGAACGGCCAATATCCGGGCAGCGGCGATGCGTGGGCCTCCACGTTTCTGTCCGCCCTGCTCAGCGGGCGCAGTGTGGGCGCAGCCTGTCACGTCGCCTGTGACTTCACCGCCGAAGCCGTCGCCCTCACCGGCGAAGCGCCTCCCGACCGACGCTACGGTCTCCGCTTTGAATCCGTCCTCCCCCAGCTCATACAAAGCCTACGCTAATGGCAACGCGACGGGTTGGCAGGTAAGAGTGAATAGTGATGAAGTAAAAACTGGCAATCACCACAGGTGATTGCCAGTTTTTGGTGGACGATACAAGACTCGAACTTGTGACCTCCCGCACGTCAAGCGGA
>CAVIIB010000040.1:0-17572 GCA_963642815.1 Oscillospiraceae bacterium | reverse complement strand
TTGTGTTCTGCTACACCTGCAAGGGCTACGGTGCGGATGTCGGCGGCGGTATGTGATAGGCAGGGAGGATAGAGACATGAAGCAAGGAATGAAAAGACTGCTTGTGACGCTGCTGGCGGCGCTTATGCTGCTGGGCGTGTCGCCGCTGGGCATAGCGGCGGAGACGGAGAGCGTCACGGAGAGCGTGGTGGAGAACGTCGCCGAGGGGCAGACGCTTTCGGAGACCCCGGACGCGCCGGAGGCAACAGAGCCGGAGGAAGCGCCCACCGAGACGGAAACGCCGGAGACGGAAGCGCCCGCCGAGCCGGAGACGGAAACGCCCATTGAAGCACCGGCTGCCGGCGACGAGACGGCGGGCAGCGACGAGGCAGAGCCGGCGGAGCTTGAAGCGGAAGCCGAGGTCGAGGCTGCTGCGGTGTCGCTCACGGCGGCGAGCGAGCTTTCGCTGGACGCGGCGGCTGTCTACGGGCGTGTCCATGTCATCGTGGAGAATACGACCTATACGACTGCTGCGGGTGCGCCATGGGACGGCGTACTCGTGGACACATGGCTCAACCTGTCAGCGGATTCGACGGCGATGAGCTGCATTGTCGAGGCGGTTAAGGGTGCGGGCTATACGCTGACGATAGACACGACCTACGGCGACTATATCAGCGCCGTGAACGGCCTGACGAGTGGTGACGGCGCCGCTTGGGCGGGCTGGATGGGTACGCTCAACGACTGGTTTACCAGCAGCAGCTTCAGCGCATACACCGTGGCGAACGGAGAACTGGCGACGAACGATGAGATCCGTGTGATGTACTCGCTGAACGGCGGCGCGGACATTGGCGGCGATTGGAGCAGCACCGACACGACGCTGACGGCGCTGACCGTGGACGTGGGAACGCTGTCTCCGGCATTTGCGCCGGACGAGACGGAATACACCCTGACGCTGCCCGTAGGCACGACCGATGTTCGCCTGACCCCCACCGCCGCGAACAAGAACAATCTGGTGAAAATCTCCGTTGGCGAGACGGAATACCGGCGCACGGAAATCATCCCCGTGGAGGATGGGACGGTCATCAAGCTCGATTGCGCCGGAACGGTCTATACCCTGACCGTGAAAATCGGCGAGAAATCCCAAACGGCGAACGTGACCATCCGCGCACAGGCGGAGGGCGCGTATCTGTGCGGCTTTGCGGGAACGCAGAGCGTGTCGTCGGACTTGGCCGAGAGTTATGGCTATACAGATAAGGTGACAAACGGCGTTTCCGCGCTGGACGCGCTCGTGCGTGCCCATGAGCTGATATTCGGCGATGACTTCACTGCAGGCACGAAAGCGGACTATCTGGTTGTCAAAGAAGGCGGCACAGTGACCAAACTATTTGGTGTGCCAACCAGCGCTAACGGCTTCTTCCTCAACGAGGGCTATCCCAACGACGGGACACCCTCAGCGTGGGGGGGTTACAACGGCACAATGGTCAATACGCAGGAGATCGTGGACGGCGATGTGCTCGACTTCTTCTTCTATAAAGACACAAGCTACTACCTAGATTACTACACATGGGTGACTGCGCCCTCAACCGTTGCGGCGGGGGCGAAATTTGAGGCTGTTGTGACGGGATATTGGGCCGCATATGCATATCCCTACAAAACACCGGCGGAGCTGAAAGCTGCTGCCCAACTGCTTGAGGACGCGAGATTGGCGTGGGTCGACGCGGCGACGGGCGAGGTGACGGAAATAGAGGGCGCGACTGCGGATAAGGACGGCGTTGCCACCGTGACCGCGCCGACCAAGGCAGGGATCTATCTGTTGACCGCAATCGGGAATGAGGAAAGCTGGCTGGATGCCATCATGAACCCCTGTGTCGTGACGGTGACGGATGCCGAGCCGGAGGCTCTTACGGTCAAATATGTGGGCAGCCAAATGCTGGACGGCCAGCTCATCGGCAAGAAGGGCGACAGCTTCCCGTTCCGGGCGTTCGATGAAAACGGGGACGAAGCGCCGGTCACATGGTCGCTTGCCTCCTCCTCGCTGGGGAAGCTCGACGCGAACACGGGCGTGTTCACCGTGACGGGCGAGCTTGTCAGCGGCGATGTGGAGACGCTGCGTATCACCGCGACCTCCACGCAGGACACCGGCGTGACGGCGGAAGCGAGCTTTGATTTGATCGGCTATGTATTTGCCGACGACGAGATAGAACTCACACTGCCCGAAGGTGACAGTGTGACAGAGAAACTGACGCTGACCGGCGGCGTGGACGGGCGCAGCGTGTGGAGCTGGGATATTCAGAACGAAATTGCAACGCTGGATGGACAGCCGGGACGTGGCAATGAAATCAAATTCAACTGCCAGTGGCCGGGCAGCTTCACGGTGACAGTCGCGGTGGAGGGCTTTGAGGACACGATGTACTCCACGGCAACCGTCCAGATAACGGGCACTGACAAGCAGACTAGGCTCTGGGTGGAAATGCTCATCAATGCCATCGGCGAGGTGACGCTCGACAGCGGTGAGAGGATAGCAATGGCGCGTGGCGCATATGAGACGTTGAGTGCGGCACAAAAGGCGCTGGTCGAAAACTACGCGACGCTGACGGCAGCGGAGGAGAGATACGGCGTACTCACTGCGCAGCTCTATCAGAAAACCTACAGCGAGACGACCAGCTATCTGGCCGGACGCGGAACGCCGGGTGTCGGCTCCATCGGCGGCGAGTGGGCGGTCATTTCGCTGACACGCTCCGGCAAGACCGTGGGCAGCGGCTACTACACGGCGGCGCTGGATTACGCGATAGAAAACGGCGAGAACAACCGTCTGGACGCGAACAAGGCGACGGAAAACGCCCGCCTCATCCTCGCGCTGACAGCCGCCGGTTACGACCCTACCCAGCTTGCGGGCTTTGACCTGACGGCGGGGCTTAACGAGATGGCGTACATTCAGAAGCAGGGCTTGAACGGCTCTGTCTGGACGCTGATCGCGCTCGACAGCCATAATTGGCCGACATCGGGCGATGTGACCCGCGAGAAGCTGATTCAGGCGATACTGGACAAGGCGCTTCCCAGCGGCGGCTGGACATTCGCCGGCGACAAGGCCGACCCGGACATGACCGGCATGGCGCTGACGGCGCTCGCGCCGTATTATAAGAGCGGCGACGCGAAGGTGGTCGCGGCGGTGGATAAGGCGCTCGATGTGCTGTCCCAAATGCAGGGGAAGGACGGAGGCTTCGGCAGCAGCGAGAGCTGCGCACAGGTCATTACGGCGCTGACGGCGCTCGGTATCGACCCCGCGACGGATGAGCGCTTTGTGAAGCGCGGCAAAAACGCGCTGGACGCGCTTTGCGGCTTTGCCGTCGAGGGCGGCGGCTTCGCCCACAGCGCCGGAGGCGAGCGCAACGCCATGGCGACCGAGCAGGGCGCTTACGCGCTCGCGGCCTACTACCGCCTCCGAAACAGACAGACGAGCCTCTATGACATGAACGACGTGACGCTCGACCCCAATACCGCCGTGTCCTATGTGGAATCGCTCATTGCGGCCATCGGCACGGTGGATGAATCGAGCGGCAGCGCCATCGCGGCGGCGCGGCGTGTCTATGACGCCTTGAGCGCGGCGCAAAAGGCGCTGGTCGAAAACTACGCGACGCTGACGGCGGCGGAGCGGCGCTTTGCCTCGCTTGACCCGCAGGGCGGCACGAAGGTCATCGGCAGCGGCAGCACAAGGCTCGTGCTGGACGGCGTGACCTACATGGTGGACGCGGAGGCGGCGGAGCTTATGAAGCGCATTGCCACGCTGCGTGACAGCGGCGGGATGGACGACGACGGCATTCTGGAGACCTATAAGACCTACGCCGCCATGAGCGGCAAGCTCAAGGCGCAGGTGTTCAACTACGACGATCTGGAGGCGCTTTGTACCGCGCTCGGCGTTCGCGGACAGCACGACAGCAAGACGGGCATGAAGGCCGAGGGCTTGCCGTGGCATGTGCTGCTGGAGGTCGAGGCGCTGGACAGCGGCAGCGAGCATGAGACGGTCGCGGGCTCTATTGGTCGCAACCGGCTTGCCGGACTGTGGCGCGTCCGCTTCCTCGACCGGCTGACCGGCGAGGCGTTCACGCCGTATGAGGACGTTACCCTGCGCGTCACAGCGCCGGAGCATGACGGCTTTGAGCAGCTCCGTATCGCCCGCCTCGGCGACGATGGTCGCGTGACGTACAGTGAGTGCAGCGTGACGGGCGGCGAGCTTGTCTTTGTTGTGCCGGAGGCCGGTGTGTACGGCTTCATCGGCGGCGCAGCGGAGGCGAGTGAGACGCTGGCAAATGAGCCGGAAAAGACGGAGGAGGTCGAGCCGGAGGCGACGGCAGCGCCCGCGCCGAGCGAAGCGCCGGTGGACGCGCCGGAGGGGTCGCAGCATACGCTGCTGTGGCTCTGGGTCGCCGTCGGTGTGGTGGGCATTGCCGCACTGGTCGTGGCGCTCATCCTCAAAAACCGCGAAAAGCAATACACCACAAAGCACTAAAAATAAGGAAAAAAATTTGGCAGGGGCAGCCGCCCCTGCCAAAGCTATAACAAGGCGGGTCGTTCCTCGGGACGGGCTGCCTTTCACTTTATATATGGCGGAGGCTTGTTTGATGTTGACAAGAGAATAACAATGTCGTATGATAGCCGTAGTGTTTGTGGTTTTTTGCGAGGTTTCGTTGTAGAATGTGGGAAACGGGCAAAAACAGGCAGACGTTTTATGTGTTATAGGAAAGGGTGTCGGACGGGATGCAGGAGGAACGAAAGGCGCTGGAACAGGCGTTGGAGAACGGAAAGTCGGGGGATTGGGGGCTGTTTGCGCCGCTGACGGCGTATTTCCACGGCTTTGCGACGCATGAATCCTGTGGCAAGTGCGTCCCCTGCCGCGAGGGCAGCAAGCGCATATTGGAGCTTTTAGAGCGGGTGGAGAACGGTGAGCGGAGCGAGGCAATCCTCACGCTGCTTGAATCGCTGGCGGACACCGTGATCGCCACGGCGCTGTGCGGCCACGGGCGTGTGGCTTGCCGCATGGTGCTGCGTGTACTGCTGCGCTTCCGTGGCTTGGACAGGCAAGCGGGCTTTACCCATCCCGGTCTTGCCGAGGACGCGGAGCGGGAGCACCCGTTCATCCATGCCGACGAGTGCCGTGGCTGCGGCAAGTGCCGTCGCGGCTGCCCGATGGGAGCTATCGCCGGTACACCCGGCAAGACGCACGTTATCGACACGGCGCTCTGCGTCAACTGCGGCGCGTGTGTGTCGAACTGCCCCTTTGGGGCGGTGCGTCCGGCGAACGAGAAAAAGCCGGACGCGGAGGGCGTTATGTACGTCGATGGGCTCCGCGCCCCGTTCTGCGGCGAGACGAACGTGCTCGCGGTCATCCGGCAAGCGGGCATTGATATGCCCACGTTCTGCTACCACTCCGAGCTTTCGGTCTACGGCGCTTGCCGTATGTGCGTGGTCGAGTGCGAGGACGGGCGTATCGAGGCCGCCTGCTCTCTGCCGCCGCGTGACGGGCTGCGTGTGCGCACGAATACGGCGCGGCTTCTCCGCAGCCGCCGCATAATATTGGAGCTTATGCTGGCAAGCCACCGCCGCGACTGCACCACCTGCGAGGTCAGCGGGAGCTGCACACTGCAACGCCTTGCCGTGCGCTTCGGCATACGCAGCGTCCGCTTTGAAAACGACCGCGCCCGCTATGAGCGCGACGAATCCTCCGGCGCTGTCACGCTCGACCTTGAGCGCTGCATTTTGTGCGGCGACTGTGCGGGTATGTGCGAGGAGGTGCAGGGGATGGGTATCCTCCGCTTCTCCGGGCGTGGCAGTGGGCTTCGCCTCGTGACGGACGGCGCAGCAAAGCTTGCCCAGACCGACTGTGTGAGCTGCGGCCAGTGCTCGGCGGTCTGCCCGACGGGCGCTATCTTCGTCAAAAACCAGATCGGCGAGGCATGGGCGGCGCTGCACGACCCGCAAAAGCGCGTCGTCGTCCAGATCGCCCCGGCTGTCCGCGTGGCCATGGGCGAGGTCTTCGGCATGGAACCGGGCGAAAACGTGATGGACAAGCTCGTGAGCCTGTGGCGTATCATGGGCGCGGAGGCGGTGTATGACACGGCGTTCGGCGCTGACCTCACCATCATGGAGGAGTCGGAGGAGCTGCTTGAGCGCTTGGAGCGCGGTGAGCGGCTGCCGATGTTCACCTCCTGCTGCCCCGCATGGGTGCGCTATGTGGAAAACCGCCGTCCGGCGCTGCTGCCGCAGCTTTCAAGCTGCCGCTCGCCTATGCAAATGCTGGCCTCCATCGTCAAGGAGCATTACGCCCCGCTTGACCAATCGGAGGGGCGCGAGACCTTCCATATCGCGCTCATGCCCTGCACGGCCAAGAAAATGGAGGCGGCGAGGCCGGAGCTTGGCGGCGCGGTCGATCTTGTGCTGACGACGCAGGAGTTCAGCCTTATGATAAAGGAGTCCGGCATTCGCTTTTCGCAGGTGACGGGCGAGGCGGCGGATATGCCGTTTGGTCTCGGTACGGGCGCGGGCGTCATCTTCGGCTCAAGCGGCGGTGTGGCGGAGGCGGTGGCGCGACAGCTTGCCGGAAACGACGCGGCGGCCATCGCCCAGCTTCCGTATTCCGGCTTGCGCGGAACGGCGGAGCTTCGCCATGCTGTCGTCTCGGCGGGCGGGCGTGAGGTGCGCGTCGCCGTGGTGCATGGGCTTGCGAACGCGCAGCGGCTGCTGGACGACATCGAGAGCGGGCGCGAGCAGCTTGATTTTGTGGAGGTCATGAGCTGCCGTACCGGCTGTGTGGGCGGCGCCGGTCAGCCAAGGCCGCCGGTCGGTGGCCGCCGCAAGCGCAGCGCCGGACTGTACGGCGCCGACCGCGAGGCGCTCATCAAGCTCGCGGAGCATAACCCCATCGTCCAGCGGCTGTATATGGCCGGACTGGTTGACCGCTCGGAGGAGTTGCTGCACACCGCGCACGAGCCGCCGGAGGGAATATAAGACATACGACCATATAATGCCGGCACGTCAAAAGTGCAATTTTCTTCAAATATGCGCCAATCCCCGTCGTCCCTAAAAAGGGAGACGGGGATTGATAGCGCTCGCAGCGTTGTCCCTTAGAAATCCGCGTTGCCCACGGTTCTGGGATGAAGCTCCACGTCGCGGATGTTGGACACGCCCGTGAGGTACATGACCATGCGCTCGAAGCCGAGACCGAAGCCCGCGTGGCGGCAGGAGCCGTAGCGCCGCAGATCGAGATACCACCAGTAATCCTCCTCGCGCAGTCCGAGCTCACGCATACGCGCCGTGAGCTCGTCGAGCCGCTCCTCACGCTGGCTTCCGCCGATGATCTCGCCGATACCGGGCACGAGGCAGTCCGCCGCCGCGACGGTCTTGCCGTCGTCGTTGAGGCGCATATAGAACGCCTTGATCTCACGGGGATAGTCCGTGACGAAGACCGGGCGCTTGAAGACCTGCTCGGTCAGATAACGCTCATGCTCGGTCTGCAAATCGCAGCCCCAGTAGACATCGTATTTGAAGCTCTGGCCGGATTTTTGCAAAAGCTCCACGGCCTCGGTATAGCTCACGCGGGCGAAGTCGTTCTCCGCGACGTTCTTCAGCCGCTCGGCCAGCCCCTTGTCCACGAAGCTGTTGAAGAACTCCATCTCCTGCGGGCATTTTTCCATGACGGTGGTGATGATGTACTTCACCATCGCCTCCATGACCTCCAGATCGCCCTCCAAATCGCAGAACGCCATCTCCGGCTCTATCATCCAGAACTCGGCGGCGTGGCGCTGGGTGTTGGAGTTCTCGGCGCGGAAGGTCGGGCCGAAGGTATAGACATCGCCAAAGGCCATGGCAAAGTTCTCGGCGTTGAGCTGGCCGGAAACGGTGAGGTTTGCGGCCTTGCCGAAGAAGTCCTTGCTGTAGTCCACGCTCCCGTCCTCGTTTTTCGGGACGTTCTCCAGATCGAGGGTCGTCACGCGGAACATCTCGCCCGCGCCCTCACAGTCGGAGGCCGTGATGATGGGCGTGTGGATGTAGACAAAGCCGCGGGACTGGAAGAAGTCATGCACCGCCTGCGCCGCGACGGAGCGCACACGGAACACGGCGGAGAACAGATTCGTCCGGGGGCGGAGGTGCTGGATGGTACGCAAAAATTCGACGCTGTGGCGCTTTTTCTGCAAGGGGTAATCCCCGGCGGACAGTCCCTCCACCGCGATGGACGTGGCCTTGAGCTCAAACGGCTGCTTGGCCTCCGGCGTCAGCACGAGCTCACCCTCCACGACCAGCGCCGCGCCCACGTTGAGCTTCGCGATCTCGTCATAATTGGGGAGCGTCTGGCGCTCAAATACGACCTGTACGCCCTTAAACGAGCTGCCGTCGTTCAGCTCGGCAAAGCCGAAGTTTTTCATATCACGCACGGTGCGTACCCAGCCGCAGACCGTAAGCTGCCGTCCGGCAAACGCCTCCGGGCTGTTCCATATCTCAACAATGCGCGTTCTTTTCATCCATGACCCACCTTTGTTCTGTTTTTTCGCACAACAAAGTATTATAGGCGCTCTACGACAAGATTTCAACCGCCGTTTGAAAATGATAATAATTTAATTATTCAAAAGGTGCTACCAAAGCGGCAAAAAATGTGTTAGAATAGGCGGCGACAGAAAAAATCATAGACGAGGTGACTTTGCTTTTATGGTCAAACTCTACATCGACGGGCGCGAGATCGAAGCCCGCGAGGGTCAGAGCGTGCTGGAAGCCGCACTGGCCGCCGACATCTATATCCCCCATCTCTGCACCCACCCCGATCTGCCGGTGCAGGCCAACTGCAAGCTCTGCGTCGTGACCGTGGAGGGTCGCGACGGCGTGTTTTGCTCCTGCGAGCTGCCGGTATCGGACGGTATGCGCGTGACGACGAAATCCGAGGATCTGCTTGCCCGCCGCCGTATGGCGATGGAGCTCATGCTCGCCGGACATCCCCATGACTGCACCGGCTGCAAGCGCTTCGGCAAGTGCGAGCTGCAAACCCTTATGCAGTACCTCTCCGTGGCGCACGCCCGTATGCACTCGGTCGTCAAGACCTGCAACAACATCAACACCAACAACCCCATTGTGCTGCGTGAGATGGAGCGCTGCATCCAGTGTGGTCGCTGTGTTCGTGCCTGCCGCGACCTGCGCGGCGCGAACGTGTTGCAGTACAACAAAAAGAACGGCGAGACCTACATCGGCACGGAGGGCGATCTGCCCCTGCTTGACGCGGGCTGCCGCTTCTGCTCGGCCTGTGTGGCCGTCTGCCCGACCGGCGCACTCGTGGACGCGGAGGGTCTGTTCCGTCAGGACGTTCCTGCCGACCAGTCCATCGTTCCCTGCCAAGTCGAGTGTCCCGCCCACATCGACATTCCCGCCTATATCCGCGCCGTGCGCGAGGGACGCTATACCGACGCCGTCGGTATCATCCGCGAGAAGGTCACCTTCCCGCACACCCTCGGCTACATCTGCAACCATCTCTGCCAGACCGGCTGCAAGCACAAGGCGCTCAACGAGGCCATCGCCATCCGCGACCTCAAGCGCTTCGCCGTGGAGAACGACCACGACCAGACTTGGAAGTCCCAAGGCTTCCACAAGCCCCGCACGGGCAAGAAGGTCGCCATCGTCGGCGGCGGCCCCTGCGGTCTGACGGCGGCGTACTACCTCAACAAGCTCGGCCACGACGTCAAGGTCTTTGAAAAGCGTCCGCAGCTCGGCGGTCCGATGACGAGCGGTATGCCCGCGTACCGTCTCCCGCTTGCCGCCGTGCAGGCGGAGATCCGCTACATCACCGACTCCGGCGTTGCCTATGAGTGCAACCACGAGGTCTCCGATGTCAAGGCGCTGCGCGGCGAATACGACGCCGTCCTCATCACCGCCGGCGTCTCCAAGGGCAAGAAGCTCCCTATCCCCGGCAGCGACTTCAAGCAGGTCTACACCGCCATTGACATCCTCGCCGAGATACACGCCGGTGAGAGCATGGACAAGCTCGGCAAGACGGTCTGCATCATCGGCGCCGGCTCCGTCGGCTACGACTGCGCTCGCTCGCTCGTCCGCATGGGGCTGACGGTCAACCTCGCCTGCCTCGAAAAGGGCGACAAGATCCTCGCCGACGAGGAGGATCAGGTGCAGGGTCGTGAGGAGGGTATCGTCTCCTACGAGGGTCGCAGCTTTGAGGCCATCGAGGGCACACCCGATCAGGTCACGGGTCTGCGCGTCCACACCGTCATCTCCTCCACCTACGACAAGGCCACCGGCCGCGTCACCGAGGTCGCGGAGGAGGGCAGCCAGATGACCATCCCCTGCGATTCCGTCATCTTCGCCACCGGTCAGCGTCCGGGTCTCGACGACTTTGACGACTTCGGCATTGAGCTTTCCCGTGGCTTCCCCATCAATCCCGAAAACGGCAAGCCCGAACACATCACCAGCCTTGACGGCGTTTTCGCCGCCGGTGATGTCATCACGGGTATCAGCTTCGTCATCAAGGCCATCGCACAGGCGCGTGAGGTCGTCCCCATCGTTGACCGCTATCTCGGCGGCGACGGCGAGATCGACGAGACGCTTGTGGAGCGCAGCCGCGACCCGCATATCGGCGAGTGCGCCGACTTCGGCAAGCTGGAGCGCGTCGAGATGCCGCTGCTCAGCCCGGAGGAGCGTCTCGCAAATCCCAACGCCTCCGTGTTCACCACCTACACCTGCGAACAGGCCAAGTGCGAGGCCACGCGCTGCTTGCAGTGCGACCTCCGCAAGGACATCGAAAAAACCCGTCTCTGGACGGAATACAGCATAAAGTAAGGGAGGTCGGGAATTATGTACTGTGAAATCGGAAAAGAGTCCGTTTGCTCCCGTGATACGCTCAAGGAGGGTATGTGCCCCGTCCGCTGGGCGCTGGATTGTGTGTCCGCCGCCCGCGAGGCCAACTGCGGCAAGTCCGTGACCTGCCGTGACGGTCTTACCCAGCTTGTGACCATCCTCACCGACCTCGTTGCAGGTCATGCGGAGGCCGAGGATGTTGATCTCGCGCTGGAGCTTGCGAAGTATATCGCCACCACCCCCGGCTGTGAGGTTGCCGAGCTGACCGCCAAGAACGTGCTTTGGTCGATCGAGACCTACCGCGCCGAGTGGGACAACCACCGCCGCAAGCGCTGCTCCGCTCTGGAGTGCTTCTACGATGTCTACGTCGATCCCGCCAAATGTACGGGCTGCGGCAAGTGTCCGTCCATCTGCCCCGCCGGTGCCGTCCGTGGCGGCGAGGGGCTCATCTCCGTGGTCGACACCGCCAAGTGTACCCACTGCGGTCAGTGCTTCGCCGCCTGCCCCGCCGGTGCGTTCACCAAGGCCGGTATGGTCAAGCCCGCGCTTCCGGAGGAGCCGGTCGCCGTCGGCAGCTTCAGCGCCGAGGCCGGTGGTCGCCGCCGCCGTCGCCGCGGCAGCGACGCGGAATAAAGCCAATACCAACAAGAGCTGTCTCAACCACACGAGACAGCTCTTTTTTCGTCTTATTCCCTCTGTGCAATCGGCGGGAGTAGATGGCGTGCCCTCTAACAAATATCCGCTTTTCCTTTGACGGGCTTTGTGTTATGATAGAGGTATGAACGACAACACCAACAAAAATCCATACAGCAGCAGCTATCGTTACAGCTCGCAGCGTCCGGGTCCGGGGCCTGACACACCGCGTCCCTCGCCGCGTCCCGCTCCGTCGGGAAGACCGCCGAAAAATGGCGACCTCGGCTCGTGGATCGTGGACGTGGTACTGCTTTTTGCCTTTCCGCCGCTCGGTCTGATACTGACCGTCTCCCATGCGCTCGGCACGGATCTTCTCAAAAAGCTCTTTTCCGGCAAGCGCATGGGGAGCAAGCAACGCAGCGGCAGCACCTTCGAAGGCAGACAGTATACCGCCCCCGACGCAGCGCCGGAGGCGACGGCAACGGAGACGGTGGAGAATGTGCGCCGCTACCGTCCGGCAGACGGCGGCAGCCGCGTCCTTAACGTGTTCGGCTGGATACTGCTTGCGTTCGGCGCACTGATCGCCATCAACTCCACCGGCGCGGCATGGTCGCTGATAACAGCCCTCTGTATCGCGCTTGGCGGCGGCGCTATGCTGCTCTCGGCCTTTACCAACCGGCGCAAGGCTCGCGCCTTTGCCCGTTGTATCACCGTGTCCGGCACGGCGGGTATCGTGGACATCGCCAAGCTGTCCGCGACGCTCGGCATGAAATCGAATGAGCTTGACCGTCAGCTTACGGAGATGATCGACCGCGGCTACTATGGCGCGAGGGCGTATATCGACCACCAGCGCGGGCTTCTCGTCATCGACCCGGAGGATATGCGCGACGTGTACCGCCGCGAGGACGAGGCAAAAAAAGCAGAAGCCCAGCGGGAGCAGGAGGCGCAGCAAAGCGAGTATGAGCGCATTATCGCCGCCATACAAAAGGCCGATGAGGACATCGACGACGAGGTGATGAGCGCCAAAATACGCCGTATGCAGAGCCTCACCGCCGCCATCTTCAAGGAGGTCGAGGCGCACCCGGAGAAAAAGCCGAAGATCACCCGCTTTATGAGCTACTATCTCCCCACGACGCTCAAGCTCCTAAACGCCTACGCCCGCATTGAGGCGCAGGGCGTGAGCGGCGAGAACATGGCCAAGGCCAAGGCGGATATAGAGGGCATTGCGGACACGCTGGTGGACGGCTATGAAAAGCAGCTCGACACGCTTTACCGTGCGGAGGCCATGGACATTGCCGGTGACGTGCGCGTGATAGAACAGATGATGAAGGCGGACGGTCTTTCCAGCCCCTTTTCCGGCTTGACGGGCACATCCGGCCAAACGATGGGAGGCACCTAAGCATGAGCGAATACTACGAAACGCTGCTGCGCTGTCGGGACGAGATACGAGAAAAGACCGGCGGCTTTGAGCCGCGCATGGCGCTGATACTCGGCTCCGGGCTCGGCAACCTCGGCACACAGATGGAGCTTCACGCGGAGCTTCCCTACCGCGAGATAAGCGGCTTTCCCGTGTCCTCCGTCGCCGGACACGCCGGCAAGCTGCTCTTTGGCTATCTGGAGGGGGTGCCGCTGGTCTGTATGCAGGGGCGCGTCCACTACTATGAGGGCTTCGACATTCAAGATGTCGTCCTCCCCACCCGCGTCATGGGGCTGCTCGGCGCGGATCGCCTTATGCTCACAAACGCCGCCGGTACGGTCGACCCCGCGCTGGAAACACCGTCCATTCTGCTCATCCGCGACCACATCCTGCTCGGTGTTCCCAACCCGCTGCGCGGCGCAAACATTGACGAGCTCGGTGTGCGCTTCCCGGACATGACGAACGTCTATGACGAGGCGCTGTCCGCCGTGCTGCGGACAAAGGCCGACGCTCTGGGGCTGCGGCTATACGAGGGCGTGTATGTCCAGCTCTCCGGCCCCAGCTTTGAAACGCCCGCCGAGGTGCGTATGCTCGGCAAGCTCGGCGGCAGCGCCGTCGGTATGTCCACGGCTTGTGAGGCCGTTGCCGCAAGGCACATGGGTATGCGCGTGTGCGGGCTGAGCTGTCTGTCCAACAAGGGCGCGGGCATCTCCGCCGCGCCGCTGTCGCATGAGGAGGTCTTCGAGGCCGGAAAGCAAATGGAGGCCGACATGACCGCCCTGCTCCGCGCCTCGATACGGGAGTTGGTCGAGGCATGAAAAACGAGATCATAAACGTCGCGCTCACGCCGGATGGCAGCGCCGTCCGCATTGTTGACCAGACGCTGCTGCCCGGTGAGCTTCGCTATATCGAGCTGCGCGAGCGTGAGGCCATGTTGGAGGCCATCCGCGCCCTGCGGGTGCGCGGTGCGCCCGCCATCGGCATTTTTGCGGCGTTCTCCATCGCCGTGCTCGCGGCGGCTTATCCGCGTGAGGATTTTCTTGCGCACATGGAGGCCGACTGCGCCTATCTCAACGCAAGCCGCCCCACGGCGGTGAATTTGAAGACCCAGCTTGACCGTATGCTCGCCTTTGCCCGCACCCATGCGGCGAGTGAGGCGCTGCCCGCACTGCTGCGCCAAGAGGCGCAGACGATATACGATGAGGATGTCGCCATGTGTGCCGCCATCGCGGAGGCGGGGCTGAGCCTGCTGCACGAGGGCGACACGGTGCTGACGCACTGCAACGCAGGGCCGCTTGCGACCTCCCGCTACGGCACGGGGCTTGGCCCGCTGCTGCTTGCGGCGGAGCGCGGTATGAGCCTCCGCGCCTATGTGGACGAGACGCGCCCGCTGCTGCAAGGCGCACGGCTGACGGCCTTTGAGCTGATGAACGCGGGACTTGACTGCACCCTCATCTGCGACAATATGGCCTCCCTCGCCATGAAGCAGGGGCGTATCAACGCCGTCATGGTCGGCTGCGACCGCATGGCCGCCAACGGCGACTTCGCCAACAAGATCGGCACCTCGTCGCTCGCCGTCCTCTGCAAGCACTACGGCATCCCGTTCTACACGCTGCTTCCCTCCTCAACCATTGACCTCGCCTGTCCCGACGGCGAGCATATCCCCATTGAGGAGCGCGACGGCGGCGAGATCGCCTCCCTCTGGTATGAAAAGCCCATGGCACCCGCCGGGGTAAAGTGCTGGAATCCCGCCTTTGACGTGACCGACCACGGCCTCGTCACCGCCGTTGTGACGGAAAAGGGCGTCCTGTACCCGCCCTATGATATACGCTTAAAGGAGCTTTTTGGATAATGATACGATTTTATAATGGCCGTGTGCTGGAGCCGAGCGGCTTGAGTGAAAATGAGGTCTGGGTCGATGGAAGCGAGATAAGCTATGTCGGCGCGAAGCGGGCAGATATGCCCGCCTTTTCGCGGGAGATCGACCTGCACGGCGACCTGCTCATGCCCGGCTTCAAGGACGCGCACACCCACTCCGGCATGACCTTCCTCCGCTCGGCGGCGGATGACCTGCCCTTGCAGGACTGGCTGTTCCAGCAGGTCTTTCCCCGCGAGGCCAAGCTCACGCCGGAAAGTCTCGCCGCCTTTGCGCGTGTCGCCTACCTTGAATACATTGCCAACGGCATTACCGCCTGCTTCGATATGTACTACCACACGGACGAGCTTGCCGCCCTCGCGCAGCAATGGGGCTTCCGCACCGTGCTTTGCGGCGCACTTTCGGCTGGCAACGACTGGGACGACCTCTACCGCGACTATGAAAAATACAACGCCATGGGCCCCATGGTGAGCTACCGTCTCGGCTTCCACGCGGAATACACCGCGAGCGCCGATATGCTCCGCTTCGTCTCCAAGGTCGCGCACGAGCTGAAAGCCCCGGTGTACAGCCACAACTCCGAGACGCGCTCCGAGGTGGACGGCTGTATCGAGCGCCACGGTCTGACCCCCACACGGCTCTTTGACAAGCTGGGGCTTTTCGACTACGGCGGCGGCGGCTTCCACTGTGTCTGGATGAGCGACGAGGACATTGATATCTTCGCCCGCCGGGGACTGTACGCCGTGTTGAATCCCTGCTCCAACGCCAAGCTCGCGAGCGGCATTGCCCCGCTCGGACGCTTCCTGAAGGGCGGCGTGAAGCTCGCCGTCGGCACGGACGGCCCCGCCTCCAACAACGCGCTCGATATGTTCCGTGAGCTCTACCTCGCCAATGTGCTCGCCAAGCTGGACGAACACGATGCCGCTGCCGGAGACCCCAACACGCTGCTCCATGCCGCCGTCAGCGGTGGGGCGCTCGCCATGGGGCTTGACGACTGCGACGCGATTGCCGTCGGAAAGCAGGCGGACATCATCCGTATCGACCTCACAAGACCGAATATGCAGCCGCTGCATAATATCCTCAAAAACATCGTATATTCCGGCAACCCGTCCAACGTCGCCATGACGATGATCGCCGGGAAGATCCTATACGAAAACGGGGAATTCCACCTCCCCGACTCGCCGGAGACCATCTACCGCGAGGCGCAAAAATATACAAACGAAATCGTCTACGGATAAACAGGAGCGGGGCACACGCCCCGCTCCCTTTGTACAGAGGGATGTGGGAAATCGTTCCCCATCCCGCATCTCATCGCTCCAAAGCGCAAGCGGGCAAAGAAAAAGGCTCAGGCCGTGACCTGAGCTTTTTCTATGGGGAATGAGGACAAAATGAAAAAGATGAAATCGTCTCTTGCGATTTTTATACTAAACCGAAGATGTTACAGAAAAAAGAGGGATAGTATTTCAAAAGTATTAAATCACATCAATTTTGCCGGAAATCGCGCAAAACGAGGCCGGGATTCTTCTCCAAGGCCCAGCGGATGGCCCACTCGCCGCCGAAAAGGAGCAGGTCGTTGTCGCGGAAATCCTTGACCCAGATCGTGTCGGTGGCAAGATTGAGCGCGGCGGGGTCAGTCTCCGAGTCGATCCAGCGCACAAGCTGGTACGGCAGCGAGCGCCGCCGCACATCCACGCCATACTCGGTCTTCAGCCGGTACTCCAGCACCTCGAATTGCAGCACGCCGACCACGCCGACGATGACCTCCTCCAAGCCGCTGTGCGGCGCGTGGAATATCTGGATGGCGCCCTCCTGCGCGATCTGCATAATGCCCTTTTCAAACTGCTTGCGCTTCATGGTGTCGATGCGCTCGACCGAGGCGAAGATCTCCGGCGCAAAGGTCGGTATGCCCTCAAAGCACACGCGGCGCGATTTGTCGCAAACCGTGTCGCCGATGGAGAACACGCCGGGGTCGAAGATACCGATGATGTCGCCGGCATAGGCCTCGTCGATGATCTGGCGCTCCTGCGCCATCATCTGCTGGGGCTGCGCGAGGCGGATGGACTTGCCGGACTGGACGTGGAAATATTCCGTGTCGCGCTCAAAGCGGCCGGAGCATATACGCAGAAACGCGATACGGTCACGGTGCGCCTTGTTCATGTTGGCCTGTATCTTGAATACGAACGCGGAGAAATGGTCGTCGGTCGGCTCGACAAGACCGTCCGCCGTCTGTCGGGGCAGCGGCGAGGTCGTCAGCGCGAGGAAGTGGCGCAGGAAATACTCCACGCCGAAGTTCGTGAGCGCCGAGCCGAAGAACACAGGGCTGAGCGCACCGCGCTGCACCGCGTCCAAATCGAAGTCATAGCCCGCGCCGTCCAGCAGCTCGATGTCCGCTTGCAGCGTCTTGCGGAATTTCTCGCCGATCAGCGCGTCAAGCCCCTCCACGTCGTCCAGCGAGCACTCCGTGGCGCGGATGGCGCGTGATCCGGCGTGTGCCTCCCCAAAGGCGAGCAGCTCCCGCCCTTGCCGGTCGTACACGCCCTTGAAATCCACGCCGCAGCCGATGGGCCAGTTCATCGGATAGGTGCCGATACCAAATTCCGTTTCAAGCTGCTCCATCAGCTCATAGGGGCTACGCGCCTCGCGGTCGAGCTTGTTGATGAAGGTGAAGATGGGGATGTGCCGCATGGCGCATATTTTGAAGAGCTTGCGCGTCTGCGGCTCAATGCCCTTGGCCGCGTCGATGACCATGACGGCGCTGTCCGCCGCCATGAGTGTGCGGTAGGTGTCCTCGGAGAAATCTTGGTGTCCGGGGGTGTCCAGAATGTTGA
>CAVIIB010000039.1:0-17794 GCA_963642815.1 Oscillospiraceae bacterium | reverse complement strand
TGAGGTCGCTCATTGACAAGACCCTCGCCGCCGATATGGGCTAAAAATATCTTACGGAAAGGAGATCGCCATGCGAAAGAAATCATGTAAACTGACAGGGATTCTACTCGCTGCCATGCTGGCTGCGCTCGGTGCTGTCGGGGGCTGGCTGTACTACCGCTATGTGGGGTGCGTCACCGGCACCTGCGCCATTGCGTCAAGTCCGTGGCTTTCCACCGGCTTCGGCGGTGTGATCGGGCTGCTTCTGGGGCTTGTCCTGAAGTCGAGTAGCGGAGACGAGCGGAACTCCGGCAGCGCGGAGTGAGAACCCCTCTGCGAAAGGAGGCAAACACCATGTATCGGAGCGTGTTGGCGCTGCTGCTTTCTGCGGTACTGCTGCTGAGCGGCTGCGCCGCCGGACAGAAGGATATGCCGCAGAAAACGGAAGCGCAGAAAACGGAGATGCGGGAAACGGAAATCATCGAACAGTCCCCGGATATGTCCGGCGAGGAGAGTATGTATATGGATACCACGGAAAACGTCATTTATCTGGCGGGCGGCTGCTTCTGGGGTGTGGAGCAGCTCATGCAGTCCATCCCCGGCGTTCTTGACGCCCAAAGCGGCTATGCCAACGGCAGCTGCGAGGCGGATGCCGATTACAGAACCGTCTGCGGGGGCAACACAGGGTTTCGGGAGACCGTGCGGGTGGAGTATGATCCGGAGCAGGTGAGCCTTGACGCTCTGCTGCTGGCCTATTTCTATGTCATCGACCCCACGGTGGAAAACCGGCAGGGCAACGACATCGGCAGCCAGTACCAGACCGGTGTTTACTACACCAACGACAAGGCCAAGGAGACAGTGGCGCGTATCGCGGAGCTTGAGCGTGGCCGCAGTGAGAACTTCTTTGTGGAGATTGGCCCGCTGAAAAACTACTATCCCGCCGAGGAGTATCATCAGGATTATCTGGAAAAGCACCCGAACGGCTACTGCCATATTCCCAAGGCGGAGATGGAGCTGTTCTCCAAGCTGCGCATCGATCCGGGCGATTACCAAAAGCCCGCTGCGGAGGCCATTCGGGACAAGCTGACAGAGGAGCAGTATCGCGTTACGCAGGAGAGCGGCACGGAGCGAGCCTTTACCGGCGCGTTCTGGAATCAGTTTGAAAAGGGAATCTATGTGGACATCGTCACCGGCGAGCCGCTCTTTTCCTCTACGGATAAGTTCGAGAGCGGCTGCGGCTGGCCGGCATTCACCAAGCCCATTGAGGAACCCGCCGTCGTGGAGCTGGAGGACAACAGCTTCGGTATGCGCCGCACGGAGGTTAGAAGCCGCGCCGGAGACTCCCATCTCGGCCATGTGTTCACCGGTGACCCGGAATCGCCCAACGGTGTGCGCTACTGTATCAACAGTGCCTCCCTCCGCTTCGTGCCTTATGAGAAGATGGAGGCAGAGGGCTACGGGTATCTTCTGTCCCTGTTTGAGGAATGATCTTCCCCAAAGCGCCAATAAAGTAAAGGTGGGGGCGTTTGCTTCTCTACGCTAAAGCGTTGCGGACAACGGACCGGGGTCATGCGCAAGACATCTTCGCCCCACAGGGGCTCGCAAAAACGCACCGGCTCTCCGTCAGAAGCCCTTCTCCGCGTAGTGAACGGCCATCGCACCGTCCGCCACGGCGGTGACCACCTGCCGCAGCGCCTTGGTGCGCACATCGCCCACGGCGAACACACCGGGGAGGCTTGTGCGGGTGGATTCATCGGCGACAATATAGCCGGACCTGTCCAGCGCCAGCTCATCCCGAAACAGCTCCGTCGCCGGAGCACGGCCCACGCTGATGAATACACCGTCACAGGCAAGGTCGTGTTCCTCTCCGCTTCCCGCATCCCTCAGCCGAAGCCCGGTCAGGCGATCTCCGTGCAGCAGCGCGGAGACCGTGCTGTTCCAGCAGAACTCCACATTGGGCGCGGTCATCAGCGGCTGGTGGTAGACCTTTGTGGCGCTCAGGCTGTCGCGGCGGTGGATAAGGTAGACCTTCTTGGCGATGCGGGACAGGGTGAGGGCGTCCGCCGCGGCGGAGTTGCCGCCGCCCACCACCGCCACGGTTTTTCCCCGGTAAAAGGCTCCGTCGCAGGCGGCGCAGTAGTGTACGCCCTTGCCCACTAAAGTCTCCTCATTTGGAATGCCCAGGGGGCGGGGCGAGGCACCGGTGGCGATGACCACGGTACGCCCATGGAATGTGCCCTCGCTGGTTTCCAGCGTCTTGATTCTTTCAGACAAGCTGGCTTTGTAGACCTCCGCCAGCTCCGTGACCGCGCCGAAGCGCTCCGCGCTCCGCTGCATCTTTTCGCCCAGCGTAAAGCCGTCGATGCCGTCCTCAAAGCCGGGGTAGTTGTCGATTCTCTCGGTCAACGCCATCTGACCGCCGGCGGAGAGCTTTTCCAGCACCAGTACAGAAAGCCCGCTTCGTGCGGCGTACAACGCGGCGGTGTACCCGGCGGGACCTCCGCCAATGACGATCATATCATAGACCTGTTCCATGGTTGCCTCCTTACAGCGCAAGCGTTTTTCTGATAAACGCCTCGATCTCCGCCTTGGATTCCGGCGCAACGATGCTCCCAAGCACCTCCCCGTCCTTGAAGAGCATCAGCGTGGGGATGGTGTCGATGCCGAAGCGTTCAATGAGCTGCGGCTCCTCGTCGTAGTTGATCTTGCCCGCCGCAAGCGTATCGGCGTATTGCTCGCCTATCTTGTCAAAGGCCGGGGCGATGCGGCGGCAGTAGGGGCACCACTGTGCCCAGAAATCTACCAGCACGGGCTTGTCCGCGTGCAGGACGTCGGTTTCAAAGCTGTTGGCTGTGATCGTAAGCATAGTATCCTCCTATTCGTTCTCAAAAAGCTGTTTTTCAATATCCGCAACGGTGATGCGCTCCAGATAGGCGGCGCATTTTTCGTTCAGCTGCCGGTATAGCGCCTCCATCACTCCTGCCATGCCGGAGCAGATGGCACATTCCCGGTCGATATCCCCGCTGCGCCACGCGCAGTCCACAAAGTGTGCCTCCACCGCCTCCGCCACCTGCCGTAGAGAAAGCCTCGTAGGCTCGGCACACAGGCGGTAGCCGCCGTCCGGCCCCTCTCGGGTCTCCACCATTCCCGCCCTTTTCAGTCCTGCCATGACCCTGCGGACACGGGCCGGATTCGTGCAGATGTTCTCCGCCAGCGCTTCGCTGCTCAGGGAGCGCCCGCTGTGGCTCAGGCAGACCAGCGCGTGGAGCGCCAGATTAAAGGATCCGTCCAATTCAGTCCCTCCTCCTCGACAACTGTTACTGTGTTCGGTACAGTTTATACTGTTACTATAACAGATACAGTTTTGCCTGTCAAGGGGCTTGTTTCTCAAAAGAATTCCTTTCATAGCAACTCCCGTCTTGACGGCGGCATGGATTTATGTATAATATTATTAGGACATATTCCTAATAATAAGAAAGCAATCGGGTTCTAAAAAGCCAAAGGAGGTACTTTATGAACGCAAACGTATTGAAGCTGCTCAACGAGCAGGTCAACAAGGAATTCTACTCTGCATACCTGTATCTGGACTTTGCCAATTACTATGCATCCGTCGGACTGGACGGCTTTGAAAACTGGTATAAGGTTCAGGCGCAGGAGGAGCGGGATCACGCAATGCTGTTTTATCAGTATTTGCAAAACAACGGCGAGCCTGTTGTTCTGGAGGCAATCGCAAAGCCGGAGTGGGAGAAGGGCGACAGCATGACGCCTCTGAAAAAGGCGCTGGAGCATGAGAAGTTTGTCACTGCCAGCATCGACGCCATCTACGCCGCCGCATACGAGGCAAAGGACTTCCGCGCCATGCAGATGCTGGACTGGTTCATCAAGGAGCAGGGGGAGGAGGAGAAGAACGCCTCCGACCTGATCACCAAGATGGAGCTGTTCGGAGGCGACAGCAAGGGGCTGTATATGCTCAATAGCGAGCTGAAGACGCGCACTTATACCGCGCCGTCGCTGGTGCTGTAGCAGCGGCTCGGAGCGGGCGATGAACGACAGCACGAGCTATCTGCTCCTTGCGGGACTTCTGCTGCCCTGCGGCGCGGCGCTGGGGTGTGCCACGGTATTTTTTATCAAAAGAGAGATGGGAGCGCGGTTGCAAAAGGAGTTGCTGGGCTTTGCACACCGACGATGGTGACGGCCAACCTAGATGACGGCCATCCGCTATCACGCTTGCGATACGCTGCGTCTGATCTGCACCAGAAGTAGCACAAGGCTGACGCCCAGCAGAATGTGCCCGATGCCGGCGATGCCGGAGATCGCCGCGCCGATGCCGGAGGACAGCGCCGTTCCCAACACCTGCGTCACACCCCGCACCGCAAGCATGACGGCGGCCAGGTTCAATCCGATGTGATAGACGAGCAGTACCCGTCTCGTTTTAGCGTCGGTGAAGGAAAGCTGCTTTTCCAGAAGGACCAGTAGCAGAAAAACCACCATGCCCAGCAGGAAATAATGCGTATGTACCACGCCGAGGGCGGTTTTGGAGGTAAAGCCGTTGAATTTGGTAAACTCGCGGTAAAACACCCCGCCGGCCATTGCAAGGACGGCGTAAGCCAGAGCTGCATTCATATAGCGTTTCATGTTCGTTTCTCCTTGTTCACTTGTTTTATGGCGAAATATCCGATCAGCACCGTCCAAACATAGGCGTAGATCTTGGGGATCATCAGCAGTCCAACCGTGGGTACGGCATCCGCCCACAGTACCACGGGGATATAGAAAGCAAAGCTCAACACGATGGTGAGCCACATCCAGCGAAACGCACGACCCCTGCGCTCTCTTGCGCTGCGGTAAAACAGCACGATGATAAGAACGCCCATCAGGGCAAAGGGCAGGTCTTTTCCTCTCGCTCGTTATTTACTGCTGTTTTTTCGCGGCGAATGCCGCTTTGACGAAGTTATATCCGAACCGCAGCCCCGCCAGCAGCAGTGATGCGCCGAGACCGGTATAGAAAACCGCGATAAAGCGTTCGGGCGCAAGGCCACTCGACCGAAGGGCAAGGCCGCCGGTCATCATCAGAGCCATGACAGCAAACGACTGTCCATCAAAGAATTTTAGAAAGAACTGCGGCTCGTCGGGGTAGGCGCGTATCCTTGCCGTATGTTTTTTGACCAGCCTTCCGAACACAAAGCGTTGAAACACGGCAAAGACCAGAGCGGACAGGAGGCCGTTTGCAGCGGTCAGATAGGCGGGATACGCCATAAGCCCGATGCGAAGGATATTGATGCCCGCTGCGCTCCACACCAGACAGGCGAGGAGCAATAGGGCGTTTCGCGCAACCCTCATGGATGTACCTCCTGCCCTTTGTTGATGAACATCGTTCACCTTGCGGCATACAAAACTACCACGGCTCGGCGGGAATTTAATAAATCGTTCTGCGGACGATCTCCAACACGGCGGAGGGGTTGTAGTCCTGCCGCAGCAAGGCGGAGAGTATGAGGGAGAAGAGAATGTCCGCAAACTGCTCCGCCGTAAACTGTTCCGTAAAGGCGTTCGGACGGATCTTGGGATCCTGCTGCAAAACATGGAGCAGCCCGGTCAAGATATGCTGCCAGGTCTGCTGCATACGGCGCTTCCCGTCTGCTCGATCCTCCCGCATGAAGCCGATGGAGTGCAGGGTAAAAAAGCCGGGATAGCGCTCGCTGCCACAGGCCATCTGCCGGTACATCCACGCGACGCAAGCCTGCACATCGTCAAACACAGCCTTGTCATCCGGGCGGTGGAAGATCTCGCGCCAGATGCTCTCCACCGTAGCGCCGACCAACTCCGCTTTGGAATCGAAGTAATTATAGATAGCTCCGACCGATACCCCGCAGGCTGCCGCGACCGAGCGAACGCTGACCGCAGACCAGCCCTGCTCTCGGATAAGATCCCGACTTGCCTTCAAAATATCCTCTTTCGATGTTACAGCCACATTCATACCAGCACCTCAACATGAACGGGGTTCATCATCATTATACAGAGAAACTACGCGATGTCAAGAGAGGAAGCCTCCCCGAATGCACTCATAAAACCAAAAACTTATCATATGTGGCGCAATACCCCTGCCTTTAGGTGACGGCAATATCATCGGGGATATTATCACATACTTTGTGTTCACGCTGGCCGGCGCGGAGATGTAGCAGCATGCCTTCGCTGCCAAGAGCCAGAAGACGGCCCAAAAGGGCTTCATCCTCGGCACGCTGGCACGGCGCTTTACCATCGCGGGACCCGTTCTCGCGTTTGATCTCTCCGCCGCCACCCTCTACGGGCTGATTCTCTGCCTTGCCGCGGCGGAGTAAGGGCGTACCCCAAGGCTCCCCTGAAAGGGGAGCTGGCAGCGGCGTAGCCAAGCGCCATCCCCAAGGCTCCCCTGAAAGGGGAGCTGGCAGCGGCGTAGCCAAGCGCCATCCCAAGGCTCCCCTGAAAGGGGAGCTGGCAGCGGCGTAGCCGCTGACTGAGGGGTTTCTCTCGTAGCCTTGTGCAGACCTGCTTAACCCCTCCGGCGCTTCGCGCCACCTCCCCTTTCAGGGGAGACTGGGGATTGGTGGTAATCGCGGCGCTCCCTTTCAGGGGAGGCTTTGGACTTTGCAAAATTTTCAACTTTCCACTTTTTCGCTCTTACCTTTTACCTAAAAACGGCGGCTGCCGGATGGCAGCCGCCGTGGTGCTTATTTGCTATACCTTTTCTTTTTGCCGAGTGTCGCCATGCCTGCGCCGCTTCCAACGAGAAGCAGCAGCCACAGTGCCGCGTTGCTCTCGTCGCCGGTGCGCGGCGGCTGCTTTGCAGCGTCGGACTTGCCATCCGGCTTGGTGTCAGCCTTTTTGCCGTCATCGGGCTTGGCCTCGTCATCGGGCTTGGTGTCCGGCTTAGTGTCGGGGTCATCGGGCGTGGGAGACGCCGCCTGTATCGTGAAATTCGCCGTCGCCGTGCCGTTGCTCGACACGATGGACAGCGTATGCTCACCCGCCGCGAGCGTCGCCACAAAGTCGGCGTTGAGCGTCACAACGGTGCTGCCGGAGGTCACGGTATAGTACGTCGCGGCAAGCGTCGTGCTGTCCAGCTCTACACGGACAAGCGTGTCACGGGCTGCACTCGAGGTGAAGCTGAGCGCCTTTTTCTCGCCCTGCTTCGCGGTTGCGCCGTTGCCATTGATGATGGAGGGGGCGGTTTCGGGATTGGGCTTGGGGTCGGGATTAACGTCGGGGACATACGCGGGCACGGTCACGCTCACGTTCTCCGAGGGCAGCGTGGTATTCGTCGCCTTAACGCGCACCTGATAGCTGCCGGGGTCTACCGGCTGATCGGCTACGCAGTCTGCCCAATCGGTCGCGTCCGTCTTATACTCCATAGCGCTCGTAGTGCCTTTGAGCGTTCCCTTGCCGCTTGCGCTGCTGGGAGCAACGCCGGTCACGCTGGGTGCGGCGGGCGTCGTCTTTGCGGTCGCGCTGACGTTGATGGTGATGTTCGCCGTGGGCGTACCCGAAATGGTGACGCTTGCGGAATTGGCTGCGACGCTTGCGGTGAAGCCGCTCGGCACGGTCACATTCGTGAAATAGTAACCGTTATCTGCCGTCAGCGTCACGGCGGTCATGGAGCTACCGACGGTCACGCTTTGTGTGCTTTTGGCGGGTGTCGCATGGGTGGCGTTGACCGTTACGGTGTAGGTCGTGGGCGTTATCTGCTTTACCGCCAGTGCTACCGCCGCGCCGGAGGCTTCGACGGTGTAGCCCTCAACATCGGAACGGAAGTATGCTGTGCTGCAACCATTGTTGGTGATGACGATGGGGCTGCCGCTGATCGGTGTGGTCGCGGTCGTCACGCCGATATTCGCGCCCTCGCTCAATTCGTTGGCGGTGACGGTCATGTTGTTGGGGAGATATAGGTTGTTGGCTGTGCCTGTACTGCCGCGTGTGTTGTCGGTGATTTTCGCGGCGCCCTTCAGGGTCGCCGTGCCGTTGCCGATGTACACACCGCCGCCATCGCCGTAATAATCGCTGGTCGCTTTGTTGCCGGTGATAGTGCCGCCGTCCATGGTGAACGAGACACCTGCACTATTCAGAGCGTAGCTCCAAACACCGCCGCCGTTGTAGGCTGCCGTATTGCCGCTGATGACCGCGCTGCCGGACATGGTGAACGTGCCGCTGTTGTACACGCCGCCGCCGGAGTGCGCCGCCGTGTTATTGGAGATAGTGCCGCCGTACATATGGAACGTACCGTTATTACACACGCCGCCGCCCCAGCCTTTTCCGGTGGTGGTGTTAGCGTGGTTTTCGGTAATGCTGCCGCCGTACATATTGAATGTGCCGCTGCTACACACAAACACGCCGCCGCCACCGTTGCTGTCTGTGGTGGCATTGCCGGTGATAGAGCCGCCGTACAGGTTGAATGTGCCATTGCTCATCACATACACGCCGCGACCGCCGTTGCTGTTTGTGTCCGTGATTGTACCCTTGTTTTGGCAGTCAGTGATGGTGAGGGCGCGGTTGTTTGCGATTTGGATGACCATGGAGCTGGCGTTGTTGGTAATGCTCCAGCCGTTGAGGCAGAGAACGACACCATCGGGGGGCTGCCAGAAGCTTCGAGTGCCGTCACCGTTGGTCACACTGGCGGCGCTCACGTCCTGCTTCAGATAGTAGTAGCCGCCTGTTGTGATCTCGCTGAGGCTGGAAACACCTGTCCACTCCTGCGTATTATTATGTTCATGACCGTCAGCGGTGAGTTCATTCGTGCCGCAGACGCAGTGCTTGTGCTTTTGGGTCAGCTTCAAATTGCCGTCATCGGCAGTCAGTTCATAGCTGTCGCTGTCGCTGGTGAAGATGGTCTTGTCCACAGAGCCGGTCACGACGGTCTGATTTTCAGCGGCCGTAATGCCGATCCTTGCGTTGGTGGTCAGGCTGCTGGCGGTGATGGACTTATTGGAAGCCAGTGACACGTTGTCGGGCGTGCCGCCGGTGAGTTTGCCGTCCGCGATCGTCCCGCCCTTGACATTGCCGGTGATCTGGACGCTGCCGGAGACGGCGATGCTGCCATAGTCTGCGCAGCGGATGCCGCCAGCGCTGCTGAACTTGTCCGCGGTGTTATCGGTGATCTTGGCATTGCCGGACATGACAAGCGTTCCATTTTGCATAAATACGCCGCCGCCAATGGAGCCTGAGCTGTTATTGGAGATGGTGCCGCCGGACATTTTGAACAATTCCGTTGTGGAGTTGAGTATATCTTTGTTACGTACACACACGCCGCCGCCGTTGCCGTTCGCGGTGTTGCCGGTGATGCTGCCGCCGGTCATAGTGAATTCGGCATTGGTGCCGCTGTTATACACGCCGCCGCCATCATTGCCGGAGTTGTTGCTGGAGATGACGGCACTGCCGGACATGGTGAAGGTCTTGGTGTTATAAACGCCGCCGCCGTTGCTGTCGCCGTAGCTTCCTCTTTCCGCCGTGTTATTGGAGATTGTGCCGCCGGACATGGTAAAGGTGCCTTTGTTATACACGCCGCCGCCGTACTTGGCGGTGTTGTTGGTGATGCTGCCGCCGTACATGGTGAATGTCTTGGTGTTATACACGCCGCCGCCGCAGTTTTCGTCGGCTCCGCCCGCTGTGTTGCCGGTAATGCTGCCGCCGTACATATAGAACGAACCATTGTTGTTTACGCCGTGTTTGCCGCTGAGACTGCCGCCTTGAATAGCGCCGCCGCCTTGGATAGTGCCGCCGTATAGGTTGAGTAGGCAGCCATAGGGGTTGTATATACCGGTGCTGCTGGGCGCGGAGATGATGCCGCCGCCCTTGCAGTCGGTGATGGACAGAGTGTAGTAGTTATGTACGCCATAGCACTGGATGGTATTGCCGTTGAGGCAGAGAGTGATTGCTCCAGTAGCAGAGGTGTCCCATCTGTCGTTGAGGGTCACATTGGTCGTCAGATAGTAGTTGCCCTCCGTGGTGGGGAGAGAAGTGGCATTATTCCATGCTTCCCATGTGACGGCTGTGTGCGTCGCATGGTCGCCGATGTTGGTAGTCCCGCCGCAGACGCAGTGGCTATGCTCATCCGTGCCGTCGAGGGAGAGGTCGGAGGTCAGGGAGGTTGCATTTGTCGCAAGGCTCGCGTCCTCACTGTCCGCAGGGGGGGTGGTATCGTCCGTGGTCTCGGACGGCGCGGCGCTCTCGACCGGCTCGGCTGTCGCCTCCGGCGCGGGCGTTTCCTCGACCGTCTCAACGGTCGGCTCTGCGCTCAGCTCCTCGCCCTCGGCAAGCGCCGGGACGGAGACGAGGCTCGCCGCCATGCACAGGGCGAGCAGGATGGTCAAAAGGCGTTTTCTCATTTTCCGTTACCTCCATGGGCATATTGGTTGTCCGTTCGCGGAAAGCGGGATTTTCATTCAGATACATTATAACAGCTCTGCGAGGAAAGATAACATCAAAAGGGTTACAGATGTTATAGAAGCGAAGAATCACAGCGAGAGGATGAGGGCGGAGGCGCATTTGAGACCGTCGAGGGCGGCGGACATGATACCGCCCGCCCAGCCCGCGCCCTCGCCGCAGGGGTAGAGCCCGCGCACGGCGGGGCTTTGGAGGTCGTCGCCCCGCAAAATGCGGATGGGGGAGGAGGAGCGCGTCTCCGGCGCGGTCAGCACCGCCTCCGGGTCGGAAAACAGAGCCAGCCGCCGCGCAAAAAGCGGCAGCGCCGCCGCCAGACTGTCCGCCAGCAGCGGCGGAAGCAGCTCGCGCAAGTCCATGTTATGTACACCGGGGCGGTAGCTCGGCGTGACGCGACCGAAGGGCGGCGTGCCGCCGCTTAAAAAGCCGCCCACGGTCTGCGCCGGGGCGATATAGCCCCCGCCGCCTTTTTCAAAGGCGCGGCGCTCCAGCTCGCGCTGCCAGCGCATACCGCCGAGCCGTCCGGGATAGGGGAAGTCGCCGGGGGCTATGGCGGTGAGCAGCGCGGCGTTTGAGTTGACATAATTTCTTTCATAGGGGCTTGCGCCGTTGGTGCAGAGAAGCCCTACTTCGCTTGCGGCGGGCATGACCTCGCCGCCGGGACACATACAGAAGCTGTAACAGCGCCGCCCGTTCGGGAGCTGACACGCCAGCGAATAGTCGGCGGGCGGGAGATCGGGGTGTCCGGCGAACGCGCCGTATTGGGCGCGGTCGAGGTCGGCCTGCAAATGCTCGATACGCACACCCATGGCAAAGGGCTTTGGCTCAAGCGGGATATTGAGTTGACATAACATCTCAAAGCTATCCCGCGCACTGTGACCACAGGCGAGGATGAGCTGATTGCAGGGGATACGTCGCTTGTCCGTCACGGCGGCGACCAGCGCCCCGCCGCGTATGTCGAGACTGTCCAGTCGCTCGCGGAAGCAGACCTCGCCGCCAAGGGCTTCGATACGGCGGCGCAGCGAGGCGCACACACCGGGGAGTCGGTCCGTGCCGATGTGGGGCTTGGCGTTATAGGTTATGTCAACCGGTGCACCCGCCGCGACGAGCTGGGCGAGCACCCATGGGATACGCTCGTCCTTGACCCCCGTCGTGAGCTTGCCGTCGGAGAATGCACCTGCGCCGCCCTCGCCGAACTGGACGTTGGATTCCGGGTCAAGCGTGCCGCCTTGGCGCATGGCCTCGACCTTTTTTGTGCGTATATCCACGCTGTCGCCTCGCTCCAGCACGAGCGGGCGCAGCCCCGCCTCCGCCAGCACGAGCGCCGCGAACATCCCGGCAGGACCGAAGCCCACCACAACCGGCCTCTCCGCCGGTATCGCCGCCGGACGCGGCGGCTCATAGTGCGTCTCCGGCGCTGGGAACAGGTCGGCGCTGCCGCGTGAATGCAGGATATGCGCTTCGCTTGCCGCCGCCACGTCTACGGTGCAGACGAAGTGTACGTCGCTTTTGCGCCGTGCGTCCACGCTTTTCCGCACGAGCGTGAGGCTGCGCGGCGCCGCTCCCAGACGCTGCTCGGCAAGCTCCCAGAGCCGTGCCGCATTCTCACCGGGGCGCAGCGTCAGCCCCCGCAGCCGGATCAATAGACACCTCCCGCGGCGAGACCCGCCGCACGACCGCTCGACCACGCCCATTGGAGGTTAAAGCCGCCGCAGTCGCCGTCCACGTCCAGCAGCTCGCCGCAGGCGTAGAGACCGGGGCAGAGGCGGCTCTCCATCGTCACCGGGTCGAAGCCCTCCGTGCGAATGCCGCCCGCCGTGACCTGTGCGCTGTCGAAGCCGAGCGTACCGAGCAGGGGGAGGCAAAAGCGCTTGCAGAGCGCCGCAAGACCATCGAGCGCAGCGTCATCCAGCGCCCAGAGCCGCGTTTCCTGCGGGATGGCGGCGCGGCGGATGAGAGTGCGAGAAATGGCGTTATGTAAAGCGCCGGTGAAGATATTCTCCGCCTTGATATTGGGGAAGCAGGAGCGTTTGTTGGCGAGGTATTCCGTTATGTCAACTAAATCGAGTGCCGGTAGCAGGTCGAGCGTGACGAGGGCGTTATCTCCGGCGAGTGCCGCAGCGCGGCTTATGTCGAAGATGGCAGGGCCGGAGAGACCGTAGTCGGTGAACTGCACCTCGCCGTGGCTCTCCGCGAGCGTCTCAGCGTCCCGCGTCAGCCGCACGGTGCATACGGCTCGGACACCCTTGAGGGCGCGTGTCCATTGGTTGTCGGTCTTGAGCTGGACGAGCGAGGGCGTGAGCGTGGTGCATTCGTGACCGAAGGCGGCCAGCAGACGATAGCCGCCCGTGCCGCCGCCGAGCCTTGCCCCGGCCGCACCGCCGCAGGCGACGATAAGCCGCTCGGCGCGGTATTCGCCGTCGCCGCCGTGGAGGACGAAATCGCGCCCGGTGAACGCCGCGAAGCGGATCTCCTCGGTCACGACCTGAACCCCACGCTCATCGAGCGCAAAGCGCAGACAGTCGAGGACGCTGGACGCGGCATCCGAGGCGGGGTAGACCCGACCCGACGGCTCCGTCACGGTGAGCAGACCCATCGCGCCGAACCATTCCAGCGTCCGCGCCGCGTCAAAGCGCCGCAGCGCAACGGCGGCAAAGTCGCTGTCGCCATGATAGTGTGGGGCGAGGGGATTGCGGTTGGTGAGGTTGCAGCGGCCGTTGCCCGTGGCCATGAGCTTTTTGCCGAGGCGAGCCTGACGCTCGTATATCACGACGCGGTTTTTGTCCTCCTCACACGCCGCAAGCGCCGCCGCCATGCCGGACGCGCCGCCGCCGATGATGGCAATATTCATCATTGCGCTCCCTTCACGGTCTCCGCCCGCCACGGGGCGAGAAGCCGAATTGTTTTTTGAATGCGCGGGAAAAGGCGCTGTAATCGCGGTAGCCGCAGTCATAGCAGGCATCGGCGGCGCTCTTGCCCGCGAAGATCATCTCACGCGCCGCCAGCAGGCGCTTTTCCGTGAGGTAGGCGTGGATGGTGAAGCCCGTTTCCGTGCGGAACAGGCGCATCATGTGGTATTTGGAGAGGAAAAAGCGCTCCGCCAGCGCGTCGATGGATATGCTCTCGGCAAGGTGGTCGTCGAGGTAGTGCAAAATCTCGATGGCCTTGCTGTCCGCATTCTGCACGGGCGCGAGGCGATCACCCTGCGCCAGCACGGGACGCGCAAGCTCGATGAGCAGCTCGGTCATGAGGCTGTCGCCCAGCAGCGCCGCGCCGAACTGTGTGCTGCGGGTGCAGTCCTCCAAGCGCTCCATGATACGCCAGAGCAGCCGCAGTGTCTCGCGCTCCGGGCGCAGGACGTGCCGCCCTGCCTCGCGGCTCGCCGTAAAGCAGCGGTCGAGGGGACAGTCCGGCGTGGAGACGCGGCGGATGAAGTCCGGCGAAAGATAGACGATGACGCGCTCATACACTGCGTCGGGGTCGGCGGTCACGCGATGGACGCTGCCCATCGGGACGAGGACGATGTCGCCGTCTTGAAGCTCAGAGCTGCGCCCGTCCACGGAGTAGCTGACATGACCGGAGCGGAAGAAGACGAGCTTGTGAAATTCGTGGTAGTGGCTGTCCACCTCGCGCCCCAGCGCGTCGCGCAGGTGGAATATGCGGTAATCCTCCCGAAGATAGCCGCGCTGCTGGTAGCCTGTCTCGTCCATATGCGCCTCCTTGGGAAAAGCATGATTTGCCTAATAATATAACATAATTGTGTATTCTGCAAGCCTTGACAAAGCGGGGAGAATGTGTACAATATTTTTGTTCAAGGAATATATAATGTGGGGCGTATGCCCTGCCGGAAAGGAAGTTAGCAATGCCCGGAACTATATCCAGAGGGATACGCGCCCCGATGGTGCGCGAGGGAGACGATATTGTCCGTATCGTGGCAGACGCGGTGGAGGCGGCCATGAAGACCGACGGCTTTGCGCTGCGCGAGCGCGACGTGGTCTGTGTGACGGAGTCGGTGGTCGCCCGTGCGGACGGCAACTACTGCACGACGGACAACATTGCCAAGGATGTCCGCGCCAAGCTCGGCGGCGGGACGATCGGCGTGATCTTCCCCATTTTGAGCCGTAACCGCTTCGCTATATGCCTGCGCGGTATCGCCCGCGGCGCGGATAAGATCGTCCTGATGCTGTCCTACCCCTCGGACGAGGTCGGCAACCACCTCATCAGCGAGGATGAGCTGCTTGACAGCGGCGTCCAGCCGTACAGTGAGACGCTGACGCTGGCGCGGTATCGTGAGCTGTTCGGAAGCAAGCCGCACCCGTTCACCGGCGTGGACTATGTGGACTACTACGAAACGCTTATACGCGAGGAGGGTGCGGACTGCGAGATCATCTTCGCCAACCGCCCGGAGGCCATCCTCGACTATACGAAAAAGGTGCTCTGCTGCGACATCCACAGCCGCGAGCTTTCCGCCCGCCGCGTCAAGGCCGCCGGTGGCGAGATCGTGCTGACGCTGAGCGACATCATGAACGCCTCGGTGGAGGGTTCGGGCTTTAGTCCCTTCGGGCTGCTCGGCTCGAACAAAGCCACGGAGTCGAAGATCAAGCTCTTTCCGCGCAACGCCCAGTCCGTCGCGGAGCGTATACAGGCCGAGCTGTTGGAGCGTACCGGCGTGTCGGTGGAGGCCATGGTCTATGGCGACGGCGCGTTCAAAGACCCCGTGGGGAAGATATGGGAGCTTGCAGACCCGATGGTCGGCGCGGGCTGGACACGCGGCTTGGAGGGCTTGCCGAACGAGCTGAAAATCAAATATCTGGAGGATAACGATTTTGCCGAGCTCTCCGGCGAGGAGCTGACCGCCGCCGTCAAGGCTGCCGTCGCCGCCAAATCCGGCGACCTCAAGGGGCAGATGAGCTCGCAGGGCACGACGCCGCGCCGCTTGACCGATCTGCTCGGCTCGCTCGCTGACCTCACCTCCGGCTCCGGCGACAAGGGCACGCCCATCGTCCTCATCCAGAACTATTTCTCCAACTACGCAAGCGATTGAGCATAAGCACACAGCGCCCCCGCAGAACAAACGTCTGCGGGGGCGCTTTTGATTTCTCTTGTGTCGGAGGGGAAAATACGGTATAGTGATATCAGTGGACCCCGCATAATTTTGAGATACGGAGAAAACGGACTATGAAAACAGTTATCACCGCCGAGCGGGCGGTAGAAATGATCCCGGAGGGCGCGACCATCATGGTCGGCGGCTTCATGGGCTGCGGCAACACGCACGGCATTCTTGACGCGCTTTCCCGCAGCGGCAAGGGCGGCTTCACGGTTATATGCAACGACGGCGCTATGCTGACGGGGCCGGACGGAAGCGAATGCTACGGCGTGGCAAAGCTCATCCGCAACCGCCAGATCAAGCGCCTTATCGCCACCCACGTCGGACTCAACCCGGAGGTGGCGCAGCAGATGAACGACGGCAGCATGGAGGTCGACCTCATCCCGCAGGGCTCGTTTGTGGAGATGATACGCGCTGGTGGCGCGGGGCTTGGCGGCGTGCTGACCCCGACCGGCTTCGGTACGATTATCGAGCAGTCGCCCTTTGTCCACTCCGTCGTGGACGTGGACGGGAAGAAATACCTGCTCATGCGCCCGCTACGGGCGGATGTGGCACTCATCTCCGGCTATGAGGTGGACGACCACGGGAACATCTGGTACAAGGGCACGACCCGCAACTTCAACCAAGTCATGGCGATGGCGGCGAAGCTCGTCATTGTCGAGGCGGACAACCGCGTCCGCTCCGGCGCGATACGGCCGGAGGACGTGATGACACCCGGCATTGTGGTGGATTATATTGTAGAGGGAGGCGAGGAGCTTTGAAAAAGGAAGACATCAAGCCCTTTATCGCACGGCGCGTGGCCAAGGAGCTGCATGACGGTGATGTGGTGAATCTCGGCATTGGTCTGCCCACGATGATACCGTCGTTCCTGCCGGAGGACGTTCATGTGACGCTCCACGCGGAAAACGGCATTATCCACGCAGGCGGACACCCCGGCGAGGAGGCGGAGCCTGCCTATGTCGTGGACGCGGGCGGCAAGCCGGCCTCCGTCCAGACCGGCGGCGCGTTCATCGACTCCTCGACCTCGTTCGCGCTCATACGCGGCGGTCACATCGACTGCACGGTGCTCGGCGCGTTGGAGGTGGATGAAAAGGGCAATCTCTCCAACTGGATCATCCCCGGCAAGCTCGTGCCCGGTATGGGCGGGGCGATGGATCTTGTCGTCGGTGCGCAGCGCGTGATCGTGGCGATGGAACATACGGCGAAGGGTCGCCCGAAGATTTTGAAGCACTGCACGCTGCCGTATACGGCGGTCGAGTGCGTGGATATGATCGTCACGGAGATGGGGGTCATGCGCGTGACGGACGCGGGTCTTGTTTTGGAGGAGATAAACCCGGAATACACCCCGGAGCAGGTGCAGGCCGCCACGGAGGCGGAGCTCATCATCTCCCCGACACTCAAGCCGATGGCGTAAGCAAGCCCACGAGGCGGAGACTGTGCTCGCCATGGAGCAGCGCATTGCAAAGTATTTTGATCCGATGGTATACACATCGTGGCAGCCGCCCGTCAAAAGGTAGCTGCCACGATGTTTTTATGCACGGAACTACCGCCTCTCCCGCTGCTGCAAAGTCAGCCGGTCGGCGATCATGGCTATGAACTCGCTGTTCGTCGGTTTACCCTTGAGATTCGAGACGGTGTAGCCGAAAAAGCGCTGGAGCGTCTCGATGTCGCCGCGATCCCACGCGACCTCGATGGCGTGGCGGATAGCGCGTTCGACCCGCGATGGCGTGGTGGAAAACTTCTTTGCAACCGCCGGATATAGCACCTTCGTCACGGCGTTGATGGTGTCCATATCGTTGACGGTGAGCAATATCGCCTCGCGCAGATACTGGTAGCCCTTGATGTGCGCCGGTACGCCAATTTCGTGGATAATCTCCGTGATCTGCGCCTCCATGCTCGGCTCGTGCGGCACGGCGAGGGCGACGGGTTCTGCGGCGGGCTTGGTGGTGCTGGCGGCGCGGCGGATTCGCGACAGAATTGTGGACACCTCGCAGGGCTTCGGCATGAAGTAGAGCGCACCGAGCGCCGCGCAGCTTGCAGCTACGCGCTCGTTGTAGAAACCGGACACCACGATGGCCGCCGGTGGCTCGTCCATATCGCGCAGCGCTTCCAGCAAGCTCAAACCGTCGAGCACCGGCAGCACCAGCTCCGTGACGACCACGTCCGGCTTCAGCTCGGCGCACAGCCGCAGCGCCTCCGCGCCGTTTCCGACCACGCCGACCAGCTCCATGTCCGCCTCCGCACCGACAGCCTCTGTAAAAAGGCGGCAAAAATCCTCGCCCGAATCAACGGCGAGGACACGCA
>CAVIIB010000038.1:17651-18023 GCA_963642815.1 Oscillospiraceae bacterium | reverse complement strand
ATCTACTACAATTCTAATCTTTTTCTTCATTGTTCAGGCATATTACACGCAATCCAGTTTTCATTCTGTTTCTCATACCAATGGGTTCCATCAATCCGGTAAGTGCCTCTGGCTCCGTAGGCATTTGCGTTCAAAACAGAAGTGTAGGACACCGACGCATAGCCACCATTGATATTGACCACCGGATTTTCAATTCCAATCGTGAAGTATTGAAGATTACCGTCCGCTATATCTGCGAAATATTCTTCTCTTGTCTGCTGTCTGCCACTTATGTGGGTGAAAATCATATCCGGCGATGTAATTTCCGCCATGGTTTCTGTATCAGCTTCGGTCATGGCCTGACAGTATCTTGCCTGCTGATAGAGAACGGCC
>CAVIIB010000038.1:0-17641 GCA_963642815.1 Oscillospiraceae bacterium | reverse complement strand
TGCTGATAAAGGACAGCCTGTTCGTCAGCACTCAATTCGGATAAATCTATACCTGTGACTTCCACATTATTGAAAACTGAAAAATCCAACTCCACCTCATCCACCTCCGTTTCGCTATTGGAATCACTCTTCGTAGTATTGACCTGTGCATTTTCCGCAGGCAGCTGCTCAGACAGATTTTCCAGCCCTGTTCCGCAGGCTGCAAGGGATACAATCATCCCCACAGCCAGCAGCACGGCAGTGAGCATCCTATATCGGTTACTCAACGAAGCCACCGTCCTTCAGCCACTGCGTGACCTCATTGCTGGCCGTATCCCGGTCATTCTGAGCAGTCGTACCCGAAATTGCAAATCCATCCTTCATCGTGCCGCCCGTAATGTCGGCAATCGTGGATTCAGTATTGGAAAGTCCGCTGCCGCCATGTGTGCAGAACGGAACAATCGTCTTGCCGGACAGATCATAGCTTTCCAAAAAGTTGTAGACGATCATCGGCATATCGCCCCACCAATTGGGATAGCCGATAAAAATTGTGTCATAGTCATCCATATTGTCCACAGTATCAGCAATCTCCGGGCGGGCATTATTCGCCATTTCCTGCCGGGATACATCCAGCAGCTCGCTGTGTGAAGTGGGATACGGTGTGACAGCCTCAATCTCAAAGAGATCGGCTCCGGTCTGCTCTGCGATCACGCGGGCAATAATGCTGGTATTTCCTTCTTCAATCACACCAACGCCGTACTGTTCCCCTGCAAGAGAAAAATAAGCTACTAACATATTACTGCCTCCTTCTGTTTGTTCAGCCTGTGCGGTATCATCCACCTGCGAGCTGTCTGGCTCTGTTTGCACATTGGTGCCGTTTGGCGCATTGCTGTCGCCTTCCGAAGCGGACTCTGCCGGAGCAGAAGTTCCACATGCTGCAAGAGTCAGCATTATAACTGCTGCTAAAATCAGTGTAAATAATCTTTTCATGGTGTTCTCCTTTCCCAATCTCTAAAGTGTTCATTACTCAGTTATTCTGTTTATTTTTGAGGTGCATCCAAACGCCACCTTAATCTGCCGGAACGAACTGGCTCAGGTGAGCTTCCTGTTCGGCACGTGTCATAGTAAAGAATCTCTGACCTTTGTCCAATTTGCTAATTTCGGTCATTTCTTCATAACTCAATACAAAATCAAAAATATCAAAATTATCCTTCATGTGCTGTGGATTTGTAGTCTTTGGAAAAATAATATTACCTTCTTGTATATGCCAGCGCAATATGATTTGAGCGGTACTCTTTCCGTATTTCTGTGCAAGCCGTACAAACAGTGGCTCATTCATAAGTCCTGCATCCGCATGGCCTAACGGATACCAACACTCGATTTCTGTACCGTAAGGCGCAATGCGTTTTTTGAGTGCATTTTGCTGATAATATGGGTGGCATTCTACCTGCAAAATAGAGGGCTTGATGTTAGCGGTAGTCAGAACCTCTTCCAATCGCTCTGATTCAAAATTAGAAAGTCCAATGGAGTGCACCTTGCCCTGTGTCACTGCTTTCTCCATATCACGCCATGCGCCAAGGTAATCGCCAAACTGCTGATGAAGAAGCAACAAGTCAATGTAATCTGTATCAAGGCGACTAAGCATATTATCAATGCCTTCCATCGTTTTGCCCTCGCCGTATTCACTTGGCCAGAGCTTGCTGGTAATCCAGATTTCTTCACGTGAAATTCCGCTTTCCTTTACAGCCTGCCCAACGCCACGCTCATTTTGGTAAGCATGGGCGGTATCAATATGACGATATCCCATCTGTAATGCCTTAAGGCAGGCTTCACGGGTATTCTTATCCCCCGGAATCATATATACACCAAGTCCAAACTGTGGGATTTTGTTTCCGTCATTCAAAGTTACGTATGTCTGTTTCATATTTTCTTCCTCCGTTTATTTACTTTGTCGATGTTCAATTCTTGACTTGTATTTTTATCTATGATATCATTTAGTGCAACCCGAGTTGCTTATTCCTTGTGCTTGTATTATATTTCCCTTTTAAGCAAGAAACAATGGGCAATATTTTTTTAGTGGTTGAATATGCCACTCATTCAGCAAAAAAGTAGCATAACAATGGATTGAAGGAGAAAACAGTATGATATTAAACGGCACAGAAGACCTTCGTGTACAAAAAACAATAGACGCTATTCATAAAGCATTTGATGAAATGATATGTGAAATGAATTATGAAAAAATAACCGTAAAAGAGCTTTGCGAACGTGCAAGAATCAACAAGAAAACATTTTACCGTTACTATGAAACACTTGATTATTTACTGGCAGAACTGCAAAATATTTTCACTCAAGAGTATTTGAAACGAATAGAAAACTACAGAATACCTGAGGATTTGGATAAAATTAACCGTGAATTTTTTCTCTACTCGGTTGAAAAAGGTGCTTTGTATGAAAAAATTACTTGCTCTGGAAGCTATCATAACATTCACAATAAAATGATAAATAATGTGATGAATACAGCATGGGGACAATCCTCATGGTTTCAGTTGTTAGGACCATCCAAACAAGCTATACTACTGGGCTTTATTCAAAGCGGAGCCATGGAGATTTACAGAAGATGGGTCGCGGATGGCAAGAAAATTCCGTTGAATGACATTATAGATATGTCAAATCTACTATTGTGTTCCGGAGTAAATGGCTTTGTAGAGCGTAATATGCCAATATGATTCAATTTATCTCACATAACAAAGCCGAGCGACCCTGTTCACAAAAGGCACAAATCCGGTACAAACCAATGACGGGAATTTCTTGTGCGAATATTGACAACTGGTGTCGAAATTTATAATGGCATTAGGCAGTTAAAAACGCTGACAACTGAATAACTTGTTCTACCGTATTCTGCGGTACCAGCAGCATTTCATCTCCGTGATGGAACACAGTCTACAATTGGAATCGGCAGAGAAACTCCAAGTCAGCCGCAAGCAGCTTGAACGCAAGGAACGCCGCATCTCCGAACTGAAGCTGATTCAGGCCATCTATGTGGAAGCACCGGACAAGTCCAGCGGAAAACGCAGGCAGAACATCCACATCAAGTATGATGGGATTGGCTTCATCCCTTTGGAAAAGATTGCAAAAAAGGAAGCAGCGTGGCTCACGCCACGCCGCCCCTTGAAAACTATACAGTTTTCGGCTTTTTTCAAAATAACTGTTTTACGAGCACCGCCCTACTTGACCGGAGGGTGTGTTGTTTGTGCCGCTTTTGCGTCGTTTGTGCCGCCGCTGTTGAAAAATGACCGGCGCATGATAAAATAGTAACGCACTATTATAATAGTATGACTGTCAGGAGGAAAACGGCATGAAGAAGATTTTGACGCTGACACTGGCGCTCTGTATGCTGCTCGGTCTCGGCACGACGGCATTCGCAGCCTCCGGCGAGGCAAGCGGCGAGACAAAGCTGGTCTCTCCGGCCACGCTCACGCTGGACGACCCGGCATGGGAGCTCTCTGCGGACGGGAGCTACTACCAGCTCAAAAACGTGGTCTACTGCACAAAGGTCGTCAACCCGACCTATCAGTACATGAACATCTACGTCCCCGCGGCCTATATCGACGGCGGCGAGGTGAACGGCTACACCGCCGCAACTGCGCCCGTGGTGCTGGAGAACAACTGCGCCGGCTGGAACAGCTCTACGCCCGGTCGCGCCAACACGGAATACCTCGGCGCGGGCTTTGTGTTTGTGAGCGTGGGCGCTCGCAGCCGCAACGCGGAGGACGGCACCGGCAAAATGCCCGCCCCCGTGGTCGACCAAAAGGCCGCCGTGCGCTATCTGCGCCTCAACGACGCGGTCATCCCCGGCGACAAGGATAAGATCATCTCCATCGGCAGCTCCGGCGGCGGACAGATGAGCTCCATCCTCGGCGCAAGCGGCAACATGGACGAGTATTACCCCTACCTCTACGAGATAGGCGCGGCGGGCATTGAAAAGACCGCCAAGGGCTATACCTCCACCATCGACGACAACATTTTTGCCAGTATGTGCTACTGCCCCATCGCCGACCTCAACAACGCCGACCTCGCCTATGCATGGATGCGCTATGACGCGGGCGAGACGAGCGCCGTGACGATGTTCAGCGGCGAGATAGGCTTCTCCGAGTTCCAGCTCGCGCTGCAAAAGGATCTCGCCGTGGCATTCTGCGAGTACATCAACGCGCTTGAGCTCGTGAACGAGGACGGCGAGCCGCTGACCTTCGACCTGCTGGCGGACGGCACGCCCGACCCCCGCAGCGGCTCTTACTATGACCAATTCCTCGAAAACATCTCCAACGCTCTGAACGCATGGCTCGCGGCGGGCGACCTCACCGTCTCCGGCGAGATGTACGACAGTCCGGCGGCCTATGTCGCCTCGCTTGACAACAGCGAGGACTGGCTCGTGAAGAATAAGGACGGGAGCTATTCCGTCACGAGCTTGGTCGGCTTTGTGAACGGCACGGGTCTTGCGCGGAATAAGAACATCCCCGGCTTCGACACCTTCTTCGCCACCGAGGAGGGCAACGGCTTCGGCACGGCGGACGAGGACGGCGTCCACTTCTCCGCCTCCGTCGCGGCGGTGCTTGAGACAAATTACGACAAATATGCCAAGCTCGACGGCTTTGCCGAGCAGGATGTGGATGCCTATATCGAGCAGGCGAATCGCCCCGACATACAGGAGCAGGCGTATCTCATGAACGCCACGCACATCATGCTCGCCGTCGCCGACGGCGTGGAGGAGGCCGACATCGCCCGCCACTGGCGCACGAGAAACGGCACGGCGGACGAGCACACAAGCTTCAGCATTGCGTATAACCTCTGCCTATCCGCGCTGGCCGCCGGTGCGGAGGATGTGGACTACAGCCTCGTCTGGCGCATGGGACACGGCGCAGACGAGGGCACGAGCACCGGCACCTTCGTCGATTGGGTGAACACCATCTGCGCCGCACCCGCCGCCTCCGGCGAGGCCTCCGTAGACCCCTCCGGCGAAGCCTCCTAAGCCAATGCCGTAACGCCCTGCCATATCAAGCGGGGACACATACTCGAAAACTCCTCTTTCGGGAGCGCCGTGGAAGGTGGTGCTTGCCATTTGCCCCGACTGCGTGGTATAGTATCGTCATTCCCCGGCCTCTGGACACTCCACCCATGTGTCCACTGGTACGTTTACGAAGGAGGTATTTCACCGCAGCTTCGCGGTGCGGTAGTGTGGAGACCTACCGTAATGCGTGTCGCAGCTTGCCTGCGAACGCGAGGCAGCCGCAGCGGAGGCTCGTCTGTCAGAGCGGAACAATGGCAAAGGTCACGCTCAAAAACATCAAAAAAATCTATGACAAGGACGTGGTTGCCGTCCACGACTTCAATCTGGAGATCGCGGACAAGGAATTTATCGTCCTTGTCGGTCCGTCCGGCTGCGGCAAATCCACCACGCTGCGCATGGTGGCCGGATTGGAGGAGATCTCCGGCGGCGAGCTCTACATCGGCGACAAGCTCGTCAACGATGTGCCGCCCAAGGACAGGGACATCGCCATGGTCTTCCAGACCTACGCGCTGTACCCCCACATGACCGTCTACGAAAATATGGCCTTTGGCCTCAAGCTCCGCAAGGAGAAAAAGGACGTTATCGACAAAAAGGTGCGCGAGGCTGCGGAGATACTCGACATCACCGAATACCTTGACCGCAAGCCCAAGGCGCTTTCCGGCGGCCAGCGTCAGCGCGTCGCCATTGGCCGTGCCATCGTGCGCGACCCGCAGGTCTTTCTCATGGATGAGCCGCTGTCCAATCTGGACGCGAAGCTCCGCAACCAAATGCGAGCCGAGATCATCAAGCTCCGTCAGCGTATCGACACCACCTTTATCTACGTCACGCACGACCAGACCGAGGCCATGACCCTCGGCGACCGTATCGTCATCATGCGGGACGGCTTCATCCAGCAGATCGGCACGCCGCAGGAGGTCTTCAACCACCCGTCCAACCTCTTTGTCGCGGGCTTTATCGGCTCGCCCCAGATGAACTTCTTTGACGCACGGCTCGAAAAGGACGGCGAGCGCTACTATGCCGCGCTCGGCAGCGCCCGTATCGAGCTTGACGAGGAGCGGCAAAACGCGCTCCGCGCCAAAAACGCCGCGCCGCAGGACATCACCCTCGGCATCCGCCCTGAGCACATCATGCTCTGCGCGGACGACGCGCAGGGACACATCAGCGCCACGGTCGACGTGTCCGAGATGATGGGCTCCTCCGTCCATCTCCATGTCCGCGCCGAGGAGCGGGATGTTGTCGTCGTCCTGTCCACCATCGATCTGGGTGGTCGCTCGTTCGCCCTCGGCGATCCGGTCAGCTTCACCTTCGGCGGCAAGCTCGTCCACCTCTTTGACCGTCAGACCGGTCAGAATCTCATCTGACCGACCCCAAAAAGATATGCAAAGCTCCGGAAAGCAGCCGTTTTCCGGAGCCTTTTTTATGCCGCTTCGCCTCATCCGACGGGCGCGGCTTGCATTTTACAGCAACGTGCGCTATACTATAATTTGAGTTAATATCGCTATCATTACACCATATTTCGTGAAACGTGAGGAAGATCGCCGCATGGCAAAACGTAAGACAGAACAGTACAGCAACGAGAGCATTGTCCTGCTTGAGGGCGCGGATCGCGTCCGCAAGCGCCCCGCCGTCATTTTCGGCTCTGACGGGCTGGATGGCTGCGAGCATTCGGTTTTTGAGATACTCTCCAACTCCATCGACGAGGCGCGTGAGGGACATGGCGAGCTTATCACCGTCACCCGCTATGAGGACGGCTCCGTCGGCGTGGAGGACTTTGGACGCGGCTGCCCGGTGGACTGGAACGCCAACGAGAAGCGCTATAACTGGGAGCTTGTCTACTGCGAGCTTTACGCCGGCGGCAAGTATAAGAACAACGAGGGCGAGAGCTATGAATACTCGCTCGGCTTAAACGGTCTCGGCGCGTGCGCCACGCAGTATGCCTCGGAATACATGGACGTGACCGTCTGGCGCGACGGCTTCCGCTATGACCTCCACTTTGAAAAGGGTGAGATCGTCGGCGAGCTGCAAAAAGCGCCGACAGACCGCAAGAAGACGGGCACGACCCACCACTGGAAGCCCGACCGCGAGGTCTTTACCGACATCGACATCCCCGTCGACTGGTTCCGCGAGACGCTGCGGCGGCAGGCCGTGGTCAACGCGGGCGTGACCTTCCGCCTCCGTATCCAGCAGGGGCGCAGCTTCGAGACGGAGGAGTATGTCTATGAAAACGGCATACTCGACTATGTGACGGAGCTTGCCGGAGACACGCCGCTCACAACGCCGGTATTTTATGAGACGGAGCGGCGCGGGCGTGACCGTGCCGACAAGCCGGAATACAAGGTGCGCCTGTCCGCAAGCTTCTGCTTCTCGCGGGAGGTGCAGCGCATTGAATACTACCACAACTCCTCGTGGCTGGAGCATGGCGGTGCGCCGGAAAAGGCGGCAAAGCTCGGCTTTGTCTACGCCATCGACGCTTATATCAAAAAAATCGGCAAATACCAGAAAAACGAATCCAAAATATCATTCCAAGACGTGCAGGATTGCCTTATCCTCGTCACCAACTGCTTCTCGACCCAGACGAGCTATGAGAACCAGACGAAAAAGGCCATCACCAACCGCTTTATCCAAGAGGCCATGACCGACTTCTTCAAGGAGCGGCTGGAGATATGGTGCATTGAGCACAAGGCGGAGGCCGACCGCATGGCCGACCAGGTGCTGGTGAACAAGCGCTCCCGTGAGCAGGCGGAGCGCACGCGCCTCAGCATTAAGAAAAAGCTCACCGGCTCGATGGATGTGGTGAGCCGCGTGGAGAAATTCGTGGACTGCCGCTCCAAAGACCCCGACGAGCGGGAAATATACATCGTGGAGGGCGACTCCGCCCTCGGAAGCTGCCAGCTCAGCCGCAACGCCGCGTTCCAAGGGCTCATGCCCGTCCGTGGCAAGATACTCAACTGCCTCAAGGCCGACTATCCCCGCATTTTCAAGAGCGACGTTATCACCGATCTTCTCAAGGTGCTGGGCTGCGGCGTGGAGGTACACAACAAGGCGAGCAAGGACCTAAACGGCTTCGACCTTGGCAGCCTGCGCTGGAACAAGGTCATCATCTGCACCGACGCGGACGTGGACGGCTACCAGATACGGACGCTCATCCTGACCATGCTCTGGCGGCTCACGCCGACGCTCATCCGCGAGGGCTATGTCTATATCGCGGAAACCCCGCTCTATGAGCTTAGCTGCAAGGGCAAGACATGGTTTGCCTATGACGAGCGGGAAAAGACGGACATCATCGAGTCCTTCGGCGGCGCGAAATTCACCGTCCAGCGCTCCAAGGGCTTGGGCGAAAACGACCCTGACATGATGTGGATGACGACGATGAACCCCGAAACACGGCGGCTCATCCGCGTCATGCCGGAGGATGCGGAGAAAACGGCGCGTACCTTTGACCTGCTGCTCGGTGACGACTTGGCCGGACGTAAGGCGCATATCGCGAGTGAGGGCGGGCGCTATCTCGATATGCTGGACATCTCCTGAAACGGAAGCGAGGAAACGATATGGCAAAGAAAAAGGAAGCGGCCACCACACCGCGCCGCGGCGACCCGAATGTCATGGGACTGCGCGGACAGACCGTGGAGCAGCCCATCACCGAGACGCTGGAAACGAACTATATGCCCTACGCCATGTCCGTCATCGTCTCCCGTGCCATCCCGGAGATCGACGGCTTCAAGCCCAGCCACCGCAAGCTCCTGTACTGTATGTACAAAATGGGGCTGCTGACCGGCGCACGGACAAAATCGGCGAACATCGTCGGCGCGACCATGCACTATAACCCCCACGGCGACGCCGCCATCTATGACACCATGGTGCGCCTCTCCAGCGGCAACGAGTCGCTGCTCGCGCCGTTCATCGACTCCAAGGGCAACTTTGGCAAAGTCTACTCGCGCAATATGGCATATGCTGCGAGCCGCTACACCGAGGCCAAGCTCGCGCCCATCTGCGCGGAGCTCTTCCGCGACATCGACAAGGACACGGTGGATTTTGTCCCGAACTACGACAACTCCACGACTGAGCCGACGCTGCTGCCCACGACCTTTCCCAATGTGCTGGTGTCGTCCAATCTCGGCATTGCCGTCGGCATGGCGAGCCAGATATGCGGCTTTAACCTCGCGGAGGTCTGCCAGACGACCATCGAATTTCTCCGCGACCCCGACTGTGACCTTTTGGCGACGCTGCCCGCGCCGGACTTCCCCACCGGCGGCGAGATCGTCTATGACCCCAGCCGCATGGCGGAGATATACCGCACGGGGCGCGGCTCCTTCCCGGTGCGGGCGCGTTGGCGCTACTCCGAAAAGGAGCATATCATCGAGGTCTATGAGATACCCTACACGACGACGACCGAGGCCATCATCGACAAATGCCGCGAGCTTATCAAGGACGGCAAGCTCCGCGAGATCGCCGATATGCGCGACGAGACCGACCTCGGCGGCCTCAAGATCGCCATCGACCTAAAGCGCGGGACGGAGCCGGACAAGCTCATGGCGAAGCTCTTCAAAATGACCCCGCTCCAAGAGAATTTCCCCTGCAACTTCAACATCCTCATCGCGGGCTCGCCGCGTGTCATGGGTGTGCGCGAGATCTTGGACGAGTGGTGTGCGTGGCGCATGGAGTGCGTACACCTCCGCACATACTATGAGCTGAGCCGCAAGCAGGAGAAGCTGCACCTGCTTGAGGGTCTGAAAAAAATACTGCTCGACATCGACCGCGCCATCGCCATCATCCGCGAGACGGAGAGCGAGGCGGACGTCGTGCCGAATCTGATGATCGGCTTCGGGATAGACGAGACACAGGCGGAGTTCGTCGCGGAGATACGGCTGCGCAACATCAACCGCGAATACATCTTGAAGCGCGTGGCGGAGACGGATGAGCTTGCCAAACAAATTGAGGATTTGGAGGACATTCTGCGCTCCAAAAAGCGCATTCGCGCCATCATCACCGAGGAGCTGAAGCAGGTGCTGCGCAAATTCCCGTCGCCGCGCCGCACGTCCATCATCTACTCCGACGAGGTGGAGAGCTTCGCGGAGGACGACGGCGTGGAGGATTATCCGGTACACCTCTTTATCTCCCGCCACGGCTATTTCAAGAAGATAACGCCGCAGTCGCTGCGTATGTCCGCCGACCAAAAATACAAGGAGGACGACGGCCCCGGCCAGTATTTCCAGACGACCAACGCCGCCGAGCTGCTCGTGTTCACCGACCGCCAGCAGGTCTATAAGGCGCGGGTCTGCGACTTCGCCGACGCAAAGGCCAGCGTCTTGGGCGACTATCTCCCCACCAAGCTCGGCATGGACGAGGGCGAGAGCGTGTTCTCCGTGGTGCTCGCGGGCGATTGGAGCGCCTCGCTGCTGCTGTTCTTTGCCAACGGCAAATGTGCGCGTATCCCCGTCTCGGCCTATGCCACAAAGACGAATCGCCGCCGTCTCACCGGCGCATACAGCGACAAAAGCCCGCTCGTCTCGCTGCTGGCGCTCGACACGGACGCGGAGCTTGCCGTCGAGAGCGCGGAGGGGCGCTGTGTCGTCTTTTCGAGCGCCCAGCTCACACCCAAGCCGACCCGCACCACGCAGGGCGTGCAGGTCATGACCCTGAAAAAGCACCCGCTCACGGCGGCGCGGCTTCTGTCGGAAACCGCCATCCATGACCCCGCCCGCTACCGTGTGCGCAGCCTACCGGCAGCCGGTGCAAGGCTCACCGACGCCGACCGGGGCGAGGAGCAGATGAGCCTGTTGTAAGTGCAAGCGAACGACCCAAGGAGGGCATGATATGAAATTGAAAGGACTGACGCTCACGCGGGAGGATGTACGTTCGGCGTTTCTCATCCTCCTCGGCACGGCCATCAACGGCATTGGCTTTTCCTTCATCACCTATCCGAACTCCATCGTGGCCGGCGGCGTGACCGGCGTAGCACAGATCATCAACCACTTCACCGGCTGGCCCGTCGGTATGGTGAGCATTGCCATCAACATCCCGCTCTTTGTCGTCGCGTGGCGGGTATTCGGGCTGAGATTCCTGCTCGCCTCGCTGCTCGGTATGCTGTCCGCCAGCGTGTTCATCGACCTGTTCAACCTATTGGACATCTGCCTCACGGACGATCTGCTGCTCGCGGCGATATACGGCGGCCTTGTCAAGGGCTTCGGTCTCGGTCTCGTCTACCGCACCGGCGGCACGACCGGCGGCGCAGACATCGGGGCGCGTATGCTGCGGCGGCGTTACCCCTACATCAACTTCGGGACGATCTCGCTCTCGCTGGATGCCGCCGTGGTGCTCTGCTATGCGCTCGCCATCCAGAAGCTCGACGCGGCAATGTATACCGTCATCACCATGTTCGTGAGCTCCCGTATCGTGAACCTCGTACTCTACGGTGCAATGAACTCCTCGGTGTGCTACATCATCACGATTCGCCCGCGTGAGATCGCGGAGGCGGTCGGGGAGAGCCTGCACCGCGGCGCAACGCTGCTCAAGGCGGAGGGTGCCTACACCGGCGAGGAGCGCTTTGTCGTGCTCTGCGTCATCAAGCAGCGCCAGATCGCGGAGCTCAAAAAAATCATCAACCGTATCGATGAGCGCTCGTTCGTCATTGTCACAAGCTCCCACGAAATATTCGGCAAAAACTTTTCAAGCATCGCCAGCTTGGATTAAATCCCCCCTCCCTTTGGCCTACCGAAACAAAGCAAGCACCCCGTCTCACCGGCAGCGCAGCGGCTGCACGGCAGACGGGGTGTTTTTCTCGGCTTATTGTCCGGGCTCGCCGGAGGCGGACTGGTCACCTCCGGGCGATAGCTCCGCTTGGGCGGGCTGGCTCTCCGGCTCGGCGGAGGGCGCGTTCTGCGTATCGTCCTGTGGCGCGTCCGCATTTTGCTCCGTCTGGGGCGCTTGCGGCGCGTCCGTCGGCTGTGGCTCGCTCTCCCTTATCGGAGCGCGTCCGCTGCGCTCTATCAGCTCCGTCACCGGCGCGGTATCAAAGTCAGCGGGGCTTGCGCCGTTTGCGGCGTTTGCCTCCTCCATGAGCACATAGCGCCCCGTGCTCATACCGAGCGAGCGGGCGGTCTTTCCGTCCTCCACCGTGGCATTGGCCACATAGACGGCGGCCTCGTCACGGCTCTTGAACGCCTCTATCTCCGCGTTCAGGTGCTCGCGCTGCGTCTCGCCACGGGAGCTCACGCTGATAAGTAGGCAGTCCGCATCGGGCGCGGGCAGCAGCGCCGCCGTCTCCTCCAAGACCTCCGCAAATGCCATGCCGCGCACGGAGCTTGCTGTCAGCTCCTCCACGACGGGAACGGCGTCGTCATTCAGCGCCGAGACGCGCAGCACCTCGTTTTTGCGGTTCAGCACAAACTCGATGGACGGCTCTGCGTCCAGCGTCACATAGGAATAGGCATAGGCGTTGTTGTAGCCATAGCTCCCGCCGGACACCAGCACGAGCGCGGCCACCGCCGCCGCGACCCAGCGCGTCGCCCGCTTGGTCAGCGGCGTTTTCTTTTTCGCCTCGTGTATCTCAATGGTATCGCCCACCTCGCAGTCACAGCGGATGCGGCGTATCGTCTGATCCTCTAAAAGCACGGCGGCCATGCCGTCCCGCACCTCAAGAACAACGGCCTTCATGCGTTTTTATCCCCCTTTACGTCTCGGAGATATTCACCCAAATGCGGGTAATCTCCAAATAGTATTTCCGCCGCCGCGATGATATACCGGCGGTGCTTTTCCAGCAGCTTCGGGCTTGCGCCGCTGCGTGTACATAGCTCCTTGGACGGAAGCGAGCCGCTTTTCCTCATCCGCTGCATCAGCGCCTCGTCGCCCGATAGAAGCCGTACAACGGCGAGGCAGCCCCTTTTCGTCTTCTGCGCCTTGGGCGAGCAGTCCGCGAGGTCATAAAACGAAAAGCCGTAGCCGCGCAGGATCTGCTGCATGGCCTCGATCTCGTCCTTGAGCGCCTCCTTGGTCGAGGCAAGCTCCGTGGAGCGCTCCACAATGACGCGCTGTGCTTCGAGCCGGACGGCGCTCACGCTCTCCGCGTCCGCAAGCTCGCCGGAGCTGAGATCCACGCCAAGCTCGCGGCCTTTCCGCGATTCTCGGTCAAAATAGTCCATCAGCCGCCGCCGTATCACGAGCGCCGCAAACGGCTTGAACGCCCCACGGCTTTCATCAAAGGTCTGCACCGCCTCATGGAAGGCGATCAGCGCGATCGACCACTCATCGTCGCTCTCCGTGATGAAGCGCCTTGCCGTCTTGGAGGCGCAGCCGAGGATAAAGCGGCGGTTTTGCCGCAGAAGCTCATCCATCCTCCGTTCATCCCCTTGGGCGGCCAGCGCCTGCTTTTCGGGGCTTTCAGTTTTTGTCGGCGCAAACAGCACGGGGTCTCTCTCCTTGTCCTCCTCCCAGTTCGGGAGGCAAGTGGAATATGTCAGTACCATAAGCAAAACCACGTCCTTTGTCAATAGATTCGGACGCAGAGACGCAAAAATGGGGGTGCTTGCGCACCAAACCGCAAGTCGATAGCAAAGCAGAATAGGGTTCTTTGACAGGCTGAGCCGCTGCATTCGCAGCGGCTCATTTGCGTGTTGCCGTATTTTTCTCATTCGGAGAGGGACTGCAAATAAACGTGGAGCAGCTTCAGCGCCGTTTCCTTGTCCTTTGGGTTACAGGCGTTGAGACGCGCCAAAAGCTCCTCCTGATGCGCGGTCATTTCGGCGTCATCCCGCGTCAAGATCTCGTCGGGCGTGATGTGGAGCGCCTCGCAAATGCGCAGGATCGTCTCCACGCGCATATTGACCGTGCCGCGCTCGATGTCCGCATACGTCCGACCCGCCAGCCCTGCCGCCTCCGCAACCTCGACCTGCGTCATTCCGACCTTTTTGCGGATTGCCAGCAGCTTGTTCCCGATCTCCCGCATATCTAAAAGAAGCATACTTCTTCCTCCTGTGAGCTATATATAGGAATCATAGCTCCTATTTTACTTGACAAAAAGGAGTTTATGCTGCATAATCATAGGAAGATTAGTTCCTATCCATGAGTATGGTCACGCTTACAAAAACACGGAGGAAGAAACATGAAAAAGCTGACAAGTATTTTCCTCGCGCTCATGCTCGTCCTCACGCTGCTGCCGGTCGGCGTACTGGCGCAGGAGGGCGAGGCAACACTCGATTCTGCGGAGCAAAGCGACATACTGCTTGCAGAGGGTGATACGAATGAGCCGGTCGAGGAAGCAACCGAGCCGACCGAGGAAGTGACCGAGGAAAACACGGAAACGACCGAGGAAACGACCGAGGAAACCGGCGAGGAAACGACCGAGGATAGCGCCGAGGCAGAGCCGGAAACAGCCTCGCTGGCGCTGGACGGCACGGACGCGACACCTGCCACAAGCGGCACCTGCGGCGAGAATCTGACGTGGAGCTACGACAAAAGCACCGGGAAGCTCACCATCCGTGGCACGGGCGCGATGGACGATTTCGACTCACAAAGTGACACCCCATGGGCCGCGTTCATGGTCGGCGATACCAGCGGCGGTGTTATTCGCTCTAGCCTTATTACCAGCGTGGAGATCGAAAGCGGTGTGACGACCATCGGCAACTCGGCCTTTGGGAGCTGTCTTTCACTTGCCAGTGTGACAATTCCGAACACCGTAACGAGCATTGGGGATTATGCGTTCGCGGGCTGTGCGTTGACGAGTGTGGCGCTCCCGGACAGCGTGATAAGCATTGGGGAATTTGCGTTTCATGGTTGCCCTTTGACGAGCATAGAGATCCCGAACCAGATGACAAGTATAGGGGAATATGCGTTCGCGGAGTGTCCCTTGACAAGCGTAACGATTCTCTCCGGCATAACGGATATTGAAGCGAGTGCGTTTGATCGCTGCACCTCGCTCACTGCAATCAATGTTGACGCGAATAACCAGAGCTTTAGCAGCAACGGTGGCGTGGTGTTCAGCAAGGACGGGAAAACGCTTGTGCTCTATCCCTATGGCAAAACGGATGTGATCTATACGATCCCGTCCGGCGTGACGTGCATCGGGTCTGGGTCGTTCCGAGGGAGTGGAAGGCTCGCGGCCTTGGTGATTCCGCTCAGCGTGACGCGCATTGAGGAAGACGGCAACTTTACAAGCCTATATTATGCCGGTACGGAGGCGCAATGGGCGGAGGTCGTGAAGGACGGAAATCTGCTGGACGAGGCGGGAACGGTGTATTATAGCTCCAACGGCCCCGGTGATGGCGCTGTCGTCTCCGGCTCCTGCGGCGAAAACGTGCGCTGGGAGTTCTTCAGTAACGGCACTCTTACCATCAGCGGCACGGGCGCGATGGCTGATTATAGCTATGCCGACGCAGCTCCGTGGTATTCGTTCCGAGACGGCATTACCCGCGTCGAGATAGGCGACGGTGTGACGAAGATTGGAAACCGCTCCCTCTACTATTGCCGCTCACTTACAAGCGTGACGATTCCGAACAGTGTGACGAGCATTGGAACGGCTGCGTTCTGGCAATGCGGCATGGAATCCATCGAGCTCCCGTCGAGCGTGACAGAAATCGGGGACTATGCGTTTATGAATTGCTACTCGCTGACCGGCATAACGCTCCGGGTCGGGGTAACGGATATCGGCGCCGGTGCATTTAGCGGCTGCGAGGCGCTGACAAGCGTAACTCTCCCGTCGAGTGTGACAACCGTGGAGGGCGGCGCGTTCACCCATTGCAGCGCACTTGAAAGCGTGACGATCGGGCGCGGCGTAGAAAATCTTGATGGCAGTGCGTTCATCGGCTGCGAGGCGCTGACGAGTATCACGGTGGACGCGGGGAACACAGGGTACCGTGTTGTCGATAATATATTGTTCAATATCGACAAAACAGAGCTGATTCTATATCCCGCAGGAAAGACGGGCGCGGTCTATACGATCCCCTCCAGTGTGACGAGCATTGGGGACGCTGCGTTCTTCGGCTGCCCGCTGACGAGCATAGCGATACCAGACCATGTAACGAGCGTCGGGGAAAATGCGTTTGCCATGAGCTCGCTTGCAAGCGTGACGCTGGGGCGCGGCGTAACGAGTATTGGAAACGGTGTGTTCGCGAACTGCCATTCGCTGGCGAGTATAACGATTCCAGATAACGTAACGAGCATTGGGGACAGCGCGTTCTTGTACTGCGATTTGCTTACGAGCATAGCGATCCCGGACAGCGTAACGAGTATCGGAATGTATGCTTTCCTCTATTGCCGTGCGTTGACAAGCGTGACGCTCGGAAGCGGCGTGACGAGCATTGGTGAAGGTGCTTTCGGTGGCTGCCCGCTGACGAGCATAGTAATCCCAGATAATGTAACAAGCATCGGGGAGGGTGCATTTTCCTTCACCTCACTAACGAGCATAACAATCCCGAACGGCGTGACGAGCATTGGAATCGCCGTGTTCAATGGATGCGATTCGCTTGCTAGCATAACAATCCCGAACAGTGTGACGAGCATTGGAATCAATGCTTTCTTCGGCTGCACCTCACTAACGAGCGTAACAATCCCATCCAGTGTAACGAGTATTGATGATGGCGCGTTCTCTGGCTGCGACGAATTGACAGACGTTTACTACGAGGGAAACGCGACACAGTGGGCGGCAATCGAAGTAGAAGACAATAACGACCCGCTTACCAGTGCGACGGTGCATTATAACACCCGGAGAAACGAGGACGGCTCTACCACGACCACTACCGTCACCGAGGACAAGGGCGCTGGTACTACGACCACGACCGAGACGACGGTGGTCGGGAACAAGACCACGGTGGTCACGACCACGGAAAGTGAGACGACTACTACAACCACCAAGAGCGTGACGGATGGCATCAACAATGTGACCGCCGAGACCAAGGTGGAAAGCACGACGGCGAAGACCACGGTGACGCTCGGCGAGGGCAGAAGCCCTGCCAACATGACGGTGGACGCGACGGCGGTCAGTGCCACGGACGTGACCGGCGCGGAGGTCACGCTGCCCGCCAAGGCACTGAACGACGCAGCCAAGGAGAAGGCCGGCAAGGTCGAAGAACTTGCAGTCAAGACCGATATCGCAACTGTGACCATCGACAACACCGCGCTCAAGACCATGACCAAGGACGTTACCGACAGCGACACGTTGAAGCTGCTCGTGGAAAAAATAACGTCCTCCACAGCAGACACGGATGTGAAAGCGGTCTATGGGCTGGATGCATACTTGAACGGCGAGAAGGTGTTCACCGACACCGGCGCGACCAACAAGGGAACAGTCACCATCAGCGTCCCCTATACCAAGACTGACAGCGAAAACACGGTAGAGGTCTACTATGTGTCCGAGGAAAGCGATACGAGGATCAATATGAACGCCAAGTATGAGGACGGCGTTCTGACTTGGACGACCAACCACTTCTCCACGTTCGTGGTTGTCGAAAAGGCTGGCAGCGTGAAGCCGGACGATACGAAGCCGGGTGACACCACAAAGCCTGTGGACAGCACAAAGCCCGCCGCTAAGGCGGACGCGAAGAAACCGCCGCGCACGGGCGATGAGAGCCATGCGGCGCTCTGGCTCGCCGTGGCGCTGCTCGGAGG
>CAVIIB010000037.1:12979-18120 GCA_963642815.1 Oscillospiraceae bacterium | reverse complement strand
TTATAGCTACACCCCTGTTTTCGCCGGTTGAAAATGGAGGTTCTTTGACAGACTGGAAAGAGGCTACGGCCTCTTTTTTCTTTTTATGCGGCGATCATGTGGCACTTGCAAAGGCAAAGGAATATGATGTATAATGTGTCGTTACTGATAATGGGGGCGTATGCATGAACGAGCGGAAGCGGAAAACGGACGGCGAGACGGGGAGCGACGTATACGAGTGGCTTCAGTGCGTCGTCGTGGCGCTTTTGTTCTGTATTCTGGCGTTTACGTTCTTCTTCCGTCTGGTCGATGTGGTGGGACATTCCATGGTGCCGACGCTACAGGACGGCGACAAGATCATCGTCTCCTGCCGGACGAGGAGCTATGCGGCGGGGGACATCGTTGTGCTGCGCAAGGACAGTTTCAAGGATGAGGCCATCGTCAAGCGCATTATCGCCGTCGCCGGACAGACGGTGGACATCGACTTTGACGCGGGCGTCGTCTATGTGGACGGTGTGGCGCTGGACGAGCCTTATATCTACGAGCCGACGCGCCGCGCCCTCGACTTCACGGAGCCGGTCACAGTGCCGGAGGGCTGCGTGTTTGTCATGGGCGACAATCGAAACAATTCGCAGGACAGCCGCCTTGCGCTGATCGGCTGCGTGGACACGCGCTACATCATCGGCAAGGTCGTGTTCCGCCTACTGCCGCTGTCAACGGTCGGCGCGATATACGGCGCGGAGGGATAATATGGACGAAGAAAAGAAGGACAATATAGACGAGGAAAAAAAGGAGCTTGACCCCGCCAAGGAAAGCTATGAATGGGTGCAGTGCATTGTGGTGGCGCTCATTGCCTGTATCCTCATCTTCAGCTTTTTTGGTCGCGTGATCGACGTGGTGGGGCACTCCATGGAAAACAGCTTCCATGACGGCGACAGGGTCATCACGACCCGCCTCGCCGGTGACTATAAGCAGGGCGACGTTGTTGTCCTGCAAAAGGATCAGTACGGTCCCGACCCCATCATCAAGCGGGTCATTGCCGTCGGTGGTCAGACGGTGGATATCGACTTTGACGCCGGCATCGTCTATGTGGACGGTGTGGCGCTGGATGAGCCGTACACCAAGGAGCTGACCTACGAGCGCGAGAGCTTTGATGGTCCCGTTTATGTGCCGGAGGGCTATATCTGGGTCATGGGCGACAACCGCAACAACTCGCAGGACAGCCGCTATTTCGCCATCGGCTGCGTGGATACGCGCTGTGTGATCGGCAAGGTCGTGCTGCGTATATGGCCGTTTGACGCGATAGGTGCCGCCTTCAAGACGGATGCCTTCGACACGGAGTAAGGAGCGCTTATGGCAAACGTACAGTGGTTTCCCGGACATATGAAAAAGGCCGAGCGCATGATGGCTGACAGCCTCAAGCTGGTCGATGCCGTATGCGAGATCGTGGACGCACGCATTCCCTATGCGAGCCGCAACCCCGACCTTGACGAGATCATCGCCGGACGGAGACCGCGTCTGCTCATCCTCAACCGCGCCGACCAAGCCGACCCCGCTGTGACGGCGCTCTGGCGCGAATACTATAAGGGGCAGGGCGTGGCGTTCATGGAGTGCGACGCGAGAAGCGGGCGCGGCGTCAAGGATTTCTCCGCCCGTCTCCGCAGTCTTGTCGGCAAGAGCGGGCCTCTCCGCGCCATGGTCGCGGGTGTGCCGAATGTGGGAAAATCGACCTTTATCAATAAAGTATCTGGTCGCAAGGCGGCGGCTGCCTCTGACAGACCGGGTGTTACACGCGGCAAGCAATGGGTCTTTGTGGACAGCCAGCTTGAGCTGCTTGACACACCGGGTATACTCTGGCCGCGCTTTGACGATCCCGCCGTGGGGGAGAAGCTCGCCTATACCGGCGCGGTCAAGGATCTGGTCGTGGACACACAGGAGCTTACGTCCAAGCTGCTGGTGCTGCTGCGGGACTATTATCCCAAGGCCGTCACCGAGCGCTATAAAATAGAGCTTGACCCGGAGGCACAGGGCTGGGAGCTGCTGGAGAGCTGTGCGCGGCGGCGCGGCTTCCTCATCTCCGGCGGCGAGCTTGACACCGAGCGCATGGCGAATATCCTGCTCGACGAATTTCGTGGCGGGAAGCTGGGGAGGATCAGCCTTGAAAGACCCGATTGACCTCTGGACGCGCCAGCTTGCGCTGTCCGAGGGGCTTGCGCCGGTATGCGGTGTGGATGAGGCGGGACGCGGACCGTTGGCCGGACCTGTGTGCGCGGCGGCGGTGATACTGCCGGAGGGGCTGGTCATCGAGGGGCTGAACGACTCGAAGAAGCTGACGGCGCGAAAGCGCGAGGCGCTGTATGAGCGCATTGTCTCCGAGGCTGTGTCCTATGGCATTGCGTTTGCAGAAGTGGATGAGATAGAGCAGACCGACATACTCACGGCGGCGCTGCTCGCCATGAACCGCGCCATGGCGCAGCTTGACCCCCAACCGGCGCTGGCACTTATCGACGGAAACACCACGCGCAGCATTGCGGTCAACGCCCGCAGTGTGATCGGCGGCGACGGACTGTGTGCGTCCATCGCGGCGGCCTCCGTGCTGGCAAAGGTCACTCGTGACCGCCTCATGGTATCGCTTGCGGAGAAATACCCGCAGTACGGCTTTGAACGGCACAAGGGCTACGGCACGAAGGCGCATTACGCCGCGATTGCGGAATACGGTCCCTGTGAGATACATCGCCGCAGCTTTTTGAGGAAATTCTATGCAGACAGGCGCTAAGCTGCTCGGACGCTGGGGCGAGGATGTGGCGGCGGAGTATTTGAAGAAAAAGGGCTATCGCATTGTCGGACGGAACTATTCCTGCCGCATGGGTGAAATTGATATTATCGCGGCAAAGGGACGCTATATCGCCTTTGTCGAGGTGAAGACCCGCAAGAACGCGGATTTTGCCTCGGCGGCGGAGTTTGTCACGGAGACAAAGCGGCGGCGTATCATCACGGCGGCGACGCTGTGGCTCAAGCAAAACCCCGCGAAGCGCCAGCCGCGCTTTGACGTGATAGAGGTATACGCCCCGCAGGGGGTTGCAACGATCAGACCAGACATCAGACACATGGAGGACGCTTTCGAGACATGAAATACGTCAGCACGAGAAACACGGCGGAGAAAATTACCGCGTCACAGGCCATCGTTCGGGGACTTGCGCCGGACGGCGGGCTTTATGTGCCGGAGGAGATACCGCAGATCGACGCGGACTTTATCGCGTCGCTGAAAAAGCTGGATTACCGGGGACGCGCCCTCGCGGTGCTGCGCCTCTATTTGGAGGAATTTTCGGACGAGGAGCTGAGCGAGATCGTCCGCGCCTCCTATGCGGACAATTTCGACTGCCCGGAGGCGGCGCGTCTCGCGTGGCTCGACCCGCTGACCGGCTGCTTGGAGCTGTGGCATGGGCCGACCTGCGCATTCAAGGACATGGCGCTGCAAATCATGCCGCGCCTGTTGACCGCCTCGCTGCGCAAAAACGGCGAGGAGCGGACGGTGTGCATACTGGTCGCTACGAGCGGCGACACCGGCAAGGCGGCGCTGGAGGGCTTCCGCGACGTGCCGGGTACGCGCATCATGGTCTTCTATCCCTGCGACGGCGTTTCCGAGGTGCAAAAGCGCCAGATGATAACGCAAGCCGGTGAGAATGTCGGCGTTGTGGCGGTGCGCGGCAACTTTGACGACGCGCAGACCGGCGTGAAGCGCATTTTTGCCGACCGCGATTTCGGCGCGGAGCTTGACCGCCGCGGCTATTTTCTGTCTTCGGCGAACTCCATCAACTGGGGACGGCTGCTGCCGCAGATCGTCTACTATTTCTCTGCCTACTGCGACATGACGGAGGGCGGCGAATTTGAGCTCGGTGAGGAGATGGACTTCTGCGTCCCCACCGGCAATTTCGGCGATATTCTGGCCGGGTGGTACGCGAAGAGGATGGGGCTGCCCATCCGCAAGCTGATATGCGCCTCGAATGAAAACCGCGTTTTGACGGACTTTTTCGAGACGGGGCTATATAATGCCAAGCGTCCGTTCTATCTTACGGACTCGCCCTCCATGGACATCCTCGTGTCGTCCAATCTGGAGCGCCTGCTCTACTACGTCTGCGGCGCGGAGAAAACACGCGGCTTCATGGCGGAGCTGGCGGATAAGGGCGCATACCGCGTGGACACGGAGACGTTTGCCGCGCTGCGTGAGGACTTTGCCGCCGGCTGCTGTGACCGTGAGCAGACGGGGCAGACCATTGCCGCGCTCTGGCGGGACAACAGCTACCTCATCGACACACATACGGCGGTCGCCATGCGTGTGCTGGACGACTACCGTGCCGCGACCGGCGAGATCCTGCCGACGGCGGTGCTCTCCACGGCAAGCCCGTTCAAGTTCTGCGGCGCGGTGCTGCGGGCGCTCGGCAGGACGCCGGAGACGGACGGCCCCGCTCTCATCGAGGCGCTTACGGCGGAGACCGGCGTGACCGCGCCGAGGCCGCTGGACGGCTTGGGCGAGCGCACCGTGCGCTTTGACGGCGTGGTCGACTGCGCCGATATGGAGGCCGAGGTAGGACGCTTTTTGCGCTGACGCGGCGGATGCTATGTAGAGGGCGGCCAACGCCACCCTCTAAGGCTCACACACAGCACCCATTGTCCGACGGACGGTACGTTCCGCAGAAGGTGTCCTTCTTCGCGGAGGCTTTCTCGTCCTTGACATCGATGTGCGACGCGGTGCAGGCGTTGCCCATGCTGTGATACCTACAGCTTTCCACGCTACAGCACACGCCGCTGATAGAGCTTCTGCAATCACATTCACCCATTCTGGAATCACCTCGCCGTTAGCTTGCGCAGGGGAGCGGGAATTATACAATGTCACTTTATGCCATTGGCGACACACACCTGTCCCTTGGGCAAAACAAGCCCATGGACGTGTTCGGTGGTCGCTGGAAAAATTATGTTCAAAAGCTGGAGGCGGGCTTTGCTGCGCTTTCGGCGGAGGACGTGTGCGTGCTTTGCGGCGATATAAGCTGGGGTATGTCGCTCGAACAGTCGGCGGAGGATTTCCGCTTTCTCGACGCGCTGCCGGGACGGAAGATCATCTTAAAGGGCAACCACGACTTCTGGTGGTCGAGCGCGGCGAAGAC
>CAVIIB010000037.1:11266-12969 GCA_963642815.1 Oscillospiraceae bacterium | reverse complement strand
CCCTTTCGATACTCCACAACAACAGCTTCCCCTACGGGGAGAACGCGGCCATCTGCGGCACACGCGGCTGGTTTTACGAGGAGGAGCGCGGCGGAGTACACGACAAAAAGCTCATCGAGCGCGAGTGTATGCGGCTGGAGGCCTCGCTCAAGGCGGCAGGGGAGCGGGAGAAATACGTCTTTCTCCACTATCCTCCGAAGTACGGCGCGTACCTCTGCGAGCCTATTCTTGCGCTGCTGCGGCGCTATGAGGTGCGGCTTTGTGCGAGCGGTCATCTCCATGCCGACAGCCTCCGCTTGGCCTTTAACGGTCTCTGGGAGGGGACGGAATACCGCTGTGTCAGCGCGGATGCGGTCGATTTCCGACCTGTCAAGATACTGGATTGAAAAAGCGAAATATCTATGTTATAATAAAATTTAGTGTAATATTCAGAAGGAGTAAATCAGAATGCAAGTCAGAAACGTAGAAAGAAAAGAAAAATCCACCGTGAGCTTCGATGTCGTCATCGGAGCGGAGGAATTTGAGAAGGCGCTGCAGGCGGCCTACCTCAAAAACCGCAGCAAGATCTATGTCCAAGGCTTCCGCAAGGGCAAAGCGCCCCGCATGGTCATCGAGGGTATGTACGGCAAGGATGTTTTCTATGAGGACGCTGCCGATGCGCTCGCGCCGGAGGCGTTCCAGTTCGGCGTTGAGCAGGAAAAGATCCGCAACGTCGGCTCTCCCGCCATGCGCAGCATGGATGTTTCCGACGCTAAGGAGCTCACGCTCGGCTTCGCCACGGCGGAGTGGCCGGAGGCTAAGCTGGGCGAATATAAGGCGCTGACCGCCGAGCGTCCCGTCGTCGATGTCAAGGATGAGGAGATCGACGCCGAGGTCGAACGTGCGCGTAAACGCGCCGGTCGTATCGTGACGGTCGAGCGTCCCGCCAAGGAGGGCGATACCGCCGTCATCGACTTTGAGGGCAGCGTGGACGGCGTTCCCTTTGACGGCGGCAAGAGTGAGGGGCATAACCTTGTCCTTGGCTCTAAGGTGTTTATCCCCGGCTTTGAGGAGCAGGTCGTCGGTATGTCCGCCGGTGAGGAAAAGGACATCAACGTCACTTTCCCGGAGGACTATCAAGCCGAGAATCTCGCCGGTAAGCCCGCCGTGTTCCACGTCAAGTGCAGCGAGGTCAAGGAGGAGCAGCTCCCCGCGCTGGACGATGAGTTTGCCAAGGACGTGTCCGAGTTCGACACGCTGGACGAGTATAAAAAGTCTATCCGTGAGCGCCTTGAGAAGACCGCCAACGAACACGCCGACTCCGAGTTCCACTCCGCGCTGCTTGAAAAGGCGGCGGAGAACATGGAGGTCGAGCTTCCCACGGCCATGGTCGAGGAGCAGATCGACAGCATGATCAACGAGCTTGCGCAGAACCTCCAGTATCAGGGCATCAGCCTTGAGCTCTATCTGCAATATTTGGGACAGGATGCCCGCAGCTTCCGCGAGAGCCAGCGTGAGCAGGCTGAGAAGCGCTGCCGCCTGCAGGTGCTGGTTGACAAGATCGCCTCCGTCGAGGACATTCAGGTCACGGACGAGGAGATCAACGAGGAATATAAGCGCATCGCCGACCTCTACGCCACCGACGAGGAAAAGGTACGTGCGTCCGTGCCTGTGGACGCGGTGAAGGACGATATGCGTGTGCGCAAGGCGGCGGAGCTTGTGTA
>CAVIIB010000037.1:0-11256 GCA_963642815.1 Oscillospiraceae bacterium | reverse complement strand
GGAGAAGACCGAGGCCGCCGAGGGTGAGAAGAAGCCCGCCGCGAAGAAGACGACCAAGAAGACGGCGGAAAAGACCGAGGAAGCCGAGGGTGAGAAGAAGCCCGCCGCGAAGAAGACCACGAAGAAGACGGCGGAGAAAACCGAGGCCGCCGAGGGCGAGAAGAAGCCCGCCGCCAAAAAGACGACGAAAAAGGCGGACGCGGAATAATCCGGCCATATACTGGATAGGCTTCCATAGGAAAGGAGCAATTGTATGAGTTTGGTACCCTATGTAGTGGAACAGACCTCCCGTGGGGAGCGTTCCTATGATATTTTTTCCCGCTTGCTGAATGACCGTATCGTTATGCTTTCCGAGGAAGTGAACGACGTGACGGCCTCGCTTGTCGTGGCGCAGCTCCTCTATCTGGAGGCGCAGGACCCCGACAAGGACATCCAGTTCTACATCAACTCCCCCGGCGGCTCTGTCACCTCCGGCTTCGCCATCTATGACACCATGCAGTACATCAAGTGCGACGTGTCAACGATCTGCATCGGCATGGCGGCCTCGATGGGCGCTTTCCTGCTGGCGGCGGGGACAAAGGGCAAGCGTATCGCGCTTCCGAATGCGGAGATCATGATACACCAGCCCTCCGGCGGCAGTAAGGGACAGGCGGCGGACATCCAAATACAGGCGGAGCAGATACTCAAGACCCGCGCCCGCCTGAACGCCATCCTTGCCGAAAACACCGGCAAGCCCGTTGAGCAGATCGAGCGCGACTGTGACCGCGACCACTGGCTGACCGCCGAGGAAGCCAAGGAATACGGCCTGATCGATCAGGTCATTTATAAGAGGTAACAAATTTATGCCCACTAGGGACGATAAAAAAACCATACGCTGTAGCTTCTGCGGTAAGGCTCAGACGCAGACGAGGCGCCTTATCGCCGGAGACGGCGCGTACATCTGCGGGGACTGCGTGGAGCTTTGTATGTCCATCGTCATGGACGAGATGAAGCCGGAATTCAAGGACGAGTCCGACCTGTTCCCGAAGCTGACGGCGGAGACGCTGCCAAAGCCGGAGCAGATAAAAAAGAAGCTCGACGACTATGTGATCGGGCAGGAACGCGCCAAGGTCGCCATCTCCGTGGCGGTATATAACCACTATAAGCGCATTCTTCACGCCGGAGACAAGAGCGGCGTGGAGCTTCAAAAATCCAACATACTGCTCATCGGACCGACGGGCAGCGGCAAGACGCTGTTCGCCCAGACGATGGCGCGTATGCTGGACGTGCCGTTTGCCATTGCCGATGCCACGACGCTCACGGAGGCCGGCTATGTCGGCGAGGACGTGGAGAATATTCTGCTCCGCCTCTTGCAGGCGGCGGATTTCAACGTCGAACGTGCCGAGCGCGGTATCATCTACATCGACGAGATCGACAAAATATCCCGCAAGAGCGAGAATACCTCCATCACGCGGGACGTGTCCGGCGAGGGTGTCCAGCAGGCGCTGCTGAAGATTCTGGAGGGGACTGTCGCCGCCGTCCCGCCGCAGGGCGGGCGCAAGCACCCCATGCAGGAATTTATCTACATCGACACCTCGAACATCCTCTTTATCTGCGGCGGCGCGTTCGATGGGCTTGATAAGATCATCGAAAACCGCCTCGACCGCAAGTCGATGGGCTTCGGCGCGGAGATCGCGTCGAAAAAGGACAAGAACACCGGCGAGATACTCCGCCATGTCCAGAGCCACGACCTGCTCAAATTCGGTATCATTCCCGAATTGGTTGGTCGTATGCCGGTCGTCACGACGCTGGAAAGCCTCACGCGGGACGACCTTGTGCGTATCCTGACCGAGCCGAAGAACGCCATGGTGCGGCAGTATGAGACGCTGCTGAGCTATGACAACGTGGCGCTCGAATTTGAGCCGGAGGCGCTGTCCGCCATCGCGCAGAAGGCCGTCGATATGGAGATCGGCGCTCGCGGTCTGCGCAGCATTATGGAGGGTATCATGACGGACATCATGTTCCGTACCCCCTCCGACCCCAGCATTGAAAAGGTGCTGGTGACGGCAAGCTGCGTCAACGACGGCGCACAGCCGGACGTGATACACAAAGCATCATAACAAAAAGAGCCGCACTTCCGGTGCGGCTCTACGACAATCAAGAGAGAACGATATGGATACTGCTGAACAAACAACGCCTAACTACAGCGTGCTCCCCGTGGTGCCGCTGCGTGGTATATCACTATTTCCGGGAATGCTTTTGAGTTTCGATGTGGAGCGTCCCTCCTCCGTAAGGGCGCTCGATGCCGCGATGGAGGCTGACCAGCTCGCCTTTATGGTGGCGCAGAGGGACGCGGCGGACGAGAGGCCGGAGCCGGAGGAGCTTTATGAGATCGGCACGGTCGGGCGAGTGCGCCAGATTTTGCGTATGCCGGACAGCGGCACGACCAAGGTGCTGGTGGAGGGCGTGAGCCGCGCCTACCTTGTCCGCGTCGTGTCGAAAAAGCCCTACCTACAGGCGCAGATAGAGACCATCCCGGAGTACACCGACCCGCGCAACGCCGTCCGTTCGGAGGCGCTGATACGCCAGTGCTACGGCCTGTTCGAGCAATACGCCGAGGGCTGTGGGCTGGATGGCAAGGAGATATTCAAAAGCATTCTGGACAGCGACTCACCCGGCTATATCGCCGACTATATTGCCCAGAACATCTATCTCCGCCACGGTCAGAAGCAGATGGTCTTGGAGGAGCTGCGTCCCGTGCGGCGTATCGCCCTCATCAACCGTATGCTGCGCCGCGAGATCGACATACAAAACATCGAAAACTCCATCCATGAATCCACCGCCGAGCATATTGCCCGCCAGCAGCGGGACATGATACTGCGCGAGCAGCTCAAGGCAATTCGCGCCGAGCTGGGCGAGGACGGCGAGGATATGGAGGAGCCGGACGAATACGGACACGCCATAGAGCGGGCAGACCTGCCGGAGGAGGTGCGTGCCAAGCTGCGCCGTGAGCTCGTGCGCCTTGCCAAGCAGCCCTATGGCAGCGCGGAGTCGGCGGTCATCCGCAACTATTTGGACGTGTGCTTGGAGCTTCCGTGGCAGGTCGAGACGGAGGAAACGCTCGACATCGACAAGGCGCGGGCGCGGCTCGATTCTGACCACTACGGACTGGAAAAGGTCAAGGAGCGTATCCTTGAATATCTGGCCGTGCGGAAGCTCGCGCCGAATGAAAAGGGGAGCATACTTTGCCTTGTCGGACCTCCGGGCACCGGCAAGACGAGCATTGCCCTCTCCGTGTCCCGTGCCCTCAACCGCAAGCTTTCGCGTATCAGTCTCGGCGGCGTACACGACGAGGCGGAGATTCGCGGCCACCGCAAGACCTACGTCGGCGCAATGCCGGGACGTATCATTGCCGGTATACAGCAGGCGGGAAGCCGCAACCCTGTGATGGTGCTGGACGAGATAGACAAGCTTGGAAGCGACTACCGTGGCGACCCGTCGGCGGCGCTGCTTGAGGCGCTCGACCCGGAGCAGAACAGCGCGTTCCGCGACCACTTCCTCGAATTGCCGTTTGACCTCTCGGACGTATTCTTTATCACCACGGCCAACACCGTGGAGACGATACCGCCCGCGCTGCTCGACCGCATGGAGGTCATCGAGCTGTCCAGCTACACGGATGAGGAAAAGCTGCATATCGCCCGCTCCTATCTGCTGCCCAAGCAGCGAAAGCTGCACGGGCTGAATGGTCGCCAGCTCCGTGTTTCCGACACGGCGCTGCGTGAGATCATCGCGGGCTACACGCGGGAGGCCGGTGTGCGCCGCTTGGAGCGGGAGCTTGCGGCGCTTTGCCGCAAGACGGCGGCGGCTGTCGTCGCCGGTGAAAAGAGCGTGAGCGTCCGCGCAGGGGAGCTTGAGCCGCTGCTCGGCCCTGCGAAATATAAAAACAGCTTTGCGAACCGTGGCGCGGCCTGCGGTCTTGTCCACGGGCTTGCGTGGACGCAGAGCGGCGGTGAAATGCTCGATGCGGAGGCCGGTGTGATGGAGGGAAGCGGCAAGCTTGAGATCACCGGCAACCTCGGCGACGTGATGAAGGAGTCGTGCAAGGCGGCGCTCAGCTATATCCGCAGTCACGCGGCGGAGCTTGGCGTAAAGACGGACTTCTACAAAACCTGCGACATCCACGTCCACTTCCCGGAGGGCGCGATCCCGAAGGACGGTCCCTCCGCCGGCGTCACGATATGCACGGCGCTGGTGTCTGCGCTGACGGGCGTGAGTGTGCGGCAGGATGTCGCCATGACCGGCGAGATAACGCTGCGTGGGCGTGTGCTGCCCATCGGCGGTCTGCGCGAAAAGACGATGGCGGCGCTACGCAACGGCATACATACCGTCATCATCCCGGCGGAGAACGAGCCGGATCTCGAAAAAATCGACCAGACCGTCCGCGCCGCCCTCAACTTCATCACGGCGGAGCGCGTGGAGACGGTGCTGGACGCGGCGCTGATAAGGGAAAAAGCATGAGCCTACTCAACATCACCAAGGCGGAGTTCGTCAAAACAGCCGGAGCGGCGCGGGACTTCATCCACGACGGCAAGCCCTGTGTCGTGTTCGCCGGAAAGTCGAATGTGGGAAAATCCTCCGTCATCAACTCGCTTGTCGGGCGCAAGAATCTGGCGCGTGTCGGCGCAGCACCCGGCAAGACGAGCAATATCAACTATTTCCTCGTCGGGGATTACTGCTGGTTCGTTGACCTCCCCGGCTATGGCTACGCCCGCGTGTCCATGGCGGAGCGCGAGCGCTGGGGTACACTTATGGAGGCGTTTTTCGCCGAGAGCGCCAACATCACCTTCGGCGTCCAGATCGTGGACGCTCGGCATAAGCCCACGGCGCTGGACGTCATGATGAACCGGCTTTTCGACTCCTGCGGCTGCCGCCGCATCGTCGTGGCGAACAAGTGGGACAAGCTCAAAAAAAGCGAGATGGAGCCGAATCTCGAAGCGATACGGACGACGCTCACGCTGCCGCCGTCTGTCCGGCTGCTGCCCTACTCGGCGGAGAAGAAGCTGGGGCGGGACGAGCTTGTTGCCGCCATATCGGAGGTAGTGCTGTGAGTGCCTTTCACACCGTCTGGGAGGGACTTGACTGGTCGTTCATCACGCAGACGCTCTTGAGCGTCATTCCGGCGCTTATCTGTATCACGCTGCATGAGCTGGCGCACGGGCTTGTGGCGCTGTGGCTCGGCGATACGACTGCCCGCGATGCCGGACGGCTGACGCTGAACCCCATCCGCCACATCGACCTCTGGGGTCTTCTGATGATGGTCGTCTGCCGCTTCGGCTGGGCAAAGCCCGTGCCGGTCAATATGTACAGCTTCAAAAGCCCCAAGCGCGGCATGGCTATTACGGCGCTGGCAGGGCCGGCGGCGAATATCATCATAAGCTGCCTCGCGCTCGCCCTGTACGGGCGGGTCTACGCCGCGCTGTACGATTCCGCCGTCGGGAGCTATCTGTTGCAGATGATCGAGCTGACGGCCTATCTGAGCTGTGCGCTGGCGGTGTTCAACCTTATCCCCATTCCGCCGCTGGACGGCTCAAAGATACTTTTCTCGCTGGTCAGTGACCGCAGCTATGCGTGGCTCATGCGCTATGAGCGCTACGGCTTTATCATCCTCATGGCGCTGGTGTTCTTTAACGTCAGCTCCGCGCCGCTGTCCATTGCGACCGGCTGGGTCTACGAAAGGCTCTTTTCCATCGCGGAATTTACGTTCGGATTGGTAAACTAATGGAGAATCCACGCTTCCATTTGGAGGGCGTCATCAAAACAAAGGAGGAGATGGAGGACTTTGAGGGTCCCTTGAGCCTCATTTTGATGCTGCTGTCCAAGAACAAAATCGAAATACGCGACATCCGCATTGCCGACATCCTTGACCAGTATCTTGCCTATCTTGACGAGATGCACCACATGGACTTGGAGGTCGCGAGCGAATTTGTCCAGATGGCGAGCCACCTCGTCTACATCAAGACCAAAACGCTGCTCGCCGGAACGGAGGAGGTCAGCGAGCTGGAGGAGCTTATATCCAGCCTCGAACAGCTCAAAAACCGTGACCGGCTTGCCGCCGTTCGACAGACGACACCCGCGCTGGCCGCCGCGTTGGAGCGCGGTGCGCTGCTCTATTCCACACCGGGAGAGAGGCTGCCGCGCTACGGCGAATACAGCTACACCCACGCCGGGTGGGAGCTGCTGGCGGCGCTGGCCGCCATGTCGGAAAAGAGTGTGCCGGTGTCGGAGGAGGAGGCGCGTGTCCCCGTGCCGAAGCCCATCATCTACTCGGCACGGCGCAAGGGACGCGAGATCATTGAGCTTCTGCGCGACGGGCGGACAGTGCCGCTGCGCGAGCTATATGGCATGGCAAAAAGCCGCTCGGAGCTTGTGGCGACGTTCATCTCCATCTTGGAGATGTGCCTCATCGGGAGCGTTCGCCTCGACCGTGAGGGCGACGGCTATATCGTCCGCTTCACCGGCGGCGACGCGGAGGAAATATTGGAGAGTTTTCAGAATGAGTGAGCATGAACTCAAGGCGGCCATCGAAGCCCTGTTATTCGCATCGGGCGACCCCGTTCCGGCGGCGCGTATCGCGCTGGTGCTGGACGAAACGCCGGAGCGTGTACTGGACGTGGCGCAGATACTGGCGGCGGAGCTGGAGCGCGACGAGCGCGGAATACGGCTCGTGCGGCTGAATGACTCCCTGCAGCTCCATTCCGCACCGGCCTTTGCCCAGCCAATCACCCGCATTTTGGAGCAGCGCCGCCCACCAAGGCTGACCCAGACCTCGCTGGAGGTGCTGGCCATCGTCGCCTACTTCCAGCCTGTGACCCGCGCCTATATCGAGCAGCTGCGCGGCGTGGATTCGTCCTATACCGTCGGCGTGCTGGCGGAGCGCGGTCTGATCGAGCCATGCGGGCATTTGGAGGCCGTTGGTCGTCCGACGCTCTACCGCACCACGGAGCTTTTTCTGCGCAGCATGGGCGTTGCCTCGCTCGATGAGCTGCCGGAGCTGCCGGAGATAACGGGAAGCGATGCGGCGCGACAGCTACAGGAAAAGGTCGACGCGCTGCGGGCGGCAGAGGAGCTAAAGACCGCGCAGGAGCAGGCCGGGGCGCTCGCCTCGGAAGCGGAGATGGAGGCATGACGGCTCTCATCATCGTGGGCGCGGTGCTGCTGGCGCTGGTGCTGCTCTCACTCCTTAAATGCGGCGTGGAGGCCGCGTATGATGAGTCGGGCTTTTGGTGGCGGCTGCGTGTCGGTTTTTTGCGATTTTCCCTGCCGAGGAAGAAGGAGACCGCGCCAAGTCCGGCGCACAAGGTGGGCGGCAAGACCAAAACGCCCAAAGCAAAAACCAAGCAACAGACCAAGCCCAAGCCCTCGCTTGCCTATCTGCGGGCGCTGGCGGCACTCGGCTTCCGGCTGTTAAAGCGCTTTTTTAGGCGCTTACACATTGACCGCCTGCGGATATATTTTCTGTCCGCCTATGACGACCCCTACGATACCGCCATGGCCTATGGCTGGGCGGGGACGGCGATGGAGGCGCTGACGGCCTTTGCCGACGGGCGCATACGCCGCTTGGAGCTGCACACAGCGCTGGACTTCGATTCGACCCAGCCGCAGCTTGAGGCGCAGATCGTGATATATGCGCGGCTGGGAACACTCGTCGCGCTGGCTGTCTCGGCGCTACACGGTTATCGGGCGATACGTCGGGAGAATAAAATATCGGAAAAGGAGAAGAAACATGGCAAATCAGTCGATCGGTGATTTGATGGAAGCCTCTATTGGCAAAATACGCGACATGGTGGACGCAAACACGGTTGTGGGTGAGCCCATCACCACGCCGGACGGCGTGACGGTCATTCCCGTCAGCCGCATGAGCTTCGGCTTCGCGTCCGGCGGCAACGACAAAAACCCGCAGAGCAAGGGAATCTGGGGCGGCGCCGGTGCGGCTGTCCGCGTGTCGCCTGTCGGCTTCCTCATCGTCAAAGACGGCGGTGTGCGTATGCTGAATGTTTCTGTGTCGGCGGTCACGCCGATGGACAGACTGCTTGATATGGTGCCGGAGCTGCTTGACCGCGTGGAATACATGGTCGATAAATACAGCGGCGGCGGCACGGAAAGCGCGGATTGACGGCGGAAAACGGGGCATAATAGCACCCAAGGTGGTGTTGTTATGAAAAAAGCCGTGGCTCTGCTGGCTGCCTTGCTCCTGCTGACTACGAGCGCTCATGCCGTGTCGGACGCGCCGGATAACGCGGCGGTGGCCTGTATTTTAATGGAGGCGGAGAGCGGACGGACGCTTTATGAGAAAAACGCGGACGAGCCCATGCTCATTGCAAGCACGACGAAGATCGCAACGGCGCTTTGTGTGCTGGCGCTTTGTCCGCTCGACGAGAGCGTGGAGATAAGACCGGAGTGGACGGGCATTGAGGGTTCGTCCATGTACCTCGCCGCAGGGGAGCGCTACACGGTGCGGGAGCTGCTGGGCGGGCTTATGCTCGCGTCGGGCAACGACGCCGCCGTGGCGCTGGCCTGTCATGCGACGGGCAGCGTGGCGGCCTTTGCGGTGCGGATGAATGAGCTTGCCAAAGAGCTTGGCTGTGAGAACACCCACTTCACCAATCCAAGCGGCCTCGACGACGGGGAGCATTACTCCACGGCGCGGGATCTGGCGCTCATCGCCCGTCGCGCCATCGAGAACGAGGAGCTTCGCGCTATCATGTCCAGCCGGAGCATGACCATTCACGGCAACACCTACTATAACCACAACAAGCTGCTCGCGAGCTGCGAGGGCGTGTTCGGCGTCAAGACCGGCTATACCATGGCCGCCGGACGGACGCTGGTCTCCTGCTGTGAGCGGGACGGCATGACGCTGATATGTGTGACGTTGCGCGATACGGATGATTGGGACGACCACCGGGCGTTATATGACTGGGGCTTTGCGAGCTGGCAGAGGCAGAGCATGACCCCGGCGGAGATGAACATTCCGCTCATCGGCGGGACGGAGGAGACGCTGGCCGTCCGTGCGGCGGAGAGCGTGACGCTTCCGCTTTGCGATACGGACGAGACGCGCTTTGCCTATGAGCTGCCGCGCTTCGTCTTTGCGGGTGTGCAGGAGGGCGAGACGCTTGGGCGGGCTGTTTTGTATGTGAACGGCGAGCGCTTTGCGGAGACGGCGCTGTGCAGCGCGGCGGAAACGAAGCCGGAGGAAACGGCGGAGCGCTCGCTGCTGCGATGGCTGAAAACGCTGGGAAGGAACATCTATACATTTTGACACAACGACTGCAAAAGATAATATCGGCGGCGGGACTGGCCTCGCGCCGTGCCGCCGAGAGGATGATAGAGGAGGGGCGCGTGACCGTCAATGGGCGTACCGCCTCTCTTGGTATGTCCTGCGACCCGGAGACGGACACGGTGACGGTGGACGGCGTGGCGCTGGATGTGACGGCGCGGCGGCGCTATATCATGCTGCACAAGCCGCGTGGCTATGTCACCACCATGTCGGATGACCGTGGTCGCCCCACGGTGGCGGAGCTTACGTCCTCGGCGGGCGGACGCTTGTACCCGGTCGGGCGGCTCGACATGGACTCCGAGGGGCTGCTGCTCATGACGGACGACGGCGAGCTTGCCAACGCCATGATGCACCCGTCCGGCGCGGTGGATAAGGTCTATCAGGTCTTTGTCCGCGGCGGTGACATCCATGAGGCGATACATAGGCTGAACGCCATGCGCTCGCTGGACGGTGAGCCTATTGCCCCGCCACAGGTCACGCTCATCGAGCGCAGCGGCGACGAGGCCGAGCTCCAATTCGTCATCCACGAGGGGAAAAACCGTCAGATACGGCGTATGTGCGGGCAATGCGGGCTGCGGGTGCAGCGGCTCATACGTCTTGCCGAGGGACCGCTCACGCTGGGGGCGCTGCCGGTCGGAAAATGGCGCTATCTCACGGCGGATGAGATAAAATCCTGCAAAACGGAGCTTACACTCGCCAAATAAGCGGCTTTTTCGAGCGAATTTTGAAAGTTTATAAAATATAGCTGAACCCAGATAAGGACAAAACTTTGAAATTCAATTTTTATGACGGCGAGAGGGATTTTGAAGTGAAAATCTTTATTTGGAGGAATACGCAATGGATAAGTACATTTTTGACGAGAGGAACGGGCTTTGGTATGAATTACAGGGGGACTATTATCTGCCCTGCCTGAAGCTGCCGGAGGAAGAAGAACAGCCGATCGGAATATGGGGTCAGCGGCACAGGCGGTATTTGAAAGAAAATCGCAAGGTGCTTTACGCCGACCTGCTGACGAGCGGAAAGCTGAACGGCTATCTTGCGGATATTGACAGGCAGGCGGAGGCGATGTTCTCCCGGCTGGTAAAGCAGATAGCAGAATCCGAAGGTATAACCGAAAAGCTGAAAGCCGATGATATGCTGTCGTGGGTCAGTCGAATGAACGGCGTGAGAATCCGTGTGGCGGAAATCGTAAACGCCGAAATTATCTACACATAATAAATGTTGAGGTCGAGAGCTGCATCGTAACACTGATACAGCTCTCGATTTTTAATTCAGATATTGACTTTTCGGTTTAGTTAAGCTATAATAATTACATTAGCTTAACACAGGAGGGCAAAATATGAATTTAAGAAAAGCCTTGGACACCTTTTATTACAGCACAGCCTTATGTGATCTGAGACTGATGAGTAAACAATTTGTAGACGAGAACATCACCTATAACAGTCTGCTGTATATTGAACTGATTTACACGATGAACGGCACATGTACGGCATCCAAGCTGGCAGAGCTACTGAATGTTTCAAAGCCGGGAGTCACATTAAAACTCAACGAACTATTGAGGCAGGGACTGATCACGAAAACGCCAGACCCGAACGACAAACGCAAGAACTATCTGACCGTCAACGAAGAAGCCATTCCGCAGTATAAAGTGTTTCGCCGTCAGGACAGCGAAGCGATCAAACGAATCACAGACCGTTATACGATGAAGGAAATCGGGAAATTTTGCGAAATGCTGGATATTATTTCGGAGATCAATTTCGAGGAAATAAATGGAGCGTAAGACAATTCTATGAAACAAAGACGAAACAACTTTTTAGAGGGTGCTATCCTGCCCTCGCTTTTGAAATTTGCCGTGCCGGTGCTGTTGGCATTGGTGCTGCAAGCACTCTATGGAGCCGTCGATCTGTGGGCAGTCGGGAAATTCGGAACGACCGCTGACATTT
>CAVIIB010000036.1:14190-18265 GCA_963642815.1 Oscillospiraceae bacterium | reverse complement strand
GCGTGACCACCACCAGCGGCACTATCACCTACTCCAACATCACCACCGGCGGTCCCAACGCCTACCCGACCGCCGAGACCGTCACCATCTCCGGCATTGACGCGGACTGCACCGTGACCGTCACCCCGAACCCCGACGAGACGGACTCCGTATTCCCCACCATCACCGTGGGCGAGGGCTCCGGCTCTGCCAGTGGCGAGGCGTCCGGTGAAGCGTCTGGTGAAGCGTCCGGCGAAGCTTCTGATGAAGCCTCCGGCGAGCCGAGCGCTGAAGCGTCCGAGGGCGAATATCCGCTGTTCGACGAGTATAAGCAGTATCTCTATGACACGCTGATGCTCGACAGCTTCTGGCAGGGCAACGAGGCCAACCTCGTCGCCGCGCTGGAGACCGCGACCAGCCCGGACGACGAATCCATCCAGAACTTTACCGGCTCCGGCATGGTCGACCAAGCACCCGCCGGTGTCGTGTTCCCGATGGTCTACGCCGACTGGTACGCCGCGCAGTAATTCCCCATCAGCAAAGCGGGGTCGGGCACTGCCCGACCCCGTTCCTCATCCTTATTTCTTTCCACAGGAGTGACCCCATGAGCAATCCGCAGATGTTATTTATCCTCGTGTATATGGCGCTGCTGGTGTCGTATCTTTTCTCCGAGACGAGCGGCAGCTTCCGCCGCCGCGCCGTCAATAAGATCGTGCTTGCCTCGCTGTTCGCGCTTTACAGCTTCCACAGCTTTGTCACACGCGGTCTGACGGTGGGGCTTGACGAGCTTGAAATGGCCGCCATCCTCTTTTCCTTTGCGGGTGATTGCTGCCTGCTCTGGAGCTTTACGGTCGGCGGCGCGATATTCTCCATCGGCAATTTCCTGTTCATCGTCTACTCGCTGCTGCTCGCCAACTCCGCCGGGGTGCTGGGGCGGCTCTGGTGGGCGGTCATCCCGTTCGCGCTGCTCTGGGGGAGCTACTACGCCCTCGAAAAGCGCGGCATACTGGCGGGACACCACGGCGCGACCTTCGTCAAATACCTCGCCACGACCACGGCACAGGGCTGTATCGGCTTTGCGCTCGCCTGTGCCATGGGCGGGACGCGGCAGTGGCTCTTTGGTATCGGTCTCGCCCTGTTCATGATCAGCGACTACTTCCTCGGCTTCCACCACTTCCACCACTACGCCCGCACGACCAAATGGGTGCTGCGCTGCAATAGCTTCAGCTACTTCAGCGGTATGCTGCTCATCGCGCTCAGCACCGGCTTCTGACCGCCCTATTCCTGCGGCGTATCGACGCGCTCCACGCGGGTATCGTCGATGTACCGCTCCTTGATGGCAAGCAGCCGCGCCATGTGCGGCTGGGTCAGGTGCTGCTCCTGCTGCGCCGCAGAAGCCCATTTTTCCACGAGCAGAATACGCTCGTCATTCTCCGCGTCCAAGTAATACGCATAGTGCTGACAGCCCGCCTCAGCGCGAATGTCGCGCAGGATACCACTCTCCGCGACCTCCTGCAAAAAGCGACCGCGCAGGTCGGGCTTTGCCGTATACTGGACAAGAAGCAAAACGCCCATGCCCGTCTCACTCCTCCTTTTCTTTCTCAATCTCTTTCTCAATGGGAACGTGCGGGAACATGGTGAGGCTCTTTTTCATGGCGCAGGCAAGGAAGATCACGCCCGCGAGAGAGAAAAGCTGGATGTACCACATGGCCGCATGGATACCGATCAGGTCGATCAGCGGTCCTCCGACAAAGCCAGCAAGCAGACAGCCGCCCGTGAACGCGCTTCCCACGAGCGCCTGTCCCTTCAAAAACTCGCTTTCGGGCAGCGTGTGCGCGATATAGCGGACATAGGCCGGGACATAGAGGGCGTAGCCCACGAATTGCAGCAGCTCGGCGGCATAGATGAAATACACGCTCGGCGCAAGGGCGATACAGAGGTTTTTCACCGCCCACATCACGGCTGCAAAGGCGAGCAGCCGCCGGTTTCCGACCTTATCCGCAATACGGCGGTAGATCGCCATCGCGGGAAACTCCATCATCGAGGAGATGAACAGCGCCATGCCGAGATTGGCGCTCGTTCCGCCGAGATTCTCCATGATCAAGAGCATATATGTCTCCGTGAAGGCGTTGGTGGCCGTAAGGCAGATCATGCCGAGGAAAAAGAGGAAGAACTGGGGATATTTCCGCAGCGTCAGCCGCTCCTCCGATGGAGACAGCTCCTCCGAGCGCACCTCCGTCACGTTCGGGGCGTTGAATATATACAATAATATGGAGAGCAGAATACACGGGATGAGATACAGCGCCGGTAGGATGAGCGCCGAGTGGCGCTGGATGACGAGACCGGCGACGAGGCTCGACACCGACCACGCCACCGAGCCGCAGCCACGCGCACGACCAAAGTTGATGCGCGTCCCCTGCTCATGGTATCCGAGATAGAGACCGTTGACCGTGGATTGCAGGCCGAAAGTCATGAGGGCAACGATGGCAAAGAGGACGCAGAAGAAAATGACGTTGACGGGGACGACCAGCAGAACCACGGCCAGCACCGAAATGAGAATACACGCATAGCGCATGACGGTGCATATACGAATCCCCGTGCGCCGGACAAAGGCCGCCATCAGCAGCTGGAACGCGACCGCACAGAGATTGCATATACCGAGCGCAACGCCGCTCTGGGCGCTGTTCAAACCGAGGGCGAACAGATAGGGCGAGAAATAGCAGCCGACGAAAGCGAGCGTGCAGAAATACAGCACATGGATGGCCGCAAATATCACGGTTGCGTTTTTCTTGGTGATCGTTATCCGCATAATTTCCTCCTGCACAGAAGACTTACCCCTACAAATTAGCAGAATCGACAGGGAAAAGCAAGTATTTGTACGCGGGCAGCACAGCGCCGGTTGACAAGGGGACGCGGGGCTGGTAAACTGACCTTGTGAAAATAAATTATCAATAAGGTCGGCGGTGTCAAAAGGGGTGTTTTTGCCGAAATGCTGTCGTTTAATCTGCGAAAACACGGGGATCTACCGCTTTATGAGGCGCTATATCAGTCCATTCGCGACGAAATTATCTCCGGCGGGCTTGCGGCGGGAGAAAAGCTGCCGTCCAAGCGGGCGCTCTCACTGAACATGAACATCAGCGTGACGACCATCGAAAACAGCTATGCGCAGCTCTGTCTGGAGGGCTATATCCACGCCGAGCCGGGGCGCGGCTTTTTCGTCAACGATATGCCCGACGAGGACAAGGAGAATCTGGCGCACCTCTACGGCGCGGAGGCGACGACGCTGCCGTACATCCCGCCGGAGGAGACGGAGCCGCGCTACCGCGTCGATTTCAAATCCAACTCCTCGGCCATGTCTCTGTTCCCGTTTTCAATCTGGTCGAAGCTCATGCGCGAGGTCATATCCAGCGGCAACAGGGAGCTTCTCTCGACCGTTCCGTATAACGGACTGTATTCACTCCGCAAGGCCATCGCGGAGCACCTCCACTCCTAGCGCGGCATGAGCGTGAACCCCGACCAAATCATCATCGGTGCGGGCACGGAGTATCTTTACAGCCGCATCCTCGCCCTGTTCGGCGACGGCAACATCATCGCCATCGAGGATCCGGGCTATAAGAAATTTGCCGACATTTCAGGCAGTCAGGGCTGTATGTGGGACCATATCACCGTAGACGAACGGGGTATGCGGAGCGATCTTCTCAAGCGGAGCAGGGCAAATCTCGCGCACGTCTCCCCGGCCAACCAGTTCCCGACCGGCATCGTCATGCCCATCTCGCGCCGCATGGAAATACTGGAGTGGGCGCACAGCAGCCCCATCAACTATATCATCGAGGATGATTACGATTCGGAATTGCGTTACAGCGGCAAGGCGATCCCGACCCTTTACAAAATGGACGATGCCGAAAAGGTCATCTATATCAACACCTTTTCCAAAAGCCTCGTCCCCTCGCTGCGTATCAGCTACGCCGTGCTGCCGCCCAAGCTCATCATGCTCTACCGCAAGCAGCTCAGCTTCTACTCCTGCACCGTCTCCTCGTTCGAGCAGCTCACCCTCGCAAGCTTCATCTCCCAAGGCTATTTTGAGCGGCACATCAAC
>CAVIIB010000036.1:0-14180 GCA_963642815.1 Oscillospiraceae bacterium | reverse complement strand
AGCTGGAGGACGCGCAAATACACGCGCTGGCTGAGGAAAAGGGTATCAGGCTGGCGCTGCTCTCGGATTACGCGAAATCAGAATCCATCCGAAATTCCAGAACGCTCGTCATCAACTACGCGGGTCTCGACCCGAAGCAGACGGCGGAGGCCGTCTCCATTTTGGAGGAAATTTTCTGCAATCCGCAGCCGGAAACGCAACTGACATTATAAAATAAAATCAAATCGGCTATTTTCAAAAGGTCGGATTTGTATTAAACTGTCTCTTGTTGAACAAAAACGCGCAAACGGAAACGAAAGGAAGTTTTACAAATGAGCAAGACAATGAAGGGCTTTGCCATGCTGGGCATCGGCAAGGTTGGTTGGATCGAAAAGGAAGTTCCCAAGTGCGGACCGCTGGATGCCATCGTGCGTCCCCTCGCCATCGCGATCTGCACCTCGGATGTCCATACCGTTTATGAGGGCGCCATCGGCGACCGTCACGATATGATACTTGGTCACGAGGGCTGCGGCGAAATCGTCGAGGTCGGCTCTGAGGTCAAGGACTTCAAGCCCGGTGATCGCGTACTCGTCCCCGCCATCACCCCCGACTGGAATTCGTTGGAGGCGCAGGCCGGCTTTGCCCAGCACTCCGGCGGTATGCTGGCCGGTTGGAAATTCTCCAACTTCAAGGACGGCGTGTTCTCCGAATATTTCCACGTCAACGATGCCGACGGCAACCTCGCCCTCATCCCCGACGGCATGAGCGTCGAGGAGGCCTGCATCATGTCCGACATGGTTCCCACCGGCTTCCACGCCGTGGAGCTTGCGGATGTCCAGTTCGGTGACACCGTGCTTGTCATCGGTATCGGCGCTGTCGGTCTGATGTCCGTCGCCGGTGCGGCACTGCGCGGCGCGTCCCGTATCATCTGCGTCGGCACTCGCCCCATCAGCGTCAAGGTCGCCAAGGCCTACGGCGCGACCGACTTCATCTCCTATAAGGAAGGCCCCATCGAGGAGCAGGTGCTCGCCATGACAAAGGGCAAGGGCGTTGACCGCGTATGCATTGCCGGTGGCAACGTCCACACCTACGAGGCCGCCATCAAGTCCCTAAAGCCCGGTGGAAAGATCGGCAGCGTCAACTACCTCGGCAGCGGCGATCTTGTCACCCTGCCCCGCGTGGAATGGGGCTGTGGTATGTCGCACAAGCAGATCCTCTGCGGTCTCATGCCCGGTGGTCGTCTGCGCATGGAGAAGCTCGCCACGCTCGTGACCTCCGGTCGTCTGGATGTCAAGCTTGAATGCACCCACGTCTACCACGGCTGGGAGCATACGGCGGAGGCACTGGAGCTTATGCGCGACAAGCCCGCCGACCTCATCAAGCCCATCGTCGTCATCGACTGATCGACCCTATAACAGGCTCGGCCTCCTTTCCCGTGCGGGAGGGAGGCCGCTTCCCCGTTTTTCGGGACTTTTCATCGGGAGGACAGCATGAAAATTCTCATCGTCTCCGGCTTTCTCGGCGCGGGAAAAACCACCTTCATCAAGGAAATGATGCGCCGCTGCAAGCGGAGCTTCGTCATTCTGGAAAATGAATACGGCAGCACGGAGGTTGACCAGCAGGTGTTGGAGCAGCAGGATTCCGCCGAGGTGTGGAATCTCACGGAGGGCTGCGTCTGCTGCACAAAAAGCGCCGACCTCACCGCGTCCGTCGCCACCATCGAGAGTACGCTTGCCCCGGAGCTGCTCGTCGTAGAGCCGTCCGGCGTGGGTGCGCTCAGCAACGTCCTCCGCAACCTGAAAAAGATAGAGTACGAGCGCATACGCCTCCTGCGCCCCGTGACCATCCTGAACGCCGGAAGCTTTTTGCAGGACTGCGAGCAGTACGGCGAGGTCTACCTCGACCAGATAAAGACCGCCGGGACGGTCGTCGTCTCCCAGCCGGAGCGTGTCGACCCCGCGCTGTATGACACGGTGGCGGAGCGGGTCGCCGCGCTCAATCCGGCGGCGGAGCTGCTTCCCGTCCACTACACGCGGATGGAGGACGCATGGTGGGACGCGCTGCTCACCACGGACTACGACGGCAGGAGGCTCGACGAGGTGGACGAGACCACGCTGGGGCTTGAGACCTTCCCCATCAAAAACTGCTCCGCCGACAGTCCCGTCGCGCTGATGTGGATATTGGAGGCGGCGCTGCGCGGCGCGTTCGGTCAGATCGTCCGCGCCAAGGGCATAGTAAAGGCGGGTCCCGTCTGGGTGCGCTTCGACATTGCGGGCGGGCGCTACTCCATCGAGGGACTGGACGAGGAGGAGAGCCAAAGCGCCAAGCCGGAGTGCGTGTTTATAGGTCGCGCCATCGACATGGTGGCGCTTCGCATGATGATGCAGTCCCTCCTGCCCCCGCTCGACCCTCCACGCAAAAAAGCGCCCCGCAACGGGGCGCGAATACGGATCTAATTCTGTCAATCTTGGCCTCTCCTGACAGGGACGACCGCGAACACCGCCAATCCTCGCCTCCCCTAAAAGGGACTGCCACGAACACCACCAGCCCCTGCCTCCCCTGAAAGGGACTGCCACGAACACCACTAGCCCCTGCCTCCCCTGAAAGGGGAGGGGGACCGCGAAGCGGTGGAGGGGTTATTTGGAAGTCTGTACATACTCCAATAGTAACCCCTCAGTCAGCGGCTTGAGCCGCTGCCAGCTCCCCTTTCAGGGGAGCCTTACGGGGGATTTTGCTTGGCTTACGCCGCCGCTTCCCCCTTCAGAAACGCCGTGGCTGGCACACTACTGCCCAAGCAGCTCCCATGCGACCTCGGCGTTGGTGCGCTCGGCGCGGCGGAGGCGTTCTCTGGTTTCCGCCAGCGCCTCCGCGTCGGCGTGGACGGCACGGTCGATCAGCGTACACAGCCCCGCCGCCGTCACCTCGCCCAGCAGCGTACACGGCAGCGCATTCTCCCGACAAAAGGACGACACCTTGACATCATAGCTCACGCCCGCCACACCCGCGCCGCCAAGCATGGCGAATATAAGCCCATGCAGCCGCATGGACAGCACGGCGCTCATGCGGGCGATACCACGCGGGTCGGCGTACAAGCGACAGGGAATATCGCCCGCCGCCGCCATCACGCGCCGCGCCACCGCCGCATCCTCCGGCGCAAGGGCGAAAAACACCGGCGTGAGACCATAGCGCTCATAGGCATACCGCGCCGCCTTGGCAAAGGCGGTTCTTTTTTTGGAAAACTCCGGCCAGTCGCGCAGCGCAAAGCCGATGGCGCGTTCCCGCTCGCCGGACGGCGGCGTGAGGGCAAAAACGGGGTCGGCGGCCTGCACGATACGCGGGCGCGTCACGCCCCATTCGGCAAGCGTCCGGGCGCTTTTCGCGTCGCGCAGGCATATCACGTCGGCACACTCGTCCAGCACCCTCGCACAGCGCCGTATTGCCCGCTCGTGCCGCACGGGACCCATGCCGCAGCCGTAAAGCTGCACGGCGCAGCCCGCTTTCCTTGCCAGCCGCAGCACGGTCAGATAGTACCACAGGCTCCGGCGGCTCGTCACATCCTGAAGCAGACTGCCACCGCCGAGGATAAAGAGCTTCGCCTCCCGCAGCCGCCGCAGCCAGCGAAGGCTTTGCAGCCGTCCCGCCGCCTCCACGCCAAATGCCGCGGCGATGGTGCGCGGTCTGCGTCCCATAACGCAGATAGGAAGCTCTCCGTCAAACTCGCGCAGGGCGGCGACGATGGAGCGCAGGCTCGCGTCGTCACCGGCGTTGCCCATACCGTATGCGCCGCATATCACGACGCCGCGTCGTTCATTTTTCATGCTCGCGCCCCCTTGTGAAAGTTCCGCTCTTATTATACAATAGAAAGAAAACGCAGACAAGGCAGGCTTTTTCCCATGACCGACATCTATCTCATCCGCCACGCCGAGGCGGAGGGCAATCTCTACCGCCGCGCCCACGGGCAATATGACTCCAACCTAACGACGCTTGGTCGCCGCCAGCTTGTACCCCTCGCCGAGCGCTTCCGCGACATTCCCATCGACGCGCTCTACTCCTCCGACCTCGTCCGCACCCAGAGCACGGCCAGCGCCATCGTGAAGCACCACCCCGATCTGACCATCCGTACCACGCCGCTGCTGCGTGAGATCGGGGTCGGCGTGTGGGAGGATCAGCCGTGGGGCGACCTCAGCCGCGACTGGCCGGAGCAGATGGAGCTTTTCTCCCGCGACCCCGACCGCTTCCACGTCCCCGGTAGTGAGCGCTTCGCCGACGTGGTATCGCGCATGGAGCGTATGCTCACCGACATTGCCCGCGAGAACGAGGGCAAGACCGTCGCCGTACTCTCCCACGGCATGGCCATCCGCGCCACGCTTGTCCACTGGATGGGCATTCCGTCGGCGGAGGTCATGCGCGTCCCGCACGGGGACAACACCGCCGTCCACCTCCTCCACTACGACAACGGGGCGTTCACCATCGAATACTATAACGACAACAGCCATCTGGGCGAGGAGCTAAGCACCTTTGCCCGTCAGGTCTGGTGGCGCAAGACCGGCGGCGGCAACGAGGATGTGGACAACGCCCGCTTTGAGCCGCTCGACCTCGCGACGGACGCGGCACTCTATAACGAGTGCTACGCGGACACATGGCGTACAAGCCACGGCGATCTCGCGGGCTATAACGAGAGCGTCTACCTCGCCATGGCGAGGGCGCACAGTGCGCAGGACCCGCAGCTTCTCATGCAAATGCGCTGCGGCGACAGCTTTGTGGGGCTTATCGAGCTTGACAGGGAACGCGGCGCACGGGAAAAGGCCGGTTGGATCAGCCTTATTTACTGCCGCGAGGCGTTCCGTGAGCGCCGCCTCGGTATCCAGCTTCTCGGTCACGCCGTCAGCTACTTCCGGCGCATGGGCTTTGAGAAAATACGCCTGCACGTCTCCCAGACGAATGAGACCGCCATCGGCTTCTATGAAAACAGCGGCTTTATCTGCCGCGAGCGTGTCGAGGGTGTCGGCGGCGACCTCTGGCTGATGGAGATGGACATCCGCCCACGGATATGGTGTCTCCCTTGAGCCGCCGCTATTCCCGCACCATCCTCATGCGCCTGCATGAGCCGCCGGTCGTCCGGCGGCTGCACGTTGCGCCCGGTCGCCGTATCATCGCACTGTCGGACGTACACGGGCGGCTCGACTACCTCCAAGGGCTTTTGAAAAAGCTCAAGCTCAGCCGTGACGACGTTCTCATCATCGTGGGCGACATCCTTGAAAAGGGTCCCGACCCGCTCGGCACACTGCGCTACATCATGGCGCTATCGGAGCAATATGAGGTCCACACCGTCTGCGGCAACTGCGACTTCTGGCAGGATTTTTGCGACAACGAGCCGGACGAGCGCATGGACGCATGGTATCTCCAATATCTCGTCGGCAAAAACCGTGGCTGGGGCGACGGGCTGATCGCCCAAATGCTCCACGCCCTCGGCATACCCATCGCGCCGGACATGGACTTATCCGCCGCCAAGGACGCGGTGCGCGAGGCGTTTGTGCCGGAGCTTGCCTTTCTGCGCGACCTGCCGCACATCGTCGAGACGGACGACTATATCTTCGTCCACAGCGCCTATCTGCCGGAGCTCGGTGCGTTCGCCTGCATGAAGACCGACCGCTACCGCGACTTGGGGCTGCGGCACGAGAAATGGACGATCGTCGGTCACTGGCCGGTGGTGCTCTACGGCGGCAACATCACCTGCGCCCAGCCCATCATTGACCGTGAGACGCGGCTTGTGAGCATTGACGGCGGCTGCGTCCTCAAGGACGACGGTCAGCTCAACGCGCTGCTGCTCCCCTCGATGGAGTGTGTGAGCTATGACCGCTTCCCCATCCGCCGTGTACGGGATGCCCAGCGCGAGAGCGAGCGGCATTACTACATCCGCTACGGCGACAACCGCGTCGCGCTGCTCGGCACGGACGGCGAGTTCTGCCGTGTCCGCCACGTCCGCACGGGCTATGAGATGGATGTGCTGCGCCGCAATCTGCTGCGCGAGGAGGACGGTCTCTGGCTGCTCAACGACTGCACGGACTACCGCATGGCGCTATCCCCCGGCGACGAGATTGCCGTCGTGCGGGAGACCTCGCGGGGCATACAGTGCAAATTTCACGGAATATCAGGTTGGTACGATGGAAAACTGGAATAGCTTTCTCCCCGTTTCACAAGAGGATATGCAGCGGCGCGGCTGGCAGGATTACGACTTCCTCCTTGTCACCGGCGATGCCTATGTCGACCACCCCAGCTTCGGTCCTGCGGTGATCGGGCGGCTGCTGGAGCGCGAGGGCTACCGCGTCGCCATACTGGCGCAGCCCGCGTGGCACGATGCCGACGCCTTCCGCGCCATGGGACGACCAAACTACGGCGTGATGATCTCCGCCGGAAACCTCGATTCCATGGTCGCCCACTACACCGCCGCCCGCCGCCGTCGGAGCGAGGATTTCTATTCTCCCGGCAAAAAGCCCGGACTGCGCCCCGACCGCGCCGTCATCGTATACGCCAACCGCGCCCGCGAGGCCTTTCCCGGTCTACCGATCGCCATCGGCGGTCTGGAATCGAGCCTCCGCCGCTTTGCGCACTATGACTACTGGGACGACCGTGTGCGCCGCAGCGTACTTATCGATGCCAAGGCGGACATTCTTGCCTACGGCATGGGCGAGCACGCCATGGTGAAGATCGCGCACCGGCTTGAAAAGGGGCTGCCGCTGGAGAATATCCCCGGCACGGCCATCGTCCTGCGCGAGCCGCCGGAGGGTCTCGCGCTGCCGTCGTATGAGGAGGTCTGCGCCGACCGCGTGGCGTATGCCCGCTCGGTGCGCATGGAATATGACGAGCATGACCCCATACGCGGACACACGCTGCTGCAACGCCACGGTGAGCGGACGCTCGTCGTCTACAAGCCCGCCATGCCGCTGACGACGGCGGAGCTTGACGCGGTGGCGGCGCTGCCCTACACCCGCGAGGTACACCCCATGTACGACGCGCTGGGCGGTGTACCCGCCATCGAGGAGGTGCGCTTCTCCGTCATCCACAACCGGGGCTGCTTCGGCGGCTGCAACTTCTGCGCCCTCGCGTTCCATCAGGGGCGCATGGTCACGTCGCGCAGCCATGAGAGCGTCATCGCCGAGGTTCGCGCCATGACGAAGCACCCGCTCTGGAAGGGCTATGTCTCCGATGTCGGCGGCCCCACGGCCAACTTCCGCCATCCAAGCTGCCGCAAGCAGCTTGAGCACGGTATGTGTCCGAACAAGAGCTGCCTTGCGCCGACACCCTGCCCGAATCTCGACGCGGACGAGTCGGATTATACGCTGCTGCTGAAAAAGCTGCGCGGTATCGAGGGCGTGAAAAAGGTGTTCGTGCGCTCCGGCGTGCGCTTTGACTATCTGCTGTGCGACAAGTCCGGCGCGTTTTTGCGTGAGCTTGCCGACTGGCACATCTCCGGCCAGCTCAAGGTCGCGCCGGAGCATTGCGTGGACAGTGTGCTGTACTACATGGGCAAGCCGCCCGTGCAGGTATACGAGCGCTTTCTGGACAAGTACCAAAGCCTCAATGAACGTCTCGGCAAAAAGCAATACGCCGTGAGCTACCTCATGTCAAGCCACCCCGGCTCGACGCTGGCCGACGCGGTGAAGCTCGCCGAATATCTCAAGGCGCACCATTCGCGCCCGGAGCAGGTGCAGGATTTCTATCCCACGCCGGGTACGATGTCCACCTGTATGTATTACAGCGGCATAGACCCGCGCACGATGAAGCCGGTGTATGTGGCGACAAGCGAAAAGGAAAAGGCCATGCAGCGGGCGCTGCTCCAATTCACCGAGCCGAAAAACCGGCGGCTCGTGGCGGAGGCGCTGCGCCTCGCGGGACGCGAGGATCTGATCGGAACAGGGTCAAAATGCCTCATCCGCCCCCTCTCGCCAAAGCCCGCAAAGCCCAAGCCAAACGCCGGACAAAGACCAAAGGCAAGCGCCAAGCACCCCAAGCACCGCCGCTCACGATAGCACAAGCACCCTCGCTTTCATCGCTGAAAACGAGGGCGCTTCCCACTTCTTCACTATTACCTATTACTTACAACAGGCAGCGCAGAAACGCGCTGCCTGTTGGTATTTTACTTGCCGCCCATGCCCTTGGCAGCGAAGTAGGGGCCGCCGAACTCGTCCTTGACGGCCTGCTTGGCCGCTTCCAGATCCTCGATCTTGACGGCGGCGAGCTTCGCGTTGACCGCCTCGATGTCGAGCGCCGGGAGGCCGAGTATCTCACGAGCCTCCGCGCCGGTGGCGGGCTCATCACCGATGGCGCGAACGGCGTTCGCCGCACGCTCCACGAGCATCATGTTGGTTGCCTTGATCTTCTTGCCCTCCTTATCGACACCGAAGACAACATTGTCCTCCATGCCGACGCGGATGCCGCCGCCGTTGCCCAGCGCACTGAACATGACGGGCAGATGACCCTTGCCGATACCGAAGGCCGACCAAGTGATCTCCTTGGGCAGCTTGCCGGCAGCCTGCAGATTCTTCGTCTCCTGAAGCAGGATCTGAAGGTCGGCGCAGGTGGCATCCATGCCGCCCATAACGCCGAGGCAGTACTGGAAGTGCAGCGGCTCCTTGACGTAGCCCTGCTTCCAGTAAGCGCCGATGGCGCGAAGCGCACCGAAGTCAAAGACCTCAAATTCGGGCTTGATACCGCGCTCTTGATAGAGGGTGCCGAGCTGCATCAGCATATTGGGGCTGTTGTGGAACACGCCGCCGGGAACGCCCCAGTTGAAGGAGGAGGCATCGAAGGTGCCCATCTCGATACCGGGGACGTACTTGTGGTGCAGCATACGCATAGCGTTGCCGTAGGGGGAGTCGTCGGACACGCGGTTGTCGCCGGAGGAGGTGCAGTTCACAATGATGTCGCAGTCCTTGTAGGCGCGGATCGCCTTGATGGTCTGGTAGAACTTCACGGGGTCCATGACACCCATGCCCTCGTCGTCACGCATATGCAGGTGGGCGACGGAAGCGCCGAGCTTCCAGCACTCATAGACCTGCGCCGCGATGTCCTCGGGCTTTTCGGGAATGTCGAAGCCGCTGGGCGTGACAGCGCCCGTCATGGCGGCGGTAATGATTCTCTTAGCCATTATTTTATCTCCTTATCACATTCTGTGGTGCATTTTCAGCACGTCGATGATAACTCTGTCGCGGAAGTCGGCGATCTGGGGCTTGGTGTTGCCGATGACGGCGGGGAAGCCCGCCATCTCGCCGACGATCTCCTCGCCGGACTGGTCAGCCCAAGTGTCGGGAACCTTCTTCATGTCGGAGATGTCCGCGAACACGGCATCGGTCATCGCGCCGAATTTGATGGCGCAGCCCTTGAGACCAAGCTCACCGCCGCCGAGCTCATAGTTCATGGCAGGACCAAAGGCGGCCAGACGGATGCCGGGGCCGAACGTCCAAGCGTCGTCGCAGTCGGCCATGGAGCAAACGCCCTCGGTCACGAGCGCGATCTCCTCACGCCACAGGGCGTGCATGAGGCGGTTGGCGATGAAGCCGTTCTTCTCCTTGTTGAGGACGACGGGCGCCTTGTCGTATTTCTTATAGAAAGCGCGGGCAAGGTCGATGGTCTCCTTGCTGGTCTTGTCGCCGCCGCAGATCTCGATGAGGGGCAGCAGATAGGCCGGGTTAAACGGATGGGCGACGATGATACGCTCCGGGTGCTGCGCACCCTCGGCGATCAGAGTGCAGGGTGTGCCGGAGGAGGAGGAGGCGATGATAGCGTCGGCGGGGAGATACTTCTCCATCGTGGCGACCATCTCATGCTTCTGCTCCAGATTCTCCGCGCCGTTCTCCTGCACGAAGTAGACACCGGTGAACGCCTCGGCGGGGTCGGTGGTGAAGTGGATGCGGCTCCAGATCTTCTCCGCATCGTCCACGAGACCGTACTTGACGTAGGTGTCAATGGCCATCTGGATCTTGGGCTTGGCGCGTTCAATAGAGCCCTCGGAGCGGACAAACACGTTCACTTCCAGCCCTTTGAGCGCAAAATACGCCGCAAAGCCACCGCCGATGGTGCCCGCGCCGTACATGGAAATTGTCTTGATGTCTTCGATTTTCATGGTATCAGTCCTTTCACAAGAATCGGACGATGGCTCCGGAGGGGTTCTCCGGAGCCACGGTCGCAATGAAAGCGGAAATCAGCTGGTGGCAACAAGGCCGCCGTCGGGGTAGATGGTGGCGGCGGTGACCATGTCGGAGGCTGCGGAGGCCAGGAAGATGGCCGGGCCGACGACATCGATCTCGTAGCCGATACGCTGCGCGGGCAGAGCCGCAGCAATGCCGTTGCGGACGTTCTCATCCGGGGGCAGCAGACCGACCATCATCGGGGTGTAGGTGATGGTGGGGCCGATGGCGTTGACCTGGATGTTGGGGCGCAGGTCAGCGGCGAAGGCCTTCGTCAGCATCTCAACAGCGCCCTTGGTGGTGTTGTAGGGGACGTTGCCGTTGCCGCCGTTGGCGACAGCGCGGATGGAGCGGACGGAGCCGAAGTTGATGATCTTTCCATAGCCCTTGTTGGGGTTGGCCTTACCGGCCTCAAACTCGGACTGGGGCACGGTCTTCTCACCGGCATCGAGGTTATGATCCTTCATCCAGTTGCCGAAGTACTTGCAGGTGTACATCATGGAGGTGACGTTGGTGTCGAGCATTCCCTTCCACACCTTGGTGTCGATCTCCCAGGACCACATCTTCTTGTTGTAGCCCTGCGCGTTCACGAGGATGTCGCAGCCGCCGAGACCGGCGTCGCTCACGACGAAATCACGGAAAGCGATGATCGCGTCCTCATCGGTCGCGTCGCAGGCAAAGTAGATGACCTTCACGCCGGGGGCGGCATGAGCCTGAATCTTCGCCTGAGCCTCCTTCAGAGCGGACTCACGACGGGAGGAAATGCAGACATCCACGCCATTGGCGGCGTAAGCCTCGGCGATCTTTTCGCCGAAGCCACCGGCACCGCCGACGACGACGGCCTTCTTGCCGGCCAGCTTGAACATTTCGGTGTAGGAACCATTGTATACCTTGGGCATAGTTTTTTGTTCTCCTTTACAAGATATTTATGGTTTCCGAAGCAGGCCGGAGCCTGCTTCGGGAGCTATACGGGGTTAAATTACTTCTGGGGCGCGGGACGATAGGGCTTGAAGTGACCCGGCGTGTCGTTGTACTTGAACGGGTTCTCCGCCTTGCCTTCCTCGACCTTCTTGAACCACTCGGCGGCCTTGTGGGGCATCTGGCTCCAGGAATCAAAGTCCTGCGGGTTCTCCATGTCGGTGGTGGCATAACGCCAGTCGTTGACGCGGGAGATGTACTTCTCGTCCTGCTGCTCGGAGTGCTCGTCGCCCAGCGTGCCGGCGGCGATACGGAGCAGAGAGCCGTACTGCTCGGAAACGGTGTGGAGCTTGAAGTGATCCATCATGTAGCAGCGCAGCGGGCGCTTCATGAGGTTGGCCATGATGCAGCGGTTCTCATAGGCCATCTTCTTCCACATACGGGCGATCTCCCACGCACGCTCAACAGCCTTGCCCTTGGGGACGACCTCGGACACGAAGCCGGAGTCGAGCATTTCCTTGGCGTTGAACTGACGGGTGGTGGAGAGGTAGTAGTTGCCGCGCTTGGTGCCCATGTAGAACTGGCAGAGCATACCCATGCCGTCGCCGGGAACGAGGCCGCCCTGACCGTGGGGGACTTCCATCTTGGTGTCCTCGGTGCAGATGGTCACGTCGGCGAGCAGAGCGCTGTCCCAATGGAAGCCGGAGCCGGGGATAGCACCGATGGTGGGCACGTCGATGTCGAACACCATGTTCTTGAAAAGGTTGGTGTCGTCGAAGTACTGGTGCTCAAAGCGCTGGGTGGGAAGCTCGGAGTAGGTCTCCCAGCCGTTGGGGTCGGACTCGATCATCCAGTTGTCGCCCAGGTGGGTGAAGATGATGATCTCGTTCTTCCAGTCGGAGCCGATGACGCGGGCGAGCTGGCCGATGGCACGATGGCTCATGCCGCTGTGGTGCATGGGCATATCGAGGGTCTTCCAGGTGACCTGGAGGATGCCATCCTCACGATAGAGGTCGGCAAAGTCCTTGAACCACTGAGAATACTCCTCAAGTTCAGGCAGCTTGGCATAGTCAGCCATAGGTTTTCCCATGTTTTTTTCCTCCTAAAATAAAATTTATTCGTTTACAAATATCAACGCACCGACAGCGCTACGTTCGTAACGTTGTCCGTGAGTTTGCGGAATAACTCGGCGGCCTCGGTCTTTTCCGTGGGGTCAAGACCGGCAAAGACCACACGCGGCTCGCCCTCCATAAATGCATCGAGCTGATGGAACATCCGCTGTCCCTCGTCGGTAAGCTGGACAAGGTTGGCTCGTCCGCCGCCGGAGACGCTGCCACGAATGACAAGACCGTCGCGCTCCATGCGGTCGAGCATGATGCTGATGGTCGCGGGCGTGACCTGACGGAAACGCGCCAGCTCGTTCTGGGTCAGCGGACCGTTTCGTCCGAGAACGGATATAACGCCGCCCTGTCCGTTGGAAAGTCGCAGGGAGGCGAGCTGCCTGTCCATATAGGCGGTATGTGCCCGTACCATGTCGGTAAACAGGTTGAGAAGCTCTTTGTCGTCCACGGCGATTCTCCTGTACGGTGGGATTGACTGACTGCTATTTAGCCAGCTAACTATAGTATAGCGACCCGTCTCGTTAAAGTCAACTGAATATTTCATGTAAAACGCCCTTAAAAATATACAAAATAATGACCGACGTTTTTACATGATGGTTAGCCTATCTAAAATATACTGCGACTATATCCGCCCGCGCCGGACAAGCTAAGGTTGAAAAAAACAAAATTTCGCGCAAAAATTTACCGTCCGCGCAAAAGCCCGCCGTGACGGGCGTGGTGTGGCGCTCTGGAAATCCGGCATAATTTTTGCGCGTGTGAGCGAGCGCTCGCCGCCGCATAATGACAGAGGCGATGAAAGGAAGGGATGTGCTTTATGGCAAAAAAAGAAAAATCATGGCCGCGTGTAGCGGTCATGCTGGCGCTGCTCGGCGCTTTGCTGACGGGGCGAGCGTGGGCGGCGGACGCGCTCGTGCCGATGGGTACGGCGGTGGGCATACAAATGAATACGGACGGCGTACTCGTCGTGGACACGACGGAGGTGCCGACCTGCGACGGCGGCAGCGTATCGCCCGCAAGGGACGCGGGCATACGACCCGGCGACATCATCACGGAGCTCTCCGGCCAAGCTACGGACACGGCGGCCAGTCTCGCGGAGGCAGCGGCAGGGCTGACGGATGAGCCGGTCGATATCACGGTGGAGCGCGGCGGCGAGACGCTGCGGCTTGAGCTGACCCCGGCGCGGAGCGACGAGGGCGCAAAGCTCGGTCTGTGGCTGCGCGACGGCGTGGCCGGTGTGGGTACGCTGACCTATTACGACCCCGGCACGGGGCGCTTCGGCGCACTCGGTCATGCGGTCACGGACAGCCAGACGACCACCGTGCTGCCCCTCGGCAGCGGGAGCGTCAGCCCGGCGCGTATCGTGGATATACAGGCGGGTGCGGCGGGCAGTCCGGGTGCGCTGTCGGGTGTGTTCGACATGGGCGCGGCCATCGGTGTGATCGAGCGCAACACGCTTTGTGGCGTGTTCGGGACGCTGGACATAGCGGCGGACGGTGAGGCGCTGCCCGTCGCCAGTGACAGCGAGATATACGCGGGTCCCGCCTATATCCTGTCGAGCGTGACGGACAGCGGCGTGGAGCGTTATAGCGTGGAGATAAGCCGGGGCATGGCCGGAGCGCAGGGGCTCATGCTGAACCTCCGCGTGACGGATGAGACGCTGCTCGCCCTCACGGGCGGTATCGTGCAGGGGATGTCCGGCTCGCCCATCATACAGGACGGCAAGCTCGTCGGCGCGGTGACGCACGTCCTCGTCTCCGATGCCAGCCGCGGCTACGGTATCTCCATCGAGAGTATGCTCGCCGCCGACCCCACGCCCCTCGCGGCGTAATCAAAAGCGGCGGGGCACAAGCTCCCTGCTGGTAAGACAGTAAAATCAATTTTTCTGGAACAGGCATGATTTCGGTCATGCCTGTTCCGCTCTTCGCAGCTCATCCACGGGAATGTAGCCCACAAGGTCGTACTCGATATGTACCTT
>CAVIIB010000035.1:560-18335 GCA_963642815.1 Oscillospiraceae bacterium | reverse complement strand
ATCTGACGGAGAGAGGGGCGCAGCCCCGAACGGAGTCTGATAAATTCGACTGGCCGTACATCTATGCTAATGCTACATTTTACACTCTAGACTGTTGCACTTGCTTGACAATCTGCCGTGGCACGGCGCAGCCGTGACGGAGGGGTTGTAGACTAGCAAAAGTCTAGGATTTTCAATCCCTCAGTCAGCTTCGCTGACAGCTCCCTTTACACAAGGGAGCCGGGGCGCTCCCGCGCCAGTGCGGTGCTTGACAACCTTGCATAAATAAGCATGGCGCGAGCCGCGAAAGCAGAAGTCTTTCCGGCTCGCGTTTTTTGGCTTTTAGGGGTATACGTTCTGTTGTTGTGTAAGTTTGTTGGATTTCCGTTGATTTACAGATTATACTTTACAAATTCCCGTAAAGCCGTTATGATTACATAAATATATTGGTGTATCGCGCCGATATAAAGAGATGGAAATTGAAATATACTTGGAAAGTGTAGGTGACACCCTATGAGCCGGCTTGACTTAAAGAGCTTCGGCAAGAGCCAGAAGGATGCCGAGCGTATCTACAGCGATATGGCGCGTCGTCTGGCCGCCAGTCCTCCGGGCGTATGTCCCGTTGACCTCACGCTCAGCTTCATTACCATGTGTCTCACCCAGTCCTGCGGCAAATGCGTCCCCTGTCGCATTGGCCTCAACCAGCTCAAACGGCTGCTGAACGAGGTGCTTGACGGGCGCGGCACACCCGACACCATTGACCTCATCCGTGAGACGGCCTATGCCATCCTCGAAAGCGCCGACTGCGCCATCGGCTATGAGCCTGCGCAGATGGTGCTCTCCAATCTGGAGAATAACCGCGCCGATTTTGTGGAGCATATCGACAAGCACCGCTGCCTCGGCTCGTTCTCCGCGCCTGTCCCCTGCGTGACGCTCTGCCCCGCCAGCGTGGACGTTCCCGGCTATATCTCCCTTGTCCGCAGGGGACGCTATGCCGATGCCGTGAAGCTCATCCGCAAGGACAACCCCATGCCCGTCACCTGCGGCTATATATGCGAGCACCCGTGCGAGACGCATTGCCGCCGCAATATGATCGACGACGCGGTGAATATCCGCGGCCTCAAGCGTTATGCCGTCGACAAGGCGGGTGTTGTTCCTGTCCCCGCCTGCGGTCACAACACCGGCAAAAGGGTCGCCATCATCGGCGGCGGTCCCTGCGGTCTGTCTGCGGCATATTATCTTCGCCTCATGGGGCATAAGGTCACTATCTACGAGCGCCATAAGAAGCTCGGCGGTATGCTGCGCTACGGCATACCCGCCTACCGCTTCCCCCGTGAGCTGCTCGACCGCGACATCAACGCCATCCTCTCGACCGGCATTGAAGTCCACACCGACTATAACATCGGCACGGAGATGAGCTTCACGGAGCTTGCCGAGCAAAACGACGCGGTGTATATCGCCGTCGGCGCACAGGGTCATTCCAGCGCCCGCATCCCGAACGAGGATGCCAAGGGCGTTCTCTCCGCCGTGCAAATGCTCGGCGGTATCGGTGATGAAAATTACCCCGACCTAAAGGACAAGACCGTCTGCGTCATCGGCGGCGGCAACGTCGCCATGGACGTGACACGCACGGCCATACGCTGTGGCGCGAAAAATGTGTACTGCGTCTATCGCCGCCGTCAGATCGACATGACCGCAGCGGCGGAGGAGGTCGAGGGTGCGCTGGCGGAGGGCGCGGAGCTTGTCTGCCTGAAAGCCCCTGACCATATCGAGGTCGATGGCGACGGCAAGGCCGTGGCGCTGTGGGTGCGCCCGCAGATGTCCACCAAGCTCGACGACTCCGGTCGTCCCACGCCCAAGGATGCCGATCTGCCGCAGGAGCGTATCGCGGCGGACGTGTTCGTGCTGGCCGTCGGTCAGCGTGTCGAGACGGGCATTTTGAAGGAGGGCGGTCTCGCCATCGAGCGCGGCAAGCTCGTCGCAAGCTCCACCGGCGTTATCGCGCCGGACAGCAAGATATTCGCCGGCGGCGAATGTGTCACCGGTCCCGCCACTGCCATTCGCGCCATTGCGGGCGGCAAGGTGGCCGCCGCAAACATCGACGAGTTCCTCGGCTTCCACCACGATATTTCCGTGGATGTAGTCGTTCCCGACGCACCGGCCAACAACACGCCCGCATGGGGTCGTATCAACACGACCTTCCGCACCGCCTTTGAGCGCAAGTGCGACTTTGACTGTATCGAGCACGGTCTCACCGATCAGGGCGCCTTGAGCGAGACATTCCGCTGCCTGCGCTGCGACCACTACGGCTACGGCGCGTTCCGTGGAGGGAGGGAAGACAAATGGTAAACGTCATCATCAACGACAAGCCCGTTTCCGTCCCGGAGGGGACGACCATACTCGACGCCGCCCGCAAGGCCGGTATCGTCATTCCCACGCTCTGCTACCTCAAGGAGCTGAACGAGATCGGCGCGTGTCGCGTCTGCGTCGTCGAGGTCGAGGGCTATGACCGCCTGATGGCGGCCTGCAACACGCAGGTGCTGGACGGCATGGTCATCCACACCGACTCGACCCGCGCCCGTCGCACTCGCCGGACAAATCTCCAGCTCATTCTGAGCCAGCATGACTGCCAGTGCCCCACCTGCGCCCGCAGCGGCAACTGCTCGCTGCAAAGCATGGCAAACAGCCTCAACATCCTCGACCAGCCCTATAAGACCCGCTTTGACGAGGGCGAATGGGATCGCACCGCGCCCCTCATCCGCAACGAATCCAAGTGCATTAAGTGTATGCGCTGCATACAGGTCTGCGAGAAAATACAGGGGCTCGGTATCTGGGACATCGCCAACACCGGCGGACGTACCACCGTGGACGTTTCCGGCAACCGCACCATCCGCGACTCCGACTGTGTGTACTGCGGCCAGTGTATCACCCACTGCCCCGTCGGTGCGCTCCAAGCGCGTGACGACACCCAGCGTGTGCTGGACGCACTTGACAACAAGGATGTCGTCACCGTGGTGCAGGTCGCGCCCGCCGTCCGCGCCGCATGGGCGGAGAGCTTCGGCGTGACCCGTGAGTTTGCAAGCCCCCGCCGTATGGCCGCCGCGCTGCGCCGCCTCGGCTTCGACTATGTATTCGACACCAACTTCTCCGCCGACCTCACCATCATGGAGGAGGGCAGCGAGTTCGTCGAGCGCTTCACCCACAAGGACAAGTATTCGTGGCCGATGTTCACCTCCTGCTGCCCCGGCTGGATTCGCTTCCTCAAGGGACAGTACCCGGAGCTCACGGACAATCTCTCCACGGCCAAAAGCCCCCAGCAGATGTTCGGCGCTGTGACCAAGAGCTTCTTTGCCCAGAGCATCGGCGTTGACCCGCACAAGATATACTGCGTGTCCGTTATGCCCTGCTCGTCCAAGAAATCCGAGTGTGAGCTGCCCACCATGCGCGATGCCTGCGGCGACCCCGACGTGGATGTCGTCATCACGACGCGGGAATTTGCCCGTATGCTCCACGCCAAGAGCATCCAGCCCGCCAATTTGCCGGAGGAGGATTTCGACTCCCCGCTCGGCAGCGGCACCGGCGCCGCCGTCATCTTCGGCGCGACCGGCGGCGTGATGGACGCGGCGCTGCGCTCCGCCTACTATCTCGTGACCGGCAGCAACCCCGACCCGGACGCCTTCACCGCCGTGCGCGGCATGAAGGGCTGGAAGGAGGCCGTATTCGCCATCCCCGGTGCGGGTGATGTGCGCGTGGCCGTCACGAGCGGGCTTGCCAACACCCGCCGGCTCATCGAGGCCATCAAGTCCGGCGAGGCGGAATACGACTTCGTGGAGGTCATGGCCTGTCCCGGCGGCTGCGCCGGTGGCGGCGGACAGCCCATCACGGACGGTGAGGAGCTTGCCGCCGAGCGCGGCGACGAGCTGTGGCGGCTTGACAAAAATTCCGCCATTCGTTACAGTCACGAAAACCCGGATGTGAAAATGCTCTATGAGCGCTGCCTCGACAAGCCGCTCGGCGAGCGCTCGCACCACCTCCTCCACACCGACCACCACGCATGGGATATGCCCAACCAAAAAGCGTGACATATTCTGCATAATACTCTATACAACGGGTCTGTTTTGCACAAAGAAACAGGCTCGTTTTTTGTTTGACAGCGGAGGCAAATACGGTTAAAATAGAACGGTAGGAAATTGAAGCGAAGGAGATGGTGCTATGCCAGATTACCCCACCCCCCATATCGATGCAAGTCCGGGCGATTTTGCATCGACGGTGCTCATGCCCGGAGACCCGCTGCGCTCTAAGTTTATCGCGGAAAACTACCTGACCGAGCCACGCCTCGTGAACAACGTCCGTGGCGTGCAGGGCTACACCGGCAGCTATCGCGGTGTCCCCGTGAGCGTCATGGCCAGCGGTATGGGAATGCCGTCCATCGGCATTTACAGCCACGAGCTTTTCAACGTCTTTGGCGTGGAAAGCATCCTGCGCGTCGGCTCCGCCGGTGCCATCGGCTCCGACATCCATGTACGCGACATCCTCTTTGGCGAGGGTGCGTGTACCAACTCCAACTACGCCCACAGCTTCAGCCTCCCCGGCTCCTTTGCCCCCATTGCGAGCTGGCGGCTGCTGTCCGGCGCGGTGAAGCTGGCCGAGGAGATGGGGCTGCGCTATCACGTCGGCAACCTCCTGTCGAGCGACACCTTCTACACCGATATGTCCGACCTTGAGCCGAGGGAGTATGCCGCCGCCCGCTGGGGTAAGATGGGTGTTATGGCCATCGAAATGGAAGCCGCCGCCCTCTATATGAACGCGGCGCGGGCCGGAAAACAGGCTTTGGCCATCTGCACCGTCTCCGACCACATCATCACGGGCGAGGCCTTGGACGCTTCGGCGCGTCAAACGAGCTTCACGGAGATGATGGAATTGAGCCTCCGGCTGGCCGTATCCCTTTGATTGCAAGGCTTTTCGGCATTTGGTTGTATATGGTTATATAAAGTAACCAAAATGTAACGCATTTAGGCTTGGCAAATCATTAAATTTGTGGTAAAATCCTTTCCAGCATATTGCATTTCTAATTTGTAAAGGAGAATCAGAGATGAAAAAGCTACTCGTTTTCGTTCTGGCTTGCATGGTGCTCCTCAGCACGGCTGCCTTCGCCGCCTCCGCGGAGCCCGCGGACACGACCTGCAGCCACACGCACCTTGAGGAAGTCATCGTCAAGGAAGCCAGCTGCGAAGAAAAGGGCGAAAAGGAACTCGTCTGCCTCGACTGCGGCGAAACAGTCCAGACCATAGTGACCTCGGCCACCGGCCACCACTATGTCGAGACCGTTGTCGCGCCGACCTGCACCAACGCGGGCTACACCAAGATGACCTGCGTCAACTGCGGTGACAGCTACGCCGTCAAGGGCAGTGAGACCCCCGCGCTGGGTCACGAGTTCACCGAGACGGTCGTGGAAGCGACCTGTGCGCATGACGGCAGCGTCACCCGCACCTGCTCTCGCTGCGGCACTGTTGAGACGGAGGTCATCCCCGCTCTTGAGCACAGCTACATCTACCAGAACGACGCGGTCGTCGGACAGGACGGCTCCATCGTCAGCTACGGCACGAAGGTCTGCTCCGTCTGCGGCGCGGTAGCCAACGCCTCCGCCGAGGATTATGCGGCGGTCAGCGCCCCTGCTGCCTCCGGCGAGCCCAGCGGTGAAGCGAGTGGCGAGCCCAGCGGCGAGGCTGCTGCGACTGACGCTGCGACCGAGATCGCGAACCCCGACTATGACCCCAACGCCTACAACTGGACCTCCATCTGCCTCGTGCTTGTGGTCGTCATTGTTGTCATCGGCGCCATCCTTATGCTTTCCTTCGGGAAAAAGAAGGAGGACGAAGTCCATACCGACCCCCTCAACTGAGAAAAATCAGCTCCACGCAACGAAATAATTAGGAGGAAAGCGTAATGTTCAAGAACAAAAAATTTGGCGCATACGCCATCGCGTTCAACATTCTCGGCATCGTCTTCATGTTCATGTACTCCGGTCTACAGAACGACCACTACAACATCATCACCGCGTACAGCGGCTGGACGGCTTCCCAGATCCAGATCGGTCGTACCGTCGGTGAGTTCGCCTGCATCGTTCTGACCTTTGTCTACGGTACGCTGTTCATGAAGCACGGCGTTCGTAAGACCCTCATCCCCTGCATCATGCTCTGCGCCCTCGGCTGCATCGGCATTGTCGGCGCGAACGGTCTCGCCATCAACGGCGGACAGGGCAACTTCCTGCTCTTCAGCATCTCCAGCTTCGTGCTGCGCTGCTGCTGTATGTGCTTCCAGATGGCCGGCTTCCAGCTTGCCGCCAGCTGGTTCATCAAATACCGTGGCCGTGTCCTCGGTATTGTCACACTCGGCTCTCCCCTGTTCTCCGTCGTCGGTGTCGGCGGCATCTCCAAGCTCATCGCTGCCCAGTGGAACGGCGACTACCGTCTGTTCTACGTCGGTGTTGCCGTTGTCCTCGTGCTCATCGCTATCTGCACCCGCTTCTTCCTGCGCGATACGCCGGAGGAAGTCGGTCTCCACCCCGACGGCGCGGACTCCGCTCCGCTGTCCGAGGCTGACAGCAGCGATGTCCACCTGACCGTCAAGCAGATCCTCTCCGAGAAGCGTGCATGGCTGCTCATCGTCTCCTACGGCGCGTTCCAGTTCATCATCAACTGCTGCATGAGCTCCATGGCCGTCCGTTTCATGAGCCTCGACCCCGCCTATATGTCCGGCGCGTCCCCCGCTCCCACCGTCTGGCTGGCCGCCACCACTTGGCTGTCCGTCGGCGCCATCCTCGGTATCTTCATGAGCTACGTCTTCGGCTGGATCGATGACAAGTTCGGCACTATCAAGGCCTCCCTGCTGCTTGGTCTGACCGAGCTCATCCCCGTCCTCATGCTCATGCTCATGCCGGAGGGCGGCAACGTCCCCATGGAGATCGCTTGGGGCTTCGGCGTTGCCTGCATGACCGGTGGTGTGCCCACCATGCACCCCGCCTCCATGACCTACGCCTATGGTCGCCGCGAGTACCAGTCCGCCAACCGTATCATCATGGCCATCCAGCTCGTCCCCTCGGCGCTGGCCGCCTACATGATGGCTGCTCTCATCCAGGGCGGCAAGGCCACGCTGGCCTACGGTATCTGCGTCGTCGTCGTCGCCATCGGCCTCATCGCCACTTGGATGATGCGCAAGATCCCCGACGCGATGGCCGCCGACCGCGCCTTCGCCAACAACGCTGCTACCGCTGAATAATTTGGAGGATTATCATGGCTCTGTTTGGTAAAAAGAAAAAAGAAGAGGAAACCCCTGTCGCTCCGGCTCCCGTGACCGAGGAGGTCAAGCCCGTCGAGCCCGCGCCCGCCCCTGTTGCCGAGGCCGCACCGGTCGAGGCCGCTCCCGAAGCGCCCGCCGCCGAGGAGAAGAAGGAGCCTGAGCTGACCGCCAAGGAGCATGGCGAGGTTTTCCAAGCCCGCATGAACTACCACGCCGGCTACGGTGTCTACAAGAAATGGCCGAACGGCGGTCTTACCATCCACTCCGGCATTGGCTGGTTCCATCCCTTTGGACCGAGCGAATACTACGGCATGGCCTGCCCTCCCGACAATATGTGCGAGGAAGCCAAGCAGTTCCCGCTTGAAAAGTTCTTCACCGATGACTGGATGGAGAATTTCGAGACCGACCTTTTCTGCATTTACCGTATGCCCGACGGCGACATCTACGCTTGGGACGGTATGTTTGCCGTCCGTGGCAAAGACCCCGGCAAGTGCATCGTCTACAACTCCGAGTACACCCGTCAGGACGTTCTTGTCAACGTTATCGTCGGCGGCACCGGCCGCTATGAGGGCGCTCGCGGTCTGATGATCGGCACTGCCGAGGGCGGCGGCAAGACCTCTGTCGTCGGCAAAATGCCGGACGGCACAGACCTTGAGCTGCCGGAGACCATCATGAAGGATCTCGCCGGCTACATCCGCATCGACACCAAAGAGTAATTCCATAACGGAAATGGCCCGGACATTGGCCGGGTCATTTCCCATGCAAACGATTCTGGAGGATAAAACTAACTATGAAGCACCTTGAATGTGACATTTGCGTCATCGGCGGCGGCCTTTCCGGCATGACCGCCGCAACCCAAGCCGCCGAAAAGGGCGCATCCGTCGTCGTCTTTGAAAAGAGCGGCACGACCGGCGGCGCTGCCAACATGGGCATGGCCTTCTTCGCCGTGGAGTCGAAGTATCAGCGCGACCAGATGTATGAGTGGTCGAAGGATGACGCTTTCAAATTCACCATGGAGTACAACCACTGGAAGGCCGACGCGCAGACCGTCCGCCGCTGGTTCAATATGTCCGCCTCGACCGTGGAATGGGTCGAGAATTTCGGCGTGGAGTTCCTCGGCGTCTACAAATATTTCTGCGACAGCCATTGCACCCAGCACATGATCAAGCTCCCCGGCGTCAACAAGCCCACGGAGCGTCAGGCCAGCCACATGGTCAAGCTCATGACCGACTATGCCACCAGCCTCGGCGTGGACTTCCACTTCCGCACCCCCGCCAAGAAGCTCATTCAGGGCGATAAGGGTCAGATCTTGGGCGTTATCGCCGTGGACGAGAACGGCGAGGAGATCCAGTGCGACTGCTCCGCCTGCATCATCGGCACCGGCGGTATCGGCAACAACGTCGAGATGATCAAGGAATACCTTGGCTTCACCTGGGGCAAGGATATGTTCACCTTCCGTATCCCCGGTCTGGACGGCGACGGCATTAACCTCGCGTGGACGGCCGGCGGCGCGAAAGCCCCCATTTCCATGGAAGTCACCTACAACACCCCCGGCACGACCGACGTGTTCAAGACCCTGTCCGAGGCGCTGCGTCAGCCCTCCACCATCATGGTCAACATCCACGGTGAGCGTATCATCAACGAGCAGATCATGAACAACACGACCTTCACCGGCAACGCCATCAATGCGCAGACCGGTCACCGCGCTTTCTCCATCATCGGCTCTGACGGTATCGACTACATGAAGAAGCACGGCCTCGACTACATCACCTACCACCACGCCATCAAGACCCTCGACAAGTGGGACTACGAGAAGGACCTGTTCTTCTCCGGCGCGAAGAGTGCCGCCGAGAACTCCGTCTTTGACGGCGTGATCGATGTCAAGTACGACGACGAAAGCCAGCCCATGGAGCAGAACTTCTATGAGTGCAGCTCTCTGGAGGAGGTCGCCAAAGTCACGGGCATCAACTACAAGAACCTCGTCAAGACCATCGAGCGCTACAACAGCTTTGCCGGCGGCTACGACGCCGACTTCTGCAAGCCCTCCAAGTGGCTGCGCCCCATCACCGGCGAGAAATACTATGTCGCCCGCCACTTCCCCTCCGGCTACGGCTCTCTCGGCGGCATTAAGGTCAACCACAATATGCAGGTCCTCAAGGCGGAGACGGAGGAGCCCATCCCCGGCCTCTACGCCTGCGGCACCGATACCGCGAACGTGGTCTTCGGCGGCGAGTACTGCTTCTTTAACCCCGGCTCCACGATGAGCTGGGCGCTCAACTCCGGCCGTATGGCCGGCATGGAAGCCGACGCCTACACCCAGTCCGACGATTTCGTCGAGTAAGCTTTTCAAGCAAAAACGAGGGTCTCCGCGACCCTCGTTTTTTATAAAAACACATGGATAGGAGAGGATAAAATGGCAGAATATAAGATGGTGTGTTCAAGCTGTGGTACACTCTTTGCTTCCGAAACGACCGCATCCAAGGCGTGTCCCAAATGTGGTGGTCTCGTCAAGTATACCGGCTTTACAAAAGAGGCGTTTGACAGCAAGACAGACGAGGAAAAGCAAGCCGTTGTCGAAAATGCGAGGGTCGGAAAGCTGGCAAACATCTCTGCTAGCGCTGCGGACACCAGCTTTTGGATCAGCCTTGTTGACATAGTCGCAAGCATTTTCCTTGCGCTTGGAATTTTGGCCTCGCTTATCATTGGCTTCGCCAATATGGGTTGGGACGCTGCGTTGGGATTTGGAGTGCTCATCGGCGGTACTCTTGCCACGCTTCTCATAGTCGCCACGATAAAAATTTTTGTTGGCGCAGCCAAGGATCTGAGCTATATTCGGAATCACCTTGAACAGAGCGACAAATAACAACACGCCGGAGCGGGTCATGAACCGCCCCCGTCAAGAGAACAGCGAAAAAATATAAAGTTTTCCCGGCCAGCAGCGCTTGCTGCTGGCTGCTTTTTATGCAGCAAGGTTTTCTATTGTTGTCGGTACACTTAAATTACGCTGGACGCGCCTTGTTGTAATACCCCTTGGCTATCTTTACTTTCTCCTCCGGCCACAGTTCTCGCTTTTTCTTCATAACAATACTCCCTCCATGAGGGACAGTTTGTTTTTTCTCGGTCTCTCATAGAGGGAGCATATCAGCATTTAATTAGAATAGCTCTTTAGATAATCGTAGGTAGTCAATGCATCTTGAATGGCCGCTTTCTCCGTGTCGCTCACAAAGTGATCTTCATAATAGCTGTCCCCTTGGAAGCGAATGATGGTCTCGTTTGAATTGACAATATCCTCAAGAAGTTTCAATTCCGAGGCATTTACACTGATATCAACCGTCTCCCATACATCAAGGTTGTTATCGCGGGTAACGTCAAAATAATTAAACGACCTTGTCGTATTCTCTCCATCCACACTAAAGATCACTTTATTAAAGAATATCCATCCCCTGCCGGTTTGCGCATCGGTATAATTCAGTCTTATGAACATACAAGTATATCCGACATCTGTTCTGGCTATTATAGGGTAAATATAGCAGCGTTCATTTATATACTGGGGCATATCCTTATGTGTATAGAATGTTACCTTCTGCACTTGGTCGTACTCAGCGTTAAAATTCTGAAGCAACTCCTCGCCTAGAGCCACAATTTCAGCGTCGATTGCAGCGTTCGCGGCCTCTTTCTTTTCATTCGCTGCATTGCTTTCATCACTTCCCGGGAAAAATACTTTTAGTATATTGGCGAGACAAACAACACCCTCGTTGTTCCCCTCGCTTTCTTTCCGCGTGAGATATTCCATAACATCCGAGGCAGACATCTGGCTTAGCTCGTCTCCCTCCGCATCTACCAGCGCGAGAACATCTCCGTCATAGGTGAAAGTGGCATAGCCAGTGCTACCACCGAAATAGTAATCTAGTTTTCCCTGTTCCATGTTTACAGCGAACGTCCCAGAGAGAACTTGCAACGAACCTCGACTTGTTCCTATTATGTAAGTATTGATGTATGCATTTCGGAAAGTGTAAAGAAACAGTGTTCCATCTTCGTACTCGTGGCACCAAACGCCCTGAACCTTGTCCTTTACAATTTTCGCGTACTCTTCCGCTGTCTCTTGTTCTGGCTCCGTTTCGGCATCCTCGGTTTCCTGTTCGCTCATAAGCTCTGGGTCCATTGTTTCCGACACACCGACATCCCACAGGTTTGGCGTGTCCGGGCTTCTTTTCCTTGTGGAACAGGCACACATGGATAGTATCAGGGATGTCAATAAAATCGTTGTCAAAATTCTTTTCACAATACTCTCCCTCCATCATTAACCGATATTGGTTAATATCACTATACCACGTCCTCGGTTAACATTCAAGTAGAAAGCGAGGCTTGAATGTTATGATTTCCTACAAAAACCTCTGGGTTGTCATGAATGAGAAAGGAATATCACAATATGCGTTGATCAAGAAGTACGGTATCAGCCCTGCTCAAATCACACGCCTAAAGCGAAACGAGAGTGTCAGCACACACACCATCGAAATGTTTTGCAAAATTCTTGATTGCCGTGTTGAAGATATTATGGAGTACATCAGGGATGATGAGGGACGATAGATAATAGCCTCATCTATGCAAAAAGCGGATGCCATCGCAGGTGTGGCATCCGCTTTTTTGTGTCATATTTACTCCCGCTCCCGCTCGCGCTCCGCATAGGCGTAGGCGCAGAGGGCGGCGGGGTCGCGGACGGTAATGCTGCCGTAGCTCGTGGATATAAGACCGCGAGCGGCAAGCGCCGAGAGCGCAAGGCTCACGGACGGGCGCGAGATACCCAGCACACGGGCGATAAATTCCTGCGTAAAGCGGAGGGTCGGCAAGCCGTCCTCCATGCTGCACTGCTGCCGCGTGAGGCGGCGGCATATAAAACGCGCCACCTTGCTGTCCGTATCGAGCAGCGAGCTGTCCACAAGCTGCTCGAACATCGTGCCGAGGTCGGCTGAAATTTCCCGCAGCAGCAGCGTCCCAAAATCCGCAAAGCGGGCGGTGCAGTCGTCATATAGGGCTTGACCGATGATAAGCACCTCGCACTCCTTGAGCGCGATGGCCGAGCTGCGGCGCTTCACGCCCTCAAACATCGTCGCCGCGCCGAAGAAGCGTCCCGGCCATGTGATGAGGACATTGCGCTCCTGCCCGTCCGCAAGGACGGTATAGGTCAGCGAGAGGCCGGAGACAAGGTGGAAAAACTCCTGCGGCTCGTCACCCTGACAGAAGATGAGCTCGCCGGGTCGATAAACACGCCGCCGCGCTTTTTCGTAGATGTAGGAAAGAATTTCGTCCGCCATGCCCCACCCCGCCTTTGCTTGCTATACGCTTGATTATAGGGGATGGTGCGGCATAAAGCAACTTAATTTTCCGCGATGCGGAGCTTTCCCGTGCGGCACATTTTGCCGTACCAGTACAGGCATATCGCCAGATCGACGGCAGTACCGAAGTACCACGGCCAGTAAAGCCCCACGAAGCTGTCCAGCGCCGAGGTCAGCACAAAGCACATCGCCACGCGCACGGCGAAGTCCAGCACCGTGACGGCGAAGAATTTGTTGATCTCGCCTAGGCCGCGCAAAAGACCGCCGCTTGTGATGACGAAGCAGATCATGAGATAATCCGGCGATATGATACGCAGATAGAGCGTCCCGACGCGCAGCACCTCGGCATAATTCGCCTCGCTCTCATCCACGAACAGACCGATGAGCGGCGCGGCAAAAAGCTGCATGACGAGGATAACACAGGCGGTCACGGCGAGGCAAATAAGGCTCGACACCTTGTAGCCCTCGCGGATACGGCGCGTCTCCCCTGCTCCGTAATTCTGCGCGACAAAGCTGGACAGCGCCGTGCCGATGGTGTTGAAGCTCATATAGGCGAAGTTGTGTATCTTTGACGCGGCCTCGTACCCGGCCATTGTCGCCTGTCCGAAGGAGTTGACAAGGCTCTGCACAACGGTGTGACTGAGCGCCACACACGCCTGCTGGCAAATGCTCGGTACGGCAATGCGTGTCATGCTCCCAAAAAGCGCACGGTCAAAGAGGCTCGCCTGTTCCTCCGTGTCGATGGCGCGTATGCGACGCACCAGCACGGACGCAGACAGCAGCGCCGCGACAAGCTGGGATATTGTGGTCGCCCACGCCGCGCCCGCCACGCCCTTTCCCATAGGACCGACGGCGATGATGTCAAGCACGACATTTAAGAGTGAGGACATGATGAGAAACGCAAGCGGCGCACGGGAGTTGCCAAGGCCGGTGAACACGGCGTTTGCGGCGTTATACACCAGCATGGGCAGCACACCGACGGAGTAGATGGCAAGATACGCCTTGGCATTGTCAAAGGTGTCCGCACCGCAGCCCGTGAGCCGCATGAGCACACCGCTCAAGGCAACGCCCAGCACGCTCAAAACAGCGCCGAGGACGGCAAAGGAGATGAGGGAGGTATAGATGGCGGACTTCATATCCCGCATACGCTTGGCACCGAAAAGCTGCGATATGATGACCGAGCTGCCCATGGACGCGCCGGTGGCGACCGCGACAAAGAACAGCGTCAACGGATAGGCCGCGCCGATGGCCGCAAGCCCTGCCGCGCTGTCGAGCTTGCCAACGATCATGCTGTCGGCGATATTATAGAGCTGCTGGATGGCGGTGCTCAGCACCAGCGGGATGGAAAAGCGCAAAATAATAGAGGAGGGCTTCCCCCTCGTCATGTCGTTGAGCATTTTTTCACTTCCTTGTGTATTTCCCCTCTATCATAGCGCCCCGCGCCGGAAAACTCTGTTTCCCATTTACATTTTGGGAGAAAAATCATAAGCGCCGCTTCCCTACCGTATAAGCGAGCTTGATTTTCGTGCGGCGATTCGATATAATCCAAAAGAATGAAAAGCAAGCGGCGCGTCTGCGCTGCGGATAGGATGACATTGCATGAATTATAAAGAGATAGACATAGAAAGCTGGAATCGCCGGACGACGTATGAATGGTTTCGCAGCTTCTCCAACCCATGCTACGGCGTGACCGTGGATATGGATGTGACGGAGCTTGTCGCCTTTGCCAAGGAGACGGGGCGCTCGTTTTTCGGCTGCATGGCGTGGATCGTGACCGAGGGCATGAACGAGGTCGAGGAGCTGCGTATGCGTCTGCTCGATGGTCGCCCCATCGTCTACGACCGCACCCACCCCGCCTACACCGTCATGACGGACGCGGGGATGTTCGTCAACTGCCGCCACCCGATGGGCGAGAGCCTTGCGGAGTTTTGCGCCATCTCCCGCCGGACGATCGACGCACTCAAGCACGACGCAAAATCCGCGCCGGAGGACAGCTATAACCCCGAAAACTGCTGGGACGAGATATACCTCTCAAGCGTACCGTGGCTGAGACTGGACGGTCTCTGCCACCCCATTCCGGACGACCCCTCCTCCCAGTCCGTGCCGCGTGTGTGCTTCGACCGCTGGCGCGAGGAAAACGGGCGGAAAAAGGTACACCTGAACCTCACGGTGAGCCATGTCTTCGTGGACGGCTACCCGCTGTGCCGCGCCTTTGCGGGAATCCAGACAAAACTGGATAATTGTCGGGCGCTCTACGGCTGATACTCCCTTTACGCGACGGCGCAGCCGTTGTATAATGGTGACGAAACGGAGGCGTACTATGTTCAAAAATCGAATTTTACCGGGCGCGGCCATTGTGGTCGTGACCTTTGCTTGTATACTGCTCGGACGGGTCGTGCGCGTGGCGTTTTTTGCGGCGCTGGCGCTCGCCTCGGTGTATGAGCTGACGCGGGTGCTGAAAAATGTGGATGTGAATTTTCAATACGTCGTCCCCGGCTGTTATATTATCGGCCAGCTTGCGCTGGTGCTGGCGCGGGCGGATGTCGTCTGGATGTTGACATGGTTTGCACTGATGGCGTTTGCCTGTCTGTGCCGCGTCATCCTGCGTCCCGCCATCGGCGCAAGGGCCGCCGTCTGGACGCTGTTCGGTATGCTCTGGCCGTTCTTCTTCTACGGCATAGTGATGGCGCTTGCCGGTACGGAAAAGGCCGCCATCATCCTCACACTCGGTATTCTCTCCACTTGGGCCTGCGACTCGATGGCACTCACCGTCGGACGCGCCATGGGCAAGCATAAGCTTGCACCCACCGTGTCGCCGCATAAGACATGGGAGGGCGCTGTCGGCGGCGCTCTGTTCTCCGTTGTGGCCGGTGTACTGCTGCACCTCATCCTCAAGGGCTTTGGCGGTCCCGGCGTGCTCTGCTGCATGGTTACGGCGCTCATCGCCTCCTGCTTCGGGCAGGTCGGCGACCTCGCCGCCTCCCTCATCAAGCGTATGTGCGACGTAAAGGATTACAGCCGCCTCATCGGAGAGCACGGCGGCATTATGGATAAGATGGACTCCATGCTGTTCTCGCTGCCGGTATGCTGGGTATGCCTGTATGCGTTCGGATGGCTCTGAGCCCCGGAAGGGAGTTTGATTCCTATGAGCAAACGGCTTTTATTCATCGTCAATCCCGTCTCTGGTCGGCGGCTGTACAGCCGCTACGCCGAGAGCATTGACCGCGTATTCTGTGAGCAGGGCTGGTCGGTAACGGTATCCGAGACGCAAAAGCGCGGCGACGCAACGGCTGCTGCCGCGGAGCAGGGCGTAGACTTCGACCGTATTGTCTGTATGGGCGGCGACGGTACGCTGTCCGAGACGGTCAACGGCCTCGCCAAGATCGACTTCTCCGTGCCGCTCGGCTATATCCCGGCGGGGAGCACCAACGACTTCGCCATGTCGATGGGCTTTGCGCCGGACGTGCTTTCCGCAGCGGAGGATGCCGCCACCGGCGTGGAGCAGTATATGGATGTCATGCGCCTCGATGAGCGCTGCTCCATCAACACGGCCAATCTCGGCGCGTTCACCTCCATCTCCTACGAAACGCCCCAGAATCTGAAAAACACCTTCGGTCTCGCCGCCTACATATTGAGCGGCATCAAGGATCTGTCGCGCCTCAAGGAGGAGCATCTGCGTATCACGACCGACGCAAGCGTTGTGGAGGCGGATTACTTCTTCACGGCGGTATGCAACTCCACCGCCATGGGCGAGACCTTCTCCCACAGCCTGCCGGACGACGGCATATTGGATATGGTGCTTGTGCGCAAGCCGAACAGCTTCGCCGAGCTTCAGGGCACGGTGACGCACCTTGTCGGCGGCGAATACACCGACGAATGTGTTGACCTCATTCGTGCGCCGCGCCTCACGGTCGAGACGCTTCAGCCCTGCACATGGACGGTGGACGGCGAGCGCTACGACGCGGGCACGGTCACGCACTTTGAGGCGCTGCACCGCAAGCTCCGCCTCATCGTCCCCACGGAGGAAAACAAAAACGCCCCATCCAAGCAGATGGGACGCTGGCTCGCGTTCGACACGGGACGCGCACGTCATTAAGAAAAGCCGCCGTCGCAGCCGATGACCTGACCTGTGATAAAGCCGGCGCGGGGGCTTGCGAGAAAGGCGATAAGCTCCGCGACCTCCTCCGGCTTTCCCAGCCGTCCGAGTGGCGTATCCTCGGCAAGCGCCGCCTTATCCGCCGCGCTGAAACGCGCCATCATGTCCGTCTCGATAACACCGGGCGCAACACAGTTGACGCGGATGCCGGAGGGACCAAGCTCCTTGGCAAGCGAGCGCCCAAGCGCAATGATCGCGCCCTTGGAGGCGGAATACGCCGCCTCGCAGCTTGCGCCATATACGCCCCAGACTGAGCTTGTGAGGACGATGCAGCCGGATTTTTCATGCACCATCCCGCCGATAGCCTCACGGCAGCAGTGAAACGCGCCGTCCACATTGACGGCGAAAAGCCGCCGCCACGCCTCGTCCGTCATGTCGGTCAAAAGTCCGTATTCGCTCACCCCGGCGCAGCACACCAAAAGCCCGACCGCGCCGATTTTCTCAAACATCGCCTTGACCTGCGCCGCGTCGGATACGTCGGCCTCGATGGCGTGACCGCCAAGCTCGGCGGCCAGCGCCTCGGCCTTTTCCCCGCTCGCGCTGTAATTGATAAAAACCTCCCAGCCGTCGGCGGCAAGCCGACGTGCGCAAGCCGCGCCGATACCGCGTGACGCGCCGCTTATCAATGCTTTTTTGTTCATAACCTTCACCCGCAAACGATTATACCACATCCGTCTACATAAAGGTAGGTGCAGTTTTCCATGTCCGATCAGGAGCTTGAATGGAAGAAAGATAACGAATGGGAAAAGGAGGAATCTGAGCCCCGCAAGGACTTTGATTTCGACGATTTTCTGAATGACGAGCCGAAAACGCCCGTCAAGCCGACGGAAACGGCGGAGCATAAGCCGGACACGCCGGACGAGCCGGAGCGCCTTGTCGCGCCGCCGCGCCCGGAGATACTGGTTGCCGAGCCGCGCCACCGTGTCGTAGTCACGCCGGAGCTGGAGGACAACGATGAGGAAGACGTCCCACAGCGCAGCCGTCGCAGCGGCGGCAGCCTTATATGGG
>CAVIIB010000035.1:0-550 GCA_963642815.1 Oscillospiraceae bacterium | reverse complement strand
GCACCGCCACGCTCCCCCCTGTCCAGACCTCGGCGCAGCAGACGGAAGCGCCGAAGCCCACCAGCACGGTCAAGACCTACACCGTCACGGTCACAGCCGGTAGCGGAGGCAGCGTCAGCCCCAACGGTCTTGTCACCGCCGAGGAGGGCAGCGACGTAAGCTTCACCGTCACGCCGGACGCGGGCTATGTCATCAGCCAGCTTCTTGTGGACGGTGTGCAGCAGGAGCCGGGTAACGTCACCATCCGCAACATCCAGTCCGACCACAGCGTATACGCCGTCTTCACCCCGGCGGCCACGTCCACGCCGGAGCCGACCCCAGAGCCGACACCAGAACCCACACCCGACCCCACGCCGGAGCCGACCCCAGAACCTACGCAGGAAACGGAATCCACCACCGTCGGCTGAATAAATCATAACCACCAGTTTACTGGTGGTATGAACAGCCCCTAGAAGGGGCCATGACGGACTTAACCCCTAAAAGGGGCACAGAAAGTTTGACACCGCATTACCATTATAATCGCGTTATCGTGCTCATTTATGACCATTCC
>CAVIIB010000034.1:0-19085 GCA_963642815.1 Oscillospiraceae bacterium | reverse complement strand
CTCCATGCCCTCGACCGTGATATGCTCCAGCGGCCCGTGGAAGCACCAGCCGCCGGTGCCGAGATTCGGGCAGGGCAGCCCCATGAACGACAGCGCCGCGCCGTCCGTGCCGCCGCGCACGGGAAGCACAACGGGGCGGACACCCGCCAGCCTCGCGGCCTTTTTCGCGTTCTCCACAAGGTATTCATACCCTGTCAGCGCCTCGCGCATATTGCGGTACTGCTCGCGTATGCTGAGCGTCACGCAGTCCTCGCCGCAGCGCTCGTTGAGCGTCTTGGCAATATGGCGCAGAGTGTCGAGCCGTCCGTCAAAGCGGGCGGCGTCATGGTCGCGCACGATGTAGTCAAGCGTCGCGCTCTCCACCGAGCCATCCATGTGCATAAGCCCGAAAAAGCCCTCGCGCCCCTCGGTCAGCTCCGGCCTCTCCGCCGCCGGAAGCATGGCGTTTATCTCCATGGCAAGAAGCGCCGCGTTGCGCAGCTTCCCCTTGGCCTCGCCGGGGTGGATGGACTTGCCCGTGATCTCAAAATGCGCGGCGGCGGCGTTGAAGCACTCCCAGCTTATCTCGCCCTCCTCGCCGCCGTCCACGGTGTAGGCGAAGTCCGCGCCGAATGTTGCAAGGTCAAATTTCGCCGTACCGCGTCCCGTCTCCTCGTCCGGGCAGAAGCCGATACAGATACGTCCGTGCGGCATATCGCCGGCGAGGAGCTCCTGCGCCAGCTCCATGATCTCCGCGACACCGGCCTTATCGTCCGCGCCGAGCAGGGTATCGCCCTGCGTGACGATGAGAGTCCGCCCCTTGAGCCGCCGCAGATGGGGAAATTCCTTGGGGTCGAGCGTAAGTCCGTTCGGGTACTCCACCCGTTTCCCGTCGTAATGCTCGATGACACGAGGGCGCACGTCGCGCCCGTTGAAGTCCGCCGTGTCCATATGGGCGATAAAGCCCAGACGCGGCGCTTTTTCATAACCCGCCGTGGCGGGGATATGAGCGTAGACATAGCAATGCTCATCGCACACGGCATCCGCCACACCCATCTCGCGCAGCTCCGCCGCCAGCATACGCGCCAAATCGAACTGGCGCTCCGTGGAGGGCGTTTGCTCGTTTTCCTCGTCACTCGTCGTCCACACCCGCACATAGCGCTCAAAGCGCTCCAGCAGTCCCATTTATTCCGCCTCCCCACACAGCGACGCGATTACGTCGGCGTATATCTCCATGCAGCGCAGCAGCTCGTCGAGCGGGATACGCTCGTTCGCGCCGTGCATCCGCGTGTCGAAATCGGGCGGCTCTGTTCCAAAGGCCACGCCGCCGGGGATATGGTGGACGTAAGTGCCGCCGCCCATGGAGTAGCAGTAGCCCTTTTTGCCGCTGTAACGCTCATAGCTGCGCAGCAGCGTCTGGATAAACTCGCCCTCGGCGGGCGTATAGTGACCGGGCAGCATTTCGCCCGACACATCGAAGCCCAGCGCAGCGAGCTTTTCCTCAAACGGGAGACGGCAGTTTTCATCGTTCGCGCACAGCGGTACGCGGCAGTCGCACACGCCCCACAGCCCGTTTTCATCTATTTTGAGCTGCGTGAACGAGCAGGTCAGCGCCCCGGAAAGCTCGTCGCTCTGCGCGATACCGGCGGCACGTCCCGCCCAGTCGCCGTGCGGCAGGACGGCGTTCAACGCCGCGAGCGCCCGTGTGCTCCCGCAGTCGGCCAGCGGCAGCTCGCAAAGCAGGCGCACGAGCGCCGTGAGGCCATTGTTGCCCGTCTCCGGCATAGCCGCGTGGCAGCCGCGCCCGTGGACGGTCAGCTTGAGCCCCGCCTCGCAGGGCTCTACATCGAAGCTCACGCCGATCTCCGCCGCCAGCGGCAGCAGCGCCGTCCGCAGCGCAAGTTCGTCCATACCGGCAAGCACCGCCGCCGCGTCCGTCGGTACGACGTTGATACGGAAGCCGCCGTCAAGGGACACGACACGCGGCGTAGCCGTCTCCGGCTTCATGCTCATGCGAAATTCCGTGCGGAAAAAGCCCTTTTCGACGTTGCAGACCGGCCAATTTGCGTCCGGCGTGGTCGTGCAGGGCGCGGGCTTGTTTTTGAGGTAGTAGTAGCGTGTGTCCTCCATCTCCGTCTCCTCGTCGCAGCCGAGGATGAGGCGGCAGTTATAGCGCAGCGGCAGCCCCAGCTCCCGCACACAGCGCATGGCATAGGCGGCGGCCAGCAGCCCGCCCTTGTCGTCGGCCACACCGCGCCCGTAGAGGCAGCCGTCGTCTCCCAGCGTCATCGTGTACGGCTCGGTGTCCCAGCCGTCGCCCTCGCCCACCACGTCCAAATGCGCCAATATATCCAGCATGGGCGGCTTACCCGCCGCGAGATCGGCAGAGCCGACATAGTTATCATAGTTTGTCACACGAAGCCCGTAGCCCTCGCAGAGCTCAAGTCCCAGCCGCAGCGCCTCCGCAGGTCCCTCGCCAAACGGCAGCCCGTCCCGTGCCTCGCCGCGCACACTGCGCACGGCAATGAGCCGTCCGAGGTCGGCGGCAAATTCGTCCCTGTGCGCCTCCGCCCACGCGACGATTTCTTCCTTCATCACAACGATCACCTCATGAAAAAATCTTTGCGTATATTGTAACAGGAATTGAAATACTTGTCCATCTTATGATATACTGAAAAAAACATCTTTGGGAGGCGCAGTTCAATGGAAACTTTCCCGCTCGTCCTTTATATGATCTTGACCGTCATCCTCAGCTACTTCGGTCTGGCCAACGCCATCATCCACCTCATCAACTACTTCCGCTTCTACCAGCCGTTCTGCAAGAAGCTTGTGCAGTATGACGTGTTCGTGGATCCGGCCTTTGCCAACACCATTCGTGGCCGTATCGTCGGCACGGTCATCGTCCTGCTCGTCACGCTCGCGGCGGTCGTCTTCTGCGCCATCCGGCTTATGGAGCCGAGCCACGGCGTTGTCGTCCCCGCCATCATCGTCTCGCTGCTGTTCGGTCTGCTGCTCTATGGGAAAAAGCTGCGCTATGAGCTTTGGAACGTCCAGCAATTCGTCAAGCAGTACCGCAGCTACCTCGACAAGGAAAAATTCACACGCTTCCTGCGTCGGGAGTATGACATCTCGCTCGAAAAGCTCTCCGACGACCGCTTTGTTATGCAGCGGCTTGAGCGCAAGGGAAAATAAAGCAGCTTGGGCAGGGCTTGTCACGCCCTGCCCGATGCTATATCCACAAAGGAGATCACGCATGGAGCATATCATCCACATCGACCCCGAAAAATGTCGCCGCTGCGGCCGCTGCGCCGCGAGCTGTAGCACCGGCTTTATCCGTATGCGCGACGGTGTACCCGTGACGGGTGGACGTATTCGCTGTATCGCCTGCGGCCACTGCGTCGCCGCCTGTCCCGCCGCTGCCGTGACGCTGGATGGCGAGGGCGCTGTCCCAGTGCCGGAGGACGCATTAGAGGCGCTGTTTTTGAAGCGGCGCTCCATCCGCAAATTCAAGGCTGAGCCGCCCTCCCGTGAGCTTATACAACGCGCCCTTGACTGCGCCCAGTATGCGCCCAGCGGAAAAAACCGCCACGCCAACCGCTGGACGGTGATATATGGAACGGAGAGCTGCCAAAGGGTTTCGGCGCTGGCGCTCGACTTTTGCCGCGAGAGCGGCCAGAATCCGGAGCTTCTCTATCTTGCGGAAAAGGGGCTTGACCTGCTCACGGGACACGCACCGCTGGTGCTCGTCGGCTGGAGCCCGGACAATGCGCTCAATCCCTGTGTCGATACCGTCATCGCCATGCACACCGTCCAAATGCTCTTGGAGGAGCAAGGGCTTGGCTGCTGCTGGGGCGGCTATCTCCGCAGCATTACAAACCAGTCACCGGCACTTCGCGCCATGCTCGGCATCCCGGACGGCTGCTCCATGCAGTGCTGCATGACGGTCGGCTGGCCGGACGGCGAGCGCTACCCCAACATCCCACCGCGCCCCAAGGCGGAAGCGCTTTGGGTGTGATTGGAACATGGAAAACGACCCGCTCCGAGGTAAATCGGGGCGGGTCGCTCTATTTTAGTCGCTTACTTCACAAGAATAACAACGCCGCTGTATTCGCCCGCTTCGAGGCTGTCCACGCGAGTGCCGGTGGTGTGATCGTAGAATAGGTCTTCGTTGTCCATATCGCAGTCCACATAGATCTCGAGCTCATGTCCTGCCGGGGCGACGATCTCCGCGCCGTCCTCGATGGTCAGACTGTAAAGGCTCGAATCGCCCGCCACCGTCCAAGTAGAGTTTTTGTCCATGCTCATGCGGACGCCCCACACGGTCTCGTAGCTCTCGTCATAGCACAGCGCGGCAATGATGGTCTCCTTGGAGTGACCGAGCTTCTCGTCCGTCTCATCCCAGTTCTCGTTGACCTGCGCCTCGATGTTGCTCTGCCACGCGGCACGAGTGCCGGAGACGACGGCGCCGTAAAGCTCCGCGTCCTCAAGACCAAGCACCATCTTGCGCTGGTAGTCCTCGTGGCGGATGTCACCCGTCAGCTCCATATCGCGGATGATGATGTTCTGACCGTAATACTCCGTGCCGTCGGCGACGCGGATACCGTTTGCCATCTCGTCATAGCCGATGACGGTCTGGATGGCGCAGTCATTTCCGGCGAACACAAGGCAGTCGTCCAGCGTCATGTCAACATTCTCGCTGCGGACGCAGATAGCCGAGCCGTGGATATAGTCGAGGAAGTAGTACGCCGCGCCGATGGCGGAGTCGTCCTTATAGTCGAAGATGTCCATCGTGTCGATAAATGGCTCGCCGTCACGGTCAAGCACGGCGGCGGAGTCGAATATGGTGTGCTTTGCGTCAAGAATGCCCACCGTGGACGCGCCGGAGATGTCCGCCTGCATGGACATGGCGTTCGTGAGACCGCCGATATAGCTCCAGCCGTTGTACAGCGTCGAGCCGCGCAGCGCACGACCGTCAAGCCGCGCCAGCGCATTCTCCGGAGCGTCGGACAGTGCGCCGGTGTAGATACGTCCGGCGGAGCAGAGAATCGCGCCGTACTGCGCCGAGCCGGCATAGGAGCCGTAGAACCAGCAGCTATTCTCCTGTCCGGCTGTTGCGCCGAGGGAGTACATACTATAACCGCCATAGACGTTCTCGGAGTAGCAGTCCACGATGTAGACGTTGGAGCCATAGCAGCCGTCCAGCGAGTAAACGCCCCAGTCGGAGCTGATGAGGTCACTGTTGTAGAAGTAGACGTTGCCGCTCGACTCGGTGAGCACCGGGCGGGAGCTTGCGTACATACAGACCACGCCGGGGGCGGAGGAATCCACACCGTTTGCGCCGGTGGCGATGATGGTGGAGTCGTGGATAACGGCCTCCTCCACGTCCGCCGTCAGGTGCAGGGCGCTGCGTCCGTAGCCATCGGTGGAGATGTAGAGGTGGTCAAACTCCATGCTCGGCATATCGGCATAGATACCGGCGCCCTCCGCACCCTCTTGGGCGCTCTTGTCGTCGCGGGTCTCGCTTCCGCCGCCCGCGTTCTTCTCGTCACGGTCTTCCGCGCCGAGGACGATAACGCTGTTGTAGGGGCGACCCTCGATCTCATAGTTCGTCTCCGTGCCGCCGACGGTAAAGGTATCGCTGTTGTCGCCGGAGAGGACGAGGCCGAAGTGTCCGAAGCTCTCCGCGCCGTCCCAGTCGCCGATCTCGTCATAGCGGACGCTGGCGCTGCTCACGCTGTCCGCCGTCACCTTGGCCGTGCTGACCGCCGTGTCATCCTGCGCCGTGACACCGGCGACGATGGAGATACCGGCGAAATTCGCCATATCCTCCACATTCTGCGCCAGCGAGCTGGTGGGCGCAGGGCGGAAGCTCGCGCCGGATTCGCCGGAGGCGGCAAACGCGCCGGAGGCAAAAAGCAGGGTGGCTGCCGTCAGCAGCGCTAAAATTTTGTGGAATTTCTTCATAACCGTCCCTTTCCTGTCTTAAATTTTTGGTGATTCTTATTATAAACTACCCTCTCCCTCTTGTAAAGCATGAATTTACCATATCACAAAAAACATCAAAATATTGAAACGCTGCCTTGACAGGCTGGGGGCTTCATTGTATGCTTGAAAGCACTTTTCCCGCGCTGGTTCGCGGACGCTTTGGGAGGCACTATGGAGATTTTTATTGCGGGCTGCGGCGCATGGGCAACGGCGCTGGCGATCCGCCTTGTTGATAACGGACACGCGGTGACGCTTTGGACACGCCGCGAGGAAAAGGCTGCGCTTTTGCGGGAAAGTGGCGAAAATCCCGCGCTGGCGGGCGTACCACTTCCCCGTTCCATATCCGTCACGAGCGATCACAGGCAGGCAGCCTCTGCCGGTGTTCTTCTATTCGCTGTTGCCTCCGAGGCACTGCGCTCGACCGCTGCGCTCATCGCCCCGCTCGTCTCGCCGGACTGTCTTCTCATCTCCGCTGTCAAGGGCTTGGAGCATGGAAGCCGCCTCCGCATGAGCCAGATCATCACGGAATATGCCCCGGCGGGCTGCCGTGTCGCCGTCTTGTCCGGCCCCTCCCACGCGGAGGAGGTCTCCCGCGCCATGCCCACGGGCTGCGTGGCGGCGAGTGAGGACGCAGCGGCGGCACATCATGTACGGACGCTGTTTCAAAGCCCCTGCTTCCACATCTGTGAGAGCGCGGATATGGCCGGGGTCGAGAGCTGCGCGGCATGGAAAAACGTCGCGGCGCTCGGTATGGGTATCATCGAGGGCGCCGGTATGGGCGACAACCTCCGCGCCCTGTATTTCACGGCGGTCATGGCCGAGATGGAGCTTGTGTGCCAGCGCCTCGGCGGGCTGCGCGAGAGCTGCCGTGGCCCTGCGGGACTGGGCGATCTTGTCGTGACCTGCTTCTCCGGCCACAGCCGTAACCGCCGCGCTGGGGAGCTCATCGGTGCGGGCGCAGCCGTTCCGGCGGCACTGCGTGAGGTCGGCGCGGTGGTCGAGGGCTACCGCACGGCGGCGGGTGTGCTCGACTTTCCCGAGCTCAACATCCCCGTGCTACGCGCCGTGTACCGCGTACTCTACGAAAGCGCCCCGCCGGAGGCGATACGGGATGCTTGCTTCCAAATTGAATAGAGCATGACAAAAGCCGGAGCGCACTTCAAAAAATGCGTCTCCGGCCTTGCTTTGCCTCGCGTTATGCGCCGCGATTGGCGCTAGCCTTGCGGATGGCGGGGGCGATGCTCACACCGACGAGCCCACCGATGAGCGCCGTGATGAGCTGCGGCCATGTGAAGGTCGCGGACATGATCGCCGCCTTTTCCGGCGAGGGAACAGCCAGCGGAATCAGCAGCTTCGTCATGACGAGCCACAGCGTCACGAACTTGGCCGCCGCAGCGCCGACGGTCGCAAGATAGCGCGGCAGCAGCGATTTTGCCTCAGCGCCGATGAGCTTATACGCTGCGAAGTACAGCACGAGCACCAGCACCAGATTGCCGCAAGCGACACCCGGCACGAGCAGGATGGGCATGGGCGCGATCTGGAGCAGGAACGCGAAAAACGGGCTGACGACCGCGACCACGACGGCGCACCACAGCCCGCCGCAGAGTGCGGCAACGGTCAGCACCAGATTGACACAGCTTCCCGTCACGAGCTGGCCGAGCGGCTTTGTCACAAATTGCAGCACCAGCAGCAGCGCCAGCAGCACCGCCGTCCGTGCCACCCATAGCGTTGTCTTTTTCATAGAAACACTCCTCTTGCTTTTTTCCTCATTATAGCGTATTCTTGTCTCCAATATGTTGCACACGCAACAAAACAGGAGGACGCCCATGAATGCGGATATTTTGAGCCAATGCAGCCTCTTTTCCTCCATTGCGGCGGAGGATATCGCGCCGCTGTGCCGCCGTATCGGCGCGTACACACGCCGCTATCACGCCGGCCAGAGCGTGTGGCTCACGGGCGACCCCGTCCTTGCCGCGGGGCTTATTCTCTCCGGCTCCGTCCGCGCCGAGGCGCTGTCGCCGGACGGGACGCGGGACGTGGCCGCCCAGCAGGGCGCGGGCGGCTTGGTGGGCGACGTGCTGATGACGGAGGGACGTGCCAGCCCCGTGGACGTGCTCGCCGCCGAGGACGGAACAGAGCTGCTTTTTCTGCCCTTTGACCCCATCATGGACGGCGGCGACCCGGCGCTGTCGCGGCTGCGGCGCAATCTTTTGCAGGAGATTTCTTCAAAATACTGGCTGCTTCGCCGCCGTATTGTGTGCCTCCGCGCTCCCGATCTTCGCGGAAAGCTTCTGACCTATCTCTCCCACTGTGCGGCGGACGCCGGAGCGGACACCTTTCTCGTCCCGCTCGACCGGCAGGGCATGGCTGACTACCTCGCCGCCAACCGCAGCGCCCTTTGCCGCGAGCTTTCCGCCATGCGCCGCGACGGGCTTATCGACTACTACGGCGCGAGCTTTCGCCTTTTGCCCGCGTCCCGCTCTTGCAATGCGGGCGAAATTGTGGTTAAATAGTCGGGTGCGCGTCAGGCGCGTTTTTTCATTGTAAAAGGAGTCATTATCATGGAAAGAGAACATCTCGGCAGCCGCCTCGGCTTCATTCTGCTGTCGGCGGGCTGCGCCATCGGTGTCGGCAATGTCTGGAAATTCCCGTGGATGACTGGACAGAACGGCGGCGGCGCTTTTGTTTTGGTCTACCTGATCTTCCTCGTCATTCTCGGTCTGCCCGTGATGACGATGGAGTTTTCCATTGGTCGTGCGGCACAGGCCAGCCCCGTCCGTATGTACCAGCGCTTAGAGCCAAAAGGGACAAGGTGGCATATCCACGGCTATGCCGCGCTCATCGGCTGCGTGCTGCTTATGATGTTCTACACCTCCGTCACCGGCTGGATCGTCTACTACTTCGTCCACTCGCTCACCGGCGACCTCGCCGGTCTGAACGCGGAGCAGGTCACGGACACCTTCAGCGGCATGATGGCCGACCCCGGTATCATGGTCGGCTATATGGCCATCGTCGTCGCGCTCTGCTTCCTCGTCCTGTCCTTTGGGCTGCAAAAGGGCTTGGAGCGCGTCACCAAGTATATGATGGTCGCGCTGCTGGCGCTCATGGTGCTGCTCGCCATTCACAGCTTCACCCTCTCCGGCGCGGGCGAGGGTCTGCGCTTCTATCTCGTCCCCGACTTCTCCCGTATCGGTGCGGACGCTGTTGTTGCCGCCATGAATCAGGCGTTCTTCACGCTGAGCCTCGGTATCGGCGCGATGGCCATCTTCGGCAGCTACATCGGCAAGGAGCATACTCTGCTCGGTGAGAGCATTCATGTCATCATCCTCGACACCTTTGTCGCCATCGTCGCGGGACTGATCATCTTCCCCGCCTGCTTCACCTACGACGTAGAGCCGACGGCGGGACCCAGCCTCCTGTTCGTCGCCATGGCGAACGTGTTCGCCAACATGAGCGGCGGACGCTGGTGGGGCTCGCTCTTTTTCCTGTTCATGAGCTTTGCCGCCATGAGCACGGTGCTGGCCGTATGCGAGAACATTCTCGCCTGTGTGCGCGAGCTCACGGGCTGGAGCCGCCGTAAGGCCTGCCTCATCTGCGGCGTTTCCATCTTTGTTCTGTCCGTTCCCTGCGCCCTCGGCTATAACCTCTGGTCGGACTTCCATCCGTTCGGCAAGGAGGGGCTGCAAATACTCGATTGGGAGGACTTCGCCGTCTCCAACTGTCTGCTCCCGCTCGGCTCGCTCATCTTTGTTCTGTTCTGTACCTGCAAAAACGGCCTCGGCTGGAAACGCTTCACCGCCGAGGCCAACAGCGGCCAAGGTCCCAAGCTCGGCGACTGGCTTCTCCCCTACTGCCGCTTCGTGCTGCCCGCCATCGTCCTCGTGATATTCGTCGTCGGGCTATTCAGCTTCTTTGCGTGAAATTATTGTCATTTTCCGCCGTATGTGCTATACTGTATCTGTAAAAATCTAAGGGAGGTCTTTTTATGAGCTTTTCACAGGCGATTCAGAGTGTGTTTAGCCAGTATGTCGGCTTCCGTGGCCGCGCCCGCCGCTCGGAGTATTGGTTCTTCGTCCTGTTCAACATCATCATCCACGCGGTCATCGGCGCTCTTGTCGGCGTCTGCCGCATGAGCGACAACACGCGGAACGCGCTCATCACGGTCTGGGAGCTTGCCGTTTTTCTGCCCAACCTCGCCGTGACTGTCCGCCGTATGCACGACATCGGCAAATCCGGCTGGACGATCTTGTTCGCGCTCATCCCCGTTGTCGGCGCGATCATTCTCCTTGTCTATGAGCTGCGCGATAGTCAACCGGGCACGAACCAGTACGGCACAAGCGTGAAATATCCCCACGGCATTCCCTTTGTCCGCACACAGGGCGGGACGCAGGGCAGCTACTACGCGCCCTATTCCAACCACACCCCCACCAGCAGCACGGCAACCTACCAGCCGCCGCAGACCGACTACCAGCCGTCGCAGTACAATGACCAGCAGTCGGTACAGCCCGAAGCCCCTGCGGAGGAGGCCGGTATCGTCTGCCCCGGCTGCGGCACAAGAAATGTCGCCGGAAGCAAATTCTGCACGAGCTGCGGCACACCCCTCAATCAGTAAGCCCCATACCCATTCGGAGAGACTGGAAACCCCAGCCTCTCCTTTTTTTCTGTCACCTTTCCCCCAAAAGGCGCGATTATCATGGTGAGAGCGCTCATCAAGGAGGTCGTTTATGCGAGAGAAAATAACGGAGGAAATGGCGTTGAAGCTCATCCAAAGGGACGACTGCGCCGGACTGCAATGGCTCATACGGCGGTACACGCCCTATGTCGGCACCGTTGTCCATAACATCATCGGCTCATGCATGACCGCAGAGGATGTGGAGGAGGTCGTCTCCGATGTGTTCTGTGACCTGTGGCGAAACAGGCAAAAGGCAGAGCCGGGAAAGCTGCGCGGCTATCTCGCGTGTATGGCGCGAGGTCATGCCATCAACTGCCTGCGCAAGCGGGGCGCTGTGCCGGCACTCGATATGGACACGCTGGAGCTGGACGTGGACGGTCCGGAGGTCGCGGTGATACAGGCGGAGCGCCAGCAGCTTTTGTGGGAGGCGGTCAACGAAATGCCCGTCAGCCTGCGCGAGCCGTTTGTCCGCTACTATTACTACCGCCAGAGCACACCCAATATCGCGCTGGACATGGGACTTGCGGCAGAGGCCGTCCGCCAGCGATTAAAGCGCGGGCGCGACTGGCTGCGGAAGCGGCTGCCGGAAAAGGGCTTTGACAGGGAAAACTGATCGGGAGGGATAGAATTACAATGAAAATCAATATTTCCGAATGGATGGAGAATTATGACGCGGCGGCCTATCCCATGCGGGAAGGGTGCGACGTGAGCGCAGACCGCGTTGCCGCACTCACCATGCAGAAGCTGGGGTTGCCGGAGACCGCGCCGCGCCGGAGCGGTCGGCGCTTGGGGCGCAGTCTGCTGATCGCGGCGGCTGTTGCCGCGCTGCTGGTCGGCACCTCACTTGCGGTGTACCGCTACTCAATGCGCGATGCCGCCATCGAGGACGTGCCCACGATGGATTCCGAGCTTTATAGCTGGGAGGCCGGAGAGACGAAAACACGCCTGTCCTATAACGGCTTCTACGACAGCCCGGAGTATCAAGCCTACGTCGAATGGACGGAGTGGAACCGGACGTGGCGGGAGGCGCACCCCGACCCGTGGAAGGAGCTTGGCGTGGACAACGGCTATCACGAAACGCCGGACAACTATCTCCATTACGAGGCGTATTTTACCGAGCAGGGCGAAAAGCTCGACGAGATCATGGCGAAATACGGTCTGACGCTGCTGGACGGCTTCCAGACCGTGCGCAGTGAGAGCGAGCTCTGCCGCGCCCTCGGCGCGGAGAATATTCTCGCGGACGGCTGGGATATGTACGGCGATTATTTCTATGGCAACGGCACGTTCAAAATCGGCGGCAGAACGGCGCTGAACGGGGAAAGCCTTGACTTCACGGTCGTGAACGCGGTCAAGGGCTCCTTCCTGATGATGACCAACCTCATGCCGGAGGACTATACGGAGCGGCACTATACGACGGAGGCGGGCTATGAGCTCATTCTGATGACCGATACGCTCCGCGGGTGGACGACGCTGGTCGCGCCGCTGGACGGCTGCACCGTGACGGCGATCCTCACCAGCGACGACACGCAGGCGGCGGAGGCCTTTGCGGAGGCCATCGACCTTTCCGCGCTGGACGCGCTATTTGCCACGGACAGCGCCCGCGCCGCCGTCGCACGGAGCATCGCGGCCTATGAACCGCCGGAGGAGACGGAAAGCGATACGGCCCTCTCGCTCGGCGACACGCCGGAGGAGCGCTTCCGGAGCAGCATCATATCCATAAGCCGTGTATTTGACTATTACGACATTTCGGGGATCACGGCAAAGCAGGTGCTGTCGGAGCTTGGAAACTATGACATCACTGCGCTCTCCGACGAGACGGATTCTATGTACGGCATGGCTGGTCTGCGGGATACCATGTATGAATATTACTGGGACGGTCCCGCCACTTGGAGCTTGTTCACCAAGGAATATGGCGCCGAGCCGGGCGTTAAGGGCGTGACACTGAGCTACCGGCGCTTTGACGACGGGCGCACGGCGGAAGCCTTTGCGGTCGAGAAGCGCTATGACAACGATTCCTTCGGAGTCACGGACTGCAAGGTCGGGGACTGTGATGCTTATATAACGAGAACCCTCGAATATGTGGCGAAGACCTATGAAGTACACAGGGTGACGTGGTACGACGCCGGGCACGACCTTATTTTCACGCTGGCTGATTGGGATGTGACGGATGACGAGCTTATCGCCATGGCGGAGAGCGTGGCAGAGACAGCTTGGGACAGCAGCATCTGCGAGCCATCGGACACGGCGGCGGTTCTGGACGATCTCGGGCGCTATGAGCTTCCCGGCATGACATACGGCAGCATCAACAGTGTGTGGAGCGACGGGATCGGCGCTTCTCACCAGTATGGGCCGTACTGGTATGCGGAGGACGGTCTCTATATCAGCGAGGGCGCCAAGGCCACCTACGCCGGCGGTCTGTCCCTCGACTGGGAGCGCACATGGGCGGACACGGAGCGCAAGACGGAAAACGGCGCGGACTCCCTCGCGGCGATGACGAAATATTATCTCGCCTGCGACGATACCGGCGCGGTGCAGACCGGCCTTTCGGTGAACGGCTGCGACGCGATATGCCTAAACGTCTCCGGCATCCGGCAGGCGGGCTTGGAGCATATCGAGCAGCTTATCTGGTACGACGCGGACGCGGAGCTTATCTTCACCCTCACCTCCACCGAGCAGCGCACGACCAAGCAGCTCATCGCACTGGCGGAGAGTATTTACAAATAAGGCAAAAGCACCAACGGGGCTGTCTCACGATGAGACAGCCCCGTTTTACTTATCGAGCGTATGTCGGTTATTCCAGCCATTCTTCCCGCACGGGCAGGGCGAAGCGCTTTGCGAGGGCGCGAAGTCCCTCGTCGGGAATGCCCTCGCCGTGCGGCAGCCCCGCGATACGGAGATAGATCCCCGCCGCCTTGTCCGCCGTTTCGACAAGACCGTAAGCGTCGTCCAGACTGCGCCCCGCGCCGTATACGCCGTGCAGCGCCCATACGACGAGGCGGCGGCGCCGCATCTTCTCCGCCGTGGCCTCGCCGATGATCTCCGTGCCGCAGAGCATCCACGGAAGCAGCGCCGCGCCCTCCGGCAGGGCGATAATGGCCTCCGTACACATCTTCCAGAGCGTGCGCGTGAAGCTGCGCTCGTCCAGCGGGTGGACGTGGGTCATGGCGATGAGCGCGTCGGGGTGACAGTGCAGCACAACACGCTGCGCCGGGTCGGACGCAAGGCGGGCGCTGTGGCTCATGAGGTGTGCCGGAAGCTCCGAGGTGAAGCTTCCGCCGTCCGCAAAGCCCCAGAGCAGCTCCGCGGTCTCCCCGCCATCGGCGAGACGTATCACGCCGAGGTCGTCCTGTGGGCGGAGGCGGGCGTTTTTGAAATACTTCCCCGTCCCGGTGATGAGCAGACAGCGCCCGTCGAGCGACGGACAGGAAAAGCCCGTTTTCATGCGCCGCAGCACCGTGTCCGGCGCAAGGTACGGGCGAAGCTGCTCCGCGTCCAGCAGCAGGCTCAAATTTCCGCCGTTTTTCTCGTCCCAGCCGTGGCGGTACATATTCTCCATCGTGCGGATAAATTCCTCAAAAAACGCCGCGCTCCGTATGTCCTCCATGCGTGTCCCTCCTTAGTAAAGGCAGCGCCGCGGAGTGCGGCGCTGCCCGGTTATATTCTTGTTTACAGTCTCCAGAAGCGCATACCGGAGGCCTTGAGGTCGGCCATCGGGTAGAGGCTCTTCACGTCGAGCAGCACCTTTTCGCTGTCGGGGATGTCCTTGCGGAACAGAGCCTTGAGCTCATCCACCGTCAGCGCACGGAACTCGCTGTGTCCCACGGCCACGATCACGCAGTCCGCGTCGCGTATCTCGCTGTAAGGTGTGAGCGTGACACCGTATTCGTGCATGGCGTCCTCCGGCGCACACCAGCCGTCCACGACGATAGGCTCTACGCCGTATTCCTTAAGACGCACGATGATGTCGTTTATCTTGCTGTTGCGGACGTCGGGGCAGTCCTCCTTGAAGGTCAGACCCAGAATGACGACCTTGGAGTTTTTCGGGCTCTTGCCGACCTGCACCATGTTCCGAATCGCGGCCTCCGCGACATAGGGACCCATGCTGTCGTTGATCTGGCGTCCGGCCAGTATCACGGGGCAGTGATAGCCGAATTTCTCGGCCTGATAGGTGAAGTAGTAGGGGTCGATGCCGATGCAGTGACCGCCCACCAGACCGGGCTTGAAGCCCAGCGCGTTCCACTTGGAGTTCATACCGGCCAGCACCTCGATGGTGTCAATGCCCATGAGGTCAAAGACCTTGGCAAGCTCGTTCATAAAGGCGATGTTGATGTCGCGCTGGCTGTTCTCCACGACCTTGACGGCCTCCGCCGTCTTGATGTTCGAGACAGGGAAGGTGCCCGCCGCGATCACGATGTCGTAGACCTGCTTGACCACCGCGCAGGTAAGCTCGTCCATGCCGGAGACGACCTTGCGGATGGTGGTCAGCGTATGCTCACGGTCGCCGGGGTTGATACGCTCCGGCGAGTAGGCGATCTTGAAGTCCACGCCGCATTTGAGGCCGGAATCGCCCTCCAAAATGGGGATGCAGACCTCCTCCGTGCAGCCGGGGTAGACCGTCGATTCGTAGCAGACGATAGAGCCGGGGGTCAGGTTGCGCCCAACGATGTGGGAGGCGTTGATGACCGGCTCAAGGTCGGGAATGTTGTCCTTGCCGACCGGCGTGGGGACTGCCACGATGAGGAATTTGGCCTCACGCAGACGGGTCTCGTCGGAGGTGAAATCGACTGTCGTCTTGCTGATGGCCTCGTTGCCGACCTCGTTGGTGGGGTCGATGCCGGATTTGTACTGTTGAATGCGGTGCTCGTTATGGTTGAAGCCAATGACCTTGACGTGCTTGGCAAATTCCACCGCGATGGGCATTCCCACATAGCCCAGACCGATCAGCGCCAGCTTCTCCTCACCGGCCATCAAGCGGTCATACAGTGTGTCAAAGCGTACCGTTTCCATAGTTATTTCCTTTCCTTTATCGGCCACGGGTCTCCCCTGCCTTGCAGCTTGGCCGTTTTTTTCGATATTCCGCGTTCAGCCCATGGCCTCGCGCATTTCCCTTGCGTCCGCCGCCTCCGCATTGACCTCCTCCGGCGAATGGAAGGTGGGGACGGTCTCACGCAGCGCCTGCTTTGCCGCCGCGTCGTCGCCCTCATAGGCCGCGTGGCGCAGCAGCGCAAGACGGCGTTCCAGCTCCTCGCGCTCAAGCGGGGTGTCCCGCTCGATGAAGATGAGGCTGTTGGCCGTTTTGGTGAGCGTTTCGCTCTGGACGAGCAGCTCCTCATAGAGCTTCTCGCCGGGGCGCAGCCCCGTTTCGATGATTTTGATGTCGTGGTATGGCTCAAAGCCGGAGAGGCGTATCATGCTCTCCGCGAGCTCCAATATCTTCACGGGCTTTCCCATGTCGAGCACAAAAAGCTCGCCCGCCTTTGCCATCGCGCCGGATTGCAGGACAAGCTGGCTTGCCTCCGGGATGGTCATGAAGTAGCGGATAATGCGCTTGTCCGTCACCGTGACGGGGCCGCCCGCCGCGATCTGGCGGCGGAACAGGGGGATGACCGAGCCGGCGCTGCCGAGGACGTTGCCGAAGCGCGTCGCGTTGAACACGGTGTCCGGCGAGAACTGGCTGTAGCACTGGACGATCATCTCGCACATACGCTTGGTCGCGCCCATGACGTTGGTCGGGTTGACGGCCTTGTCCGTGGAGACCATGATGAAGCGCCCGGTCTTGTATTTCACCGCAAGCTCAACGGTGTTGAGTGTGCCGAATACGTTGTTTTTCACCGCCTCGCAGCAGTTATGCTCCATCAGCGGGACGTGCTTATGCGCGGCGGCGTTCAGCACGACATCGGGGCGATAGCCGGCAAACACCTGTTCAAGCCCGTCCCTGTCGCAGACCGAGACGATCTCCACCCGCAGGTCGAGCGCGTCGCCATAGCGCTGCTTCAGCTCCTGCTGGATGTCGTAAGCGCCGTTTTCATACACGTCCAGCACGACAAGCTGCTTCGGCTGAAGCTTTGCGATCTGGCGGCAAAGCTCCGAGCCGATGGAGCCGCCGCCGCCCGTGATAAGGATGACCTTGTTGCGGTAATAGGGGGCGGTATGCTCGCTGTCAAACTCGATGGGCTTCCGAAAGAGAAGCTCCTCAATGTCGAACTCGCGCATGGTGCGGCGTCCGGCATTCGCCGATTGGACGGCGGGATAGTCGTAGACCTTGATACGGCAGCCGGTACGGCGGTAGAAGTTGTAAAGCTCTTTACGCTTTTCGGCATCCAGCTGCGGCAGCGCGAAAACGATCTCCTGTACGCCGAGCGTTTCCAGCACGGGAAACGATGCCTCCTGCTCCGATAAGACGCTCACGCCGTAGATGTCGCGCCCGATCTTTTCGCGGTTCGTCTCGACGAAGCACACCGGCACATAGGAGGCGCGAGGGTTGTTCAAAAGCTCCTCCGCAAGACCAACGCCGGTTCGTCCCGCGCCCACGATGGCGATACGGATACGGCGCTCCGCCGCCTCCATCAGCTCCGGCTCGTCGGGGTTTATTGCCATGCCGCCGAACACGCGCAGGATAAAGCGAATGCAGTCGCCCCACTTCCCGCGACGGCTGGAGAAGTGGTAGATGTACTGGTAGATGATACGCACCACAATGCCCATCAGCAGCGTCATGCTGGAGATGGCGAGAATACGCAGCAGTGACAGATAGCGCAGAGGGCGCAAAAATTCAATCGCACAGCAGAGCAGACAGGCGCAGGTATCGGCCAAAAACAGGCGTATATACGCCGCCGTGCCGCCGTAGCGCCAGACTTGGTTGTAGACGCGGGCGACCATACGCGCACCGATGACAGCCACAAGTCCGATCAGAAATTGCAGCACAAGCACCCGCGTCGGGAACGCTTCTTCATCGCTCGGATGGAGGTAGAGCAGCACGAAGCACACGAGCAGATAGGCCAGCGCGTCGTATGCCACCAGCAGCCAACGGATATGCTCCCTCGGTGACATGACGGAAAGCTCCGACTGCTCCGCCGGTGTCGTGACTTTTTTCTTGTCGTTCTTCATTTTCGTTCCATCCGCCGCAAGCGGCGGTATGTTCCCTTTCGATATGGCGGCTGTCCGCCGCCTGCACACATCGACATTCTACTACATACGCCCGATAAATGCAAGCCTTGCGCCGCTGCTGCTCAAGCTGCCAGAAACGCCTCGGCGCTCTCCGCCTCCGCCGTCGGGATATAGGCCGCAAAGCCCTCCGCCGTGTGCGAGGCCTCATAGATATGGCCGCCCGTGCGCAAATACACCGGCGCTGCCGTGCCGTCCGTTTCGCCGCTCACGCAAACATAGCCCGAAAGAGCCTCCGGCGCGGCCTCCGTCCGCAGCGCAACCGACAGTGCGCTTGCGCCGTCCAGCACCGAAGCCTCCCGCTCCGGCGCGGGAAACAGCGCCGTATATTCGAGCAGATAGCGCACATTCCGCTGCCCCAGCTCAATAACCACGTCCGTCGCGTCCAGCGCCGCGATACGCACAAGGTCGTAGCTGTTCTCCCGCGAGAATACAGCCGTCTCATAGCGCTCGGCCAGATAGGGGTATAGGTTGCGGCCAAAGGAGTCGCGATACATGAGCAGCGTCCCCACCCCGTCGCCGCAGCTTGTCCCTATCTCCATGTCGTTGACGGAGGTAAAGCGGCTCGTATAGTCGAAGTGGAAGCCCGCCGCCGGGGTATAGTCCGGCTCGGTATACGTCCCTGACGGGTACAGCATTTCATACAGGTCGCCACGGTGCTCCGGCGCAGCAACAAACGGCGCGTCAAACCAGCCGCCCTCACGCCCCAGTGAGGTCAATATCCCGTCGGCGGCCAGTGCAGCGCCGCGCCCGTTCCAGTGGCTGTCCGTGTGCCAGTAGAGCACCTCGTCCTGCGCGGAGAAAAGCGCGTACATATCGCAGTAGGCAACGCCCATATCCGCAAGCAGCGCCTGCAGAGCGTCCACGTTGCGTCCCTCCGCCACGCGGACATAGCGGCGCGTGTACTCCGGGTAGAGGTCATATTTTGCGTTTGGCATGACAAAGAGGAAGCGTGCTTCCTGTCCCTCGGCGTACTCCTGCATAAGCGCAAGATTCCGCGCACAGCGCCAAAGCTCCGCCTCCGAAAGCAGGCTTGCTCCGGCACGGTCGTCCGCCGCCGTGAAATAGAAAAGCCAGCCGTCGCGACCAAGCACCACGTCGTCATTTTCCGACGTGCCGAACATCCGCGCACAGAGCGCGTCCCATGCCGTGATACACCAGAGACGCGGGCGGAAGCCCTTGGAGGCGTAGTCCGAAAGCTCGGAGAGATAGGCGGTGTTGAGCGTCCCGCGCCGGATAAGGCGGGGCTTTGCCGCCGCGATCTCATTGGCCGCCGCCGGTGCTGCTC
>CAVIIB010000033.1:0-19442 GCA_963642815.1 Oscillospiraceae bacterium | reverse complement strand
TTTCAATCCCTCAGTCAGCTTCGCTGACAGCTCCCTTTACACAAGGGAGCCGGGGTGCTCCCGCACCAGTGCGAGGTTTTTGATACACAAGGGAGCCGGGGCGCTACCGCGCCAGTGCAAGGGTTTTGATACACAAGGGAGCCGGGGTGCTCCCGCACCAGTGCAAGGTTTTTGAGACGCAAAGGAGCGCAGCGCCCGTGCGCCACGCTCCCTGTTCGCTTTTACCAGATTTGAATATAAAATATCTTACGCTGCCATCTCGCCGGAGGCGGTCAGGGGACGGATGATGATCTCGCCCTCATAGGTCCCCGGCGCGGCCTCCGTCTGTACGCCGTTCACGGTGAGGACACCGTGCAGCTCGGAGCGGGAGTCGATGGTCAGAGAGCTAAGGCGGCTTTCGCCGGTGACTGTCCAGCTTGCGCCGTTCAGCAGCGAGAGGGTCGTGCCCTGATCGTCGCCGTAGGGCGTGTAGCGCACCTCGTCGCCGTCGATCTGAAGCGCGTGGACAAAGGCATCGAGCGGCGCTTCCGCACCGAAGGTATTCGAGGCGAGACCAACGGTATAATCCTCGGCATAGCCCTTGGCCAGCCACTTGCCCGTCCACTCGGCGCAGGTGCCGGAGACGATGCGACCAGTCAAATCGGTGCTGTCCAGCGTGATGTTCATCACGCGCTCGTAGTCCTCGTCAAGGATGTCGCCCTCGGCGCTCATGTCCACCATGTAGACGCTCGTCCCGGCGGCATTCGACCCGGCGGGTGTCTCCGGCGTGGAGGTGTCGTTGTTCAAGACGCTGTGTACCAGTACGCCGCTGTAGCTTTCGAGCGTCACGCCGTCCAGCACGATTTGGGCGTTGGTGCTGCGGATGAGGATGTCCGCGCCCTCGGTGTATTCGATGTATTTCTGGATGTTGGGGCTAAGCTCGCGACCATACCAGCTCGCATTGACGGAGTATTCGGTGTCCTCGTCGGAGTAGAGCGCACGGTCGGTGATAATGCTTGAATCCTTGGCATAGAGCACACCCTGCGGCTCAACGGCGGCAAAGCCCGCCGCGTGGATGAGCACGCCCCAGCGCCCACCGGCCACGGCGCTGCCGCCCAGCTTCTCATAGCGCTCAGTCTCGTCCTCGTCGTCGGCAAAGGCATAGGGCGCAAGGCTGCCATCCTTGCCGACGCGGTAGCCCGTGCCGCCCTCCGCGCCCTCGTCGCCGTCAAAGAGGTTGACCTCGCCCGTTCCGGCGATGATGACGCCTATCTCCGCGCCCTCCAGCACAGAGCCGTAGAAGTAGTCGCGGCAATTGCCGTCGGCGTATGTACCGTAGCCGCCGAGCAGCGCCGAGGCAAAGGTGTTCACGCCGACAAGATCAACGCCCTCGCCGGAGGCGCTGTCCGTGGACAGGCTCGCCCAGCCGTCCGTCACCACGGCGCTGTCATAGTAGTAGGTCACGCTCTCCCCGCCGGAGAGGCTCGTTCTGTCCGCGCCCGTGACGAGCAGCGGATCGTTGGGGAGATTCTCGCTCACATTCCGGCTCGCGGGCACATAGCCGCGTGTCGTGAACAGGCTGTCCTTGACGACCAGCGTAGAGCCGACCCCGGACGAGCCGTTGTTCGCGATGGCCATGCCCTCCAAGCCCTCGGAGTGGATATAGGCATTCTCGACAAGCAGCGCCGCGCCGCCGGAGACGGATACCTGCGTCGGCCCGCGATTGGCGCGTTCATCCTCCGTGCCGCCGCCCGCGATATAGACGTTGAAGCCGTCGCTGTGCGCCGCCAGCAGCTCATTGAACAGGCGCTGCCCCGGCACGGTGACTGCCGAAAGCGTCCCGCTCTCCGCGTCAAGCTGGCTTATCCAGCCATAGTCGAGCTCATAGCCCTCACAGTTCGGGTTCAGCCCGTCGTTCGAGTATAGCTCGGCAAAATCCGGCATGGGGTAAAGGCTCTCGTCGCCGCCCAGCACCGCCGTGAAGCCGCTTGTCAGCGGGTCAACATGGGTCGAGTTGCTGACGGACATAAAGCTCTGGCTTGCCGACCCGGCCACAAAGCGGATGCCCTGTACATCCTTTGCGTCAATGCCGAGCTCGCCATCCAGCGTATAGCCGTCCCCCTCGTTGACGCTCATGCTTCCGCCGGATATGCGGACGAGCGTCGTGGAGGACATACCGCCGGACGCGCCGCCCTCACCGCTGGCGGCAAGGGATACGCAGCCGAGCAGCAGGCATAGCGCCGTGAACAGTGACAGTGTTTTGGTCAGCTTCATGCAAGGTCTCCTTTCTTATTGGAGGATCTTCTCCTCGATGTCGTTTGTGGCCGTTTCGGCCTCCTTCAGGTTATAACACTGAAACAGCGGCCAAACATGGTTCATGCCGCTGCCGGTGTACAGCGTGTAGTCGTGTCCCGCCGCGTCCAGAAGCGCGGCAAAGCGCACGATGTCGGGGTAGAGCAGCTCGCGTGTACCGGCGTAGAGCGCGACGCTGCCGATCTTGGAAAAGTCGCCGTAGATGGGGCTTATCAGCGGGTCGTATACCTCCCGCTCGCCCGCCCAGCAGCGTCCGGCATAGCGCAGCGCCTCGCGGTCGAGCTTGGGGTCTTTGTCGGCGTATTCCTCCATCTCGTCGTTGTCCATGCTAAGGTCGAGCCACGGCGAGATGAGGATGAGCTGCTCCGGCCCATTGATACCCTCCGTTGCCAGCAGCTCCGCCAGCGCGAGCGCCATGCCGCCACCGGCGGAATCGCCCATGAATATGAGCTTGCCGCTCCCCAGCGGCTCTATGAGCTCGCGGCAAAAGGCCAGCAGCGCGGTGTAGGCATCGTCCGCCGTGTTGTCGGGCAGGCGCGGGTACAGCGGCACTATGACCTTTGCGCCGGTATCGGCGGCGAGGCGGTCAACAAAGAGCCAGTGCGCCTCACTCGGACGGTCGATGAAGCTGCCGCCGTGGAAATAGACGATGACCCGCGCCGTGTCCGTGCCGCTTTGATACCAGTCCATCGTCCCGCCGTCCCATGAAAACGCCTCACGCCTCCACGCGGTCTGCATTCCCTCCGGCAAGGTCAGCTCTCCGGCGCTGATCGCCGCCTTTCGCGCCATCCAAAGCTGTCCTGCGTCCGGCTCTGCGTCGCGCCCTCCGGCGCGTATCTGCCGTTCAAACAGCGTCGCCTCAAGGCTGCGGTGGTAGACGATACGCGACAGCGCAAAGGGCAAAGCCGCCACCAGCAGCGCCGCTGCGAGTATGATAACGATGAGCCGTATCGTTTTCCTGTTCATGTCTGTCCTCATTATTTATAAATGTATAAGTATATCCAGCCCTTGGGTAACGCCACGCAATGCGGCAAGACCCCCCCAGTTCAGCGGTACGGTCTATACATAAGCTCCGGGTCGCGTTCGCGGTAGCCGTGCCACATCTCGCCGAGCGCGTCAATGGGCAAGCCCTTGGCCGTCATGTCCCTCCAGCCCGCGTCATACACCGCCCGCAGCAGCGGCGCCATGGCAAGCCCCGTCTCCGTCAGGCGGTACTCCGTCCGCGGCGGCGTGTCCGGGATGAGTGTGCGGGTGAGCAGCCCGTCGGTCTCCATCGCCCGCAGATTCTCCGCCAGCACCTTGTGGCTGATGGGAAGCTGCTTGGCGAAGTCGGAAAAATTCGTCTTACCCTCGTCGAATATCATCGCCATTAGGATAAACGGCTTCCAGCGTCCAAAAAGCATACGCGCCATGTGGTTGTATGGGTCCTTGCGGATGTCAAAATCCATCTGCTGCATAGCGTATCGCCTCCGTTTACCATATTGTATCACCTCCCGCCCGTAGGCACAAGCAAAATCGGGCGAATGGGTTACTTGAAAGTGCCGTCTTGCGGTGTCGAATGGGGAATGTTAGTATGAGGAAAACGATGCAAAGGAGAGCATTTGCCATGATGAAATATCCGCATATGTTCGCGCCCATCACCATCAAGGGCGTGACCTTCAAAAACCGCGTGATGGCCTCCCCTGCCACCACCGACCGCACGGTCTTCCCCGGCGGCACACCCACGCCCGAATGTATCAACGGCTATGAGGTACGCGCCCGTGGCGGTGTCGGCGCTGTTACCATCACGGAATCCTTTGTGGACGACGACCGCGCCTCCCGCCATGACCACGGCATCGACTTCTACTCCACCAATAAGTCCGTCTACCATCAGGAGGCACTGTTCGTGCTGGCCGAATCCATTGCCCGTCACGGCGCTGTGGCGAGCGCCCAGTTCAACCACACGGGCTGCGTCAACCACCCCTCCACGATACGCGACCACAAGAACCCCTTTGGTCCCTCCGCCTTTGTGCGCGACGACGGTGTGCAGGTCGAGGAAATGACCGAGCAGGACATGAACGAGGTTGCCGACCACTTTGCCCATGCCTGCGAGGGCGCAAAGCTCGCCGGCTTCCAGATGGTCATGCTCCACGGCGGTCACGGCTGGCTTCTCGGTCAGTACGTCTCCCCGCTCACCAACAAGCGCACGGATAAATACGGCGGCTCCATCGAAAACCGCGCCCGCTTCCCGCTCATGGTCATCGACCGCATTCGCGAGCGCTGCGGCGACGACCTACTCATCGAGTACCGCGTCTCCGGCTCGGAGCGCGTTCCCGGCGGGCTTGAGCTGGACGACTGCATTAAATTCTGCCAGCTCATTCAGGACAAGGTTGACATCATCCACGTCACGAGCGGTATGTACCACAACCACGTCGAATCCAAGGCGTTCTCCTCCATCTACCACCCCCACGGCTGCAACCTCGACCTCGCCGAGGCCATCAAAAAAGCCGTCCACATCCCCGTCACCGCCGTCGGCGGCTTCAATGACCCCCAGCAGATCGAGGATGCCATTGCCTCCGGCAAGTGCGACTTCGTGGCAATGGGACGCGAAATGCTGGCCGACCCCGATTTTGTCAACAAGGCCGCCAGCGGTCGCGAGGACGAGATCATGCCCTGCCTCCGCTGCTCCTGCTTCAACCCGCTGGCCTCCGATCCGACCAAGCGTGTGCAGGTCGTACCCTTTGAATGCACCGTCAACCCGACCTCCATGCGCCAGCTCCGTCTGGAATGGGCGCCGAAGGTGCGCACGCCCGGTCAGAAGGTGCTTGTCATCGGCGGCGGCCCCGGCGGTATGTACGCGGCCATGACCGCCGCACAGCGCGGCCACCGCGTCACCCTCATCGACAAGGGCGACAAGCTCGGCGGTACGCTTTGGTACACCGACTATGACTGCCACAAGGACGATATGCGCAAGTTCCGCGACCACCTTGCCAACCGCGTCTATCGCGCCGGTGTGGACGTGAAGCTCGGCGTGACCGCGACCCGCGAGCTTGTGGAGGAGCTTGCACCCGACGCGCTCATCCTCGCCATCGGCGCGAGACCCATCGCGCCCCCCATCCCCGGTCTGCGCGAAAACGCGAAATACGCGCTCGACTGCTACACCCACGCACCCGGCAAGAAGCTCGTCATGATCGGCGGCGGACAGGTCGGCGTAGAGGTCGCCATGCACCTCGGCGACACCGGTCATGATGTCGAGGTTCTGGAAATGCTTGACGACTACTGCCGCGACGCGCTGTGGAGCCATAAGGAGGCCATTCGCATTTTCCTGCCGAAGTCGGTGAACATCCACTGCTCCACCCGCGTCACGGAGGTCACGCCCACGGGCGTTCGCGCTGTGGATGCCGAGGGCAAGGAGCTTTTCTTCCCCGCCGACGATGTGTACTACGCGCTCGGCTTCCGCGCCCCCTCGGACGAGCTTGCGGAGCTCATGTCCATCTGCCCGCGCACCAGCATCATCGGCGACTGCAAGAAGCCCCAGCGCATTTTGCAGGCCACCCGCGACGGTATGTTTGCCGCCATGGATATTATCTAAATCCGCCGACATTGCAGCGGGAGACGGTCACGCGCCGTCTCCCGCTTGCGCTTGACAAGGAATACAGGCTGGATTACAATGAGCCATAATAAAAAACGCAGGGAGGTGCGGCATGATACACATACTGCTGGTCGAAAACGACGCGCAGCGCCGCCGCACCGCTATCGATGCCATGCGGGCGCTCGACTATGACATCCTCCCCGCAGCCAACGCGGATGAGGCGCTGACCGTGCTGGCGCACAGCGCCGTCCAGCTTATCGTCGCCAACATACTCTGCGGCGGCTGCGAGCTGACGCGGGAGCTGCGGGATGCCGGGGACACCACGCCCGTGATCGCCGTGCTGGACAAGGGGACGATGCAGGAGAAGCGCCGCGTGTTTCGCTCCGGCGCAGACGGCTATATGACGCTGCCGCTCGATGCCGAGGAACTGCAAATGCGTGTGCGGACGCTGCTGTGGCGCTGCCGTATCGTGGATGACGCGGTACTGAGCTTCGGAAGCTGCACCCTCCACGCCCACACATTGACACTGGAAACGCCGGACGGCTCTATTGAGCTGCGGCATATGGAGTTCCTGCTGCTCGAAAAGCTACTCAGCTACCCCGGTCGCGTGTTCACCCGCCCGCAGCTCATGGACGAGCTCTGGGGCTTTGACAGCGAATCCACTCCGCGCACCGTGGACACCCACATCAAGCTCCTGCGCCAGAAGCTGCGCGGCGTGGACGATATTCGCCTACAAACCGTCCGCGGTCTCGGCTACCGCGCCGCCATCCCCCGCCGCCGCTCCAACGGCAATTGAAACCGAACATAAAGCCACGAGCCGGTCATGCGACCGGCTCGTTTGCATATTCTAAGGCTGCTGTCCCGGCATTGTCCGAAGCTCCTGCCGGATTTTCCGAAAGCGCTCCGGCACCTCGGACATAGCCATCTCCTGCGGCACATCGACCGTCCCGGCCTCCTTTGCCGTTTCATAGTACCAGCACTTATAATCCACCATTGCCATCGTGTGCCGCAGCTCCTCCATCTGCCGCGCCAGTGCCTCCCGCTGGCGGCGGAACATGGAAAGGCGGAGGTCAATGGTATCATCACCTTGCAACGCCATTTCGATATACTGCCGGATGTCCTTGATGGACATTCCGGCCTTTTTCATGCAGTCAATGACCCGCAGCCACTCGAAGTCCTTTTCTTGAAACATACGGATACCGCCGGAGGAGCGCTCCACAAAGGGCAGCAGTCCCTCCTTATCATAATAGCGCAGCGTGGATGCCGTGACCCCCAGCAGCTTTGCCATCTCGCCGACCGTGTAAACCATAAAATTTCCTCCGATTTTTCAAAAAGCCTCTTGACTTAAAGTGTACTTTAAGTTGTAGCATATACATGAGCTTTAAGTATCGTACCCTCAAAATGAAGGATTGTCAATCACAAGGAGGTTTTATCGTGAAATACGAAAGCAAAGAGCAGTTCGAGAAAAGTAATATCTTCGGTACGGGAGCGCCCAACAGCGCCTACGCCCGTTATTTCAGCGGCAACTCGTTCCTAAATCCGCTGACCGACCCGAAAGGCGGTCTGTTTGCCGCCAATGTGACCTTCGAGCCGGGGTGTCGTAACAACTGGCATATCCACCACGCTACCAAGGGCGGCGGGCAGCTCCTGCTCTGCACCGCCGGTGAGGGCTGGTATCAGGAGGAGGGCAAGGCCGCTGTCAGTCTGCATGAGGGCAGCGTCGTGACAGTCCCCGCCAACGTCAAGCACTGGCACGGCGCGAAAAAGGACAGCTGGTTTTCCCATATCGCCATAGAAATTCCCGGCGAGGACTGCCAAAACGAGTGGTGCGAGCCGGTGTCCGAGGAAGAATATACGAAGCTGTAAGGAGAAAATCGCTATGATTTTGAACGAAGCTTACCCGCTGGCAAACGGCGTTCATATCCCCAAGCTGGGACTTGGCACATGGTTTATCGACGACGATAAGGCAGCAGAAGCCGTCTGTGCGGCGGTCAAGCTGGGCTATCGGTTGATTGACACAGCGCAGGCTTACGGCAATGAGCGGGGCGTCGGTGAGGGCGTGCGCACCTGCGGCGTTCCGCGTGATGAGCTGTTCGTCGCCAGCAAAGTAGCGGCAGAACTGAAAACCTACGAGGACGCGGCAAAGTCCATCGACGAGACGCTGGAAAGAATGGGGCTTGACTATCTCGACCAGATGATCATTCACTCGCCGCAGCCATGGCGGGAGTTCCGCGTGGAAAATCGCTATTTTGAGGAAAATAAAGAGGTCTGGCGTGCGCTGGAGGACGCGCAGGAAGCGGGCAAGGTCAAGGTCGTCGGCGTGTCCAATTTTCTGCGGGATGATCTTGAAAATCTTCTTTCCGATTGTCGCGTTGAGCCAATGGTCAATCAAATCCTGCTGCACATAAGCAATAGCGACTTGGAGCTGGTGGATTTCTGCAAGGCGCAAGGGATTCAAGTGGAGGCCTATTCCCCCATTGCCCACGGCGAGGCGTTGAAAAATCCGATGATTTCGGAGATGGCAAAAAAGTATGGCGTGTCCGCCGCGCAGCTTTGCGTCCGCTATGTGCTTCAGCTCGGAGCCGTCGCGCTCCCCAAAACGACGAATCCGGAGCACATGGCAAGCAACGCAAATGTGGATTTCACCATTTCCGATGAGGATATGGATACGCTCAAAAAAGCAAAACGCATTGCCGATTACGGTGCGTTCAAGATCTTCCCCGTGTTCAGCGGCAAGCCGTTGGCATAACGAGATGGGGCAGCCGAACGGCTGCCCCTCAACGCTTTATGCTACAACGAAACGCCCCGCACTATGACAAAACGCCCCGCAGCGAGTGGCTGCGGGGCGTTTTTATGGGAAAATTATTCTTCGGTTTCGTCTTCCTCAGGGGCAAAGCCGGTGGCATGACCCTCGGCGGAGATCTCATAGACAAGGGCGTCGCCCTCCATGCGGTCACGACCACGCTCACGAGGCTCGTCCACCTCGCGCTCACGCACGGGCGCGGGTTCCGGCTCGATGAGGGCGCGGATGGACAGACTTATCTTCTGCTTGTCGTTGTCGATGGCGGTGATCTTCGCGTCCACGACATCGCCCACGGAGAGCACGTCATCGGGCTTGCCGATGCGGCGGTTGGCGATCTGGGAGATGTGGATGAGACCATCCACACCGGGCAGCACCTCGGCGAAAGCGCCAAAGGGCATGAGCTTCACAACCTTGACGGAGGCGATATCGCCCTCCTTGAACTGGGCGGTGAACTTGAGCCAAGGATTGTCCTCCGGCTTACGCAGGCCGAGGGAGATTTTCTTCTTTTCGGGGTCAAAGTTGATAACATAGACCTCGATCTCGTCGCCGACCTTCAGCACGTCAGCCGGGGTACGAACGCGGCTCCAGCTGATCTCGGAGACATGAACCATGCCGTCCACGCCGCCAATATCGACGAACGCGCCATAGGAGGTCAGGCTCTTGACAACGCCGGCGTATTTCTTGCCGACCTCGATCTCGCTCCAGATCTTCTCGGCATTCTCCTTGCGCTCACGGTACAGGACGGAGCGGATAGAGCCGACCACGCGCTTACGACCACGATTGACCTCGGTGATCTTGAGGCGCTGGGTCGTGCCGACAAGCTGGGTCATGGGAACATCACGACCAAGGCCGGTCTGGGACGCGGGGACGAACACGCGGATGCCGTTCACGGACACCACAACGCCGCCCTTATTTTCCTCCGTAACCTTACCCTCGACAACGGTGCCCTCCTCACGGGCGGCTTCGATGTCGTTCCAGCTACGGGCTGCATCAAGACGACGCTTGGAGAGCTGCGCCGTTCCTTCCACATCGTTGACGCGAACGACGGTCGCCGTGATCTCGTCGCCGATCTTGACCAGATCGTTGATGTTGACACCGGCCTCGTCGTTGGTGAATTCCGACACGGGGATATAGCCGGAATGCTTGGTGGAAAGGTCGAGAGTGATCTCGGTGGGCGTGATCGCCGCAACGACGCCGGTCACGGTGTCGCCGTTGCTGATCGTTTTGATGGAATCCTCAAGAAGCTGGTCAAAGCTCTTTTCCGCATCGTCCGCCACGGGCGCTTCCGCAACGGGCTCCGCAACAGTCTTTTCTTCCTGCTCCATGATTTCGGTCTCTTCGGTCATCTTGTTTACTACCTCCTTAATAATCCACGCCGGCGTGGAAGCTCCGGCGGTGACACCGACCGTTTCGCAGCCGTCAAGCCGCGCCGTATCGAGCTCGTCGCCGTTTTGCACAAATAGAACAGTCTCGCAATTTTCCGCGCATATCTCCGCCAGATGGAGGCTGTTGGCGCTGTGGAAGCCGCCCACAACGACCATCGCGTCCGATTTGGCGGAAAGCTCGCTCGCTTCCTTTTGCCGTATAAACGTAGCGTCACATATTGTATCAAATAACTTTGCGTTTGTATACCTTTTTTTAAAAATGTTAATACTTTGTTCAATCTTGGCCTTATTGGAGGTGGTCTGGAAAACCACCGTCACGGTCAGCGCGTCACCCCCCGGCTGCGCCGCCGCCCATGCGAGCAGCGCCTCGCCGTCCCGCAAAACGACCGCGTTCGAGCACCAGCCGCAGATACCGCGCACCTCCGGGTGCTCCGGCTCACCGACGATGACGACCCTCTCTCCCGCCTCGGATGCACGCTGGACAATGCGGTGGATGCGCGACACACGCGGGCAGGTCGCGTCGATGACAAGGCAGCCCTTGGCCGCAAGCTCCTCACGCTCCCGACGGGAGATACCGTGCGAGCGTATCACGACCCGCGCACCGTCCGGCAGCTCCGCCACGCTCTCCGCGACGCGCAGCCCCTTGGAGGCCAAGCGGCGCACCGCGTCCGTGTTATGGATGAGTTCACCGAGGCTCCAGCACACAAGACCCTTGTCAAGCTCCGCCTCCGCGAGCGCCACGGCTCGTTCCACGCCGACGCAAAAGCCGGCGCTCTCCGCAATGTTAACCTTCATCGACCTTCCCCAGTGCAAAAATAGTGTTCATCAAATCGCGTGTCTTTTCCTCATATTCCGCCCGCGTCCGGCAGCAGACCTCATACGCCTCACCAATGCGAATACGGACAAGACCGAGTATTTTCTTGTTGCGTGTGATAAAGATGGGCACGATGGGGACAGACAGCTTGGAGGCAAAGCGCACCGCACCGGCCTTACCGGCCTCCGGGTCGTCCCATGTCGTGCGCGTACCCTCCGGGAAGATGACGACCTTGCAGCCCTTTTTCAGCAGCGTCATTGTCGTCCGCACAGCGCCCATGTCGATACCGCCGCGCTCCACGGGAAACGCGCCGCACATACAGTATATCCAGCCGATGACCGGCTTTTCGATATTCTCCTTTTTGCTCATGGTGTGGAGAAAACGGCGCGGACCAAGGGCGTAGATGATGAGCAGCGGGTCAATGTAGTTGGAGTGGTTGGCGCAGATGATACAAGCTCCGTCGGGGATGTTCGAGCGCCCGCGTATGACCATGGGATAGAGCAGATGGACGGGTATCCACAGTAGGAAATAGACAAACAGATAAAAAGCCCTCATGCGTCCAGCCCCCGGCGCACAAGCTCCGCCACCGCGTCAATGCTCTCCGCAAGCGTCAGCGCCGAGGTATCGACCAGCACGGCATCCGCCGCCGCGATAAGCGGTGCGGCTGCACGGGTCATGTCGTTTCTGTCCCGCTCCGCCATATCGCGCAGCACCTCGTCCAGCGTCACGTCCTGTCCCTTTTGGCGCAGCTCGTCATAGCGGCGGCGACCACGCGCCTCCGCGCTGGCCGTCAAGAATATCTTCAGCGAGGCATCCGGCAGCACGACCGTCCCGATGTCGCGCCCGTCCATGATGACACTGGTGCGACGCGCCATATCGCGCTGCATATCCATGAGAAACGCCCGCACGGCGGGGATGGCCGAGACGCGGGAGGCATACATGGAAATCTCCGGCGTTCGTATCTCCCCGCTCACATCCTCACCGTTTAGCTGCATACGCTGCAGACCGTCCTCACCGTGGGTCAGCTCGATATGCAGCGACGGGAGCAGCGCGACGACAGCCGCCGTGTCCTGCGGGTCGATGTTTGCCCGCCGTGTGGCAAGCCCGACCGTCCGATATATCGCGCCGGTGTCCACATAGATAAAGCCGAAGCGCTCCGCGACCGCCTTGGCAACGGTGCTTTTGCCCGCGCCGGAGGGCCCGTCGATGGCGACGGAAAAACGCTTATCATTCATAGCAATATGTCTCCCCTATATTTCTTCCGGCACAGTGGCCGGTGGACCATGCGATTTGCAGATTAAAGCCGCCCGTGTAGGCATCGACATCCAGCAGCTCTCCGGCAAAATAGAGCCCGGAGACGAGCTTGGAGCGCATGGTGCGCGGCTCGACCTCCCGCACGTCCACACCGCCGCTCGTGACAATGGCCTCGTCGATCGGTCTCGCAGCGCTCACACGCACGGGAAAGGCCTTGAAAAGCGCACCCAGACGGTGGCGCTGCTCACGGGTGATGGAGTTCACCTTTTGCTCCGGCGCTATGCCGCTCTGCCGGATGAGCACCGGAATGAACGAACGCGCCGCAAGCTCATCAAGCGCGTTGGCAAAGTTGCGATTGGCGTACTTGGCAAAGTCGCGCAGCAGGCGCTCGTCCAGCTTCTCCGCGTCCAGCCCCGGCTTGAAGTCGATGGCGAGCGCATAGCGGCACTCGCCGAAGCGGCGCATGAGCGCACTCGCGGACAGCACCAGCGGCCCCGACACGCCAAAGTGGGTAAACAGCATTTCGCCCAGCTCCTCAAAGATGAGCCGTCCGTCCTCATACACGCGCAGCGTCACGTTGCGCGGCGCGAAGCCGGCCAGCTCCGCACAGAACTCGTCCGGGCTTTCCAGCGGAACGAGCGAGGGTCTTTGAGCCATGATATGGTGTCCAAGGCGCTCCGCCATACCGTAGCCGTCCCCGCGTGAGCCGGTGAGCGGATAGCTGCGCCCGCCCGTGCAAAGCGCCGCCGCATGGCAGCTTATCACGCCCGCGTCCGTCCGAACGCCGGACACCGCGCCATCCTCCGTCAAAATCTCCCGCGCACGGCTCTTGACGACGCGCACACCCAGCCCGTGCAGCCACGCGCCCAGCGCGTCCGCAAGCTCGTTCGCGCTGTCGGAGACGGGGAAAACGCGGTTGCCGCGCTCGGTTTTCAGCGCCACACCAATGGACTCGAAAAACGCCATCGTCCGCTCCGGCGGAAAGGCGTTGAGGCAGCTGTATAAAAATTTCGGGTTGGTCGGGACGTTCGCCATAAACCCGCGTGTGTCGCAGTTGTTCGTGCAGTTGCAGCGTCCCTTGCCCGTGATACGCAGCTTGCGCCCCAGCTTGTCGTTCGGCTCCAGCAGCAGCACACGCACACCGGCCTCCGCCGCCGTGCCCGCACACATCATTCCGGCGGCACCGCCGCCTACTACCACCAAATCAGCCTTCACCTTTGGTAAACACTCCGTATTCCTCCCACAGCGCCTCCAGCTTGCCGAAGGTCGCGTCAAGCGTGCTCTGACGGCGGGAGGCAATGGCGATGATAATGGCGTTCAGCACGCTCATGGGCGCGACGAGCGAATCAAGGAAGGACACCATATCGCTCTTGGCATAGAGCACCGTGTCCGCGAGCTTCGCAAAGGGCGAGGCATTGTTGTCCGTCAGTGCGATGATACGCGCCCCGCGCTCCTTGGCAAAACGCGCCGCGCTCAACGAGGTCGAGGTATAGCGTGGGAAGCTGATACAAAAGAGTACGTCGCCCTCTCCGATACGCAGCATTTGCTCATAGACCTCGCCGCCCTTGCTGTCGCCGATGACGCGCACGTTGTCCATCAGATAGTTCAGATAAAAGCCCATGAACGAGGCCAGCGCTGTCGAGGAGCGCATACCGAGGATATAGAGATCACGAGCCTCCATAATGCGATCCACGGCGCGGTCAAAGCTCTCCTGCTCCATGCCCTCCAGCGTCACGCGCAGCTTGTCCATATCGGCGCTGATCACGCTTTTGAGAACGCTCTGACCGTCCATCAGCTCCCGCGAGGCGGCAATGCGCTGGACACTCGTCAAGCGGTTGCGCACGGTCTCCTGCAACGCCCTTCGCATTTCCGGGTAGCCGTCGTAGCCCAGCTCCATGGCGAAGCGCACGACCGTCGATTCACTCACGCCGACCGTGCGACCAAGCCGTCCGGCGGTCATATACGCCGCCTTGTCATAGTTTTCCGCTATGTACCGCGCAATGCTCCGATGGCTTTTGGAAAAGCGCTTATTGTCCGACCCAAGACGGGTCAAAATATCATTTTGCATGGCTGCACCTGCTTTAATTCGATAGCTACATCCTAGCGAATGGCGCGTAAAATTGCAAGATATATATTACCCTCGATAGGGACAAACTTCGTATGTAATCCGGCAGGAGAGAAATTTCCTGCCGTTTTGCCTGTATGTCAGGCGGTTTTCGGCGTTGTGTGCCTTGCGGCAAATGCAGCCATTTCCTCCTCCGTGGGGATGTTGACGATGCCCACATAGGAATAGTAGATGTCGATGGACTGTGTGCGCTTGCCGTCCTTCTTCTCCGCTTCGTGGACAACGATTTTGTCTACCAGTGCGTTTAAGATTTCCGGTGTCAGCTCGTCAATGCGGGTATACCGTCTTGTCACGGCGATCAGCTTCTCCACATTGTTCACCGCTGTGTCGGTATCCCTGACCTCCTCAGTTAGCTTGGCCATCTCCGCTTTTGCATCCGCAAGCTCGGCTTCGTAGCCATCCGAAAGACGGTAGAACTGCTCATCGGTGATCTTGCCATTGGCGTTATCCTCGTAGATTTTACGGAATAACCGTTCAATCTCGGCGGTGCGCCGTTTGAGCTGCCCCAACTTCTGCTCTTTCAGATACAGCTCGTACTCCTTGTCCGCAATGCTGCTGTCGATTTGCAGCTTCACAAAGGTGCGCTCAAACTGCTGTAGGTAAGCGAGGAACTGCTGTAATTGCTTTAACACAAGCTGTTCCAGCACCGACTCACGGATATAGTGAATGCTGCAAGCCTTCATGCGGCTGTTGCGCTTGTAGCCGCCGCAGCGGAAGTATTTGTATCCGTTAGATACATTTAAGTTTAGCTTTGCGCCGCAGTCGGCACAGTAGAGCAGTCCCGAAAAGATGCTGGTGGCTCCCGACTTGGTAGGACGGCGTTTATTCTGCCTGAGTGCCTTCACCTTTTCCCATACAAGGCTGTCGATGATCGGCTCGTGACTGTCCTCAATAATCGCTCTGCGCTCCTTTGGGGACGGCACACGCTTTTTGCTCTTGAAGGTCAGGCGAGTGGTTTTCAGGCTCTCCGTAATGCCGATATACGCCGGATTGTCGAGAATGGCGCCTACCGCCGACGACTCCCAGTAGTATGGATTTTCGGATTTCTTGCCTACGCCGATCCCTTTGGATTGCTTGTAAGCAGACGGGGTAAGCACCTTGTCCTCCCACAGTGCCGTGGCGATTGCCGAGCAGCCAAAGCCCTCCATCGCCATCTGAAAGATACGGCGGACAATGGGTGCGGCGTCCTCATCAATGAGCCACCGCTTCGGATCATCGGGATTTTTGCGGTACCCGAAGGGCGGTGCGCCGAGATGTTCTCCGTTCAACGCCTTGGAACGCTTGACCTGTCTGACCTTTTTGCTGGTGGTCTTGGGATACCACTCGTTAAAGAGGTTGGTAAAGGCGGCGAACTCGTTGCTGTCCTCGCTTTGGGTGTCTACATTGTCCATAATGGCAATGAAACGGATACCGTTTTCGGGATAGATCATTTCCTGATACCGTCCCACACCGATATGCTCACGACCGAAACGGCTGAGGTCTTTCACGATAACCGTCTTGACCAGTCCCTTTTTGCAGTCCTCATTCATTCGGATAAAGTCGGGACGGTCGAAGTTCGTCCCACTCCAGCCGTCATCCACATAGAACTGCGGATTGGGAAAACGGTGCTTTTTTGCGTAGTCCATCAGGTAGATTTTTTGATTCTGTATGCTGTTGCTGTCACTTTCCTTTTTGCCGTCGTCCTGCGAGAAGCGGCAGTAAAGGGCGGTGATTTCTTCTGTTTGCTGTCTGTTCATTCTGACTCCTTCCCGACAGCGGATAGGATTTTGAAGTATCTTCAGTATACCATATCCACTGTCTAAATTCAATGCTTTAATGCGGTAAACTGTAAATTATTCACGGTAAATATTCGGATCGACGCCGTGGAGAATCAGCTGAGACAGGTAGTATAACAAGTCCCTGCCGTCCTCACGAAAATGGGCGTTGACCGTATATTCGGTGCTGCCGATTTTCTCGGTCATCGTTCTTCTCGGCGGGTATTTTTGCAGCGGCATAATGTTCTCCGCCGCAGGCAATCCCTCATAAGGATACGGGCGGTTTTCATTCGTACCGTATAACTCCACGATCTTTTTCGCTTCAAATTCCTTGTCTGTCATCGTGCGTCACGCTCCCTTCTTTGTGGTTTCTTCTGCTGCTGTGCTTCCTTTGCACGGACTTCGTTGGCATAGAGCAGGTCTGTCTTTTCCTGTATTTTTACAGAACGCTCCTCAATGCCCTTGTTCAGTTTCAGCTGCTTTCGCAGTGATGTGATTTGTTTTGTCACGCCTGCTTTTTCCAGCCGCAGGGTTTCCTTTTCGGCTGGTGCTGCACGGCGTATCTTGTTTTGCAGTTTAGTGCGGCGGGTGATAAGTGCATCCATATCCCGCTGGATTTTCTCCCTGTCTGCATACAGATCGTCCAAGGTTTCAATGCCGTATTTGCCCATATACCGCACCTGCTCGGACAGCTCATCTAACTTCCGCAAGTCCTCTTTGAGATAGGGACTGGTGGGCTTGTAGTCGGTATTCTTCGGTAAATATCCAAGCAAGTAGCAGTAGTGCAGATACAGTCTGTAAATATGGCTTGTCCTATGAAATGGCTGAAACCAGTCCCGTAAGTCCTGCGGCATTTCTGGTGGATAGGAGATATATGCCCGACGGCTGCCGAAGGCTGCACGGCTTCCCATAGAGCGCCTGATGTTCTCCGGCGTCCAGCGTTCATCCAGCGTATCCAGCCTTGTGAAGTGTTCATACTGCGGCAGGCGCAGCTTCCAATGCCTGCCCGTAAAGTCGGTAATATATCCCTTGCGCCGCAGGTATTCCTCCATAAGGCGCTGATTTCGGCTGAACTCAATCGCCTCCCGTATATCGGCACGGTAGACATTATAGCGGGTGGGCTTGCCGCTTTTCTCGTCCAGCCACACGGGGCGAGAGGGCGCTTTGCGGGGCTTTTCAATGACGGACAGTCCGTACTCACGGCACAGTCTGTCGGACAGCTCCCGCAGTCTTTTCTGCTCTGTTTTTGAGTAATTGTATTTCCCGTCGTCCCGAAAGGATACGGAATTAAAGCAGAAGTGGCAGTGCAGATGTTCCTTATCAAGGTGGGTGGTGACGATAATTTCAAAGCGGTCGCCCCACATTTCCTTTGCCAGCCTCACGCCGATCTCGTGGGCAAGCTGCGGCGTGATCTCCTCCGGCTTAAAGCTCTGATACCCGTGCCAAGCGATATATCCGTCGGTTTTGCCGTAGCGTTTCTTGGTTAAAATCATCTGCCGCAGTGCCGTTTCCTTCAGGCAGTTAACGGCGGTCACATACTCGCCCTCCTGTGTGGCTTCGGGACGCTGCACATAGGAAAATACATTGTAGAGGTCTTGCAGGTCTGTGGTTTTTGCCACCGTTTTTTCAGGGTTTTCCACATAATCAATGAGGTCTTTCAGGCGTCCCTTGATATGCCAAAGTGAAGTAGTAGCCATCAAACCACCTCCTGCAAGTCAAGCACCAGCTGCTCGATTTCGGTGCGGATTTCACGGGCAGACTGCTCGTATTTGGCACATTCCGCAAGAGAGGAATGAACTCTGTAAAGCTCGTTCATCAGCTCCCAAAACACATCCGGCAGCTTCGGTTTTGGGTGAATACCTTTGCAAAGCTGGCGGACATATTCGCTTTGGGTCAGTCCGCAAAGGGCACTGTTTTGTTTTAATTTTTCGTTTTCTTCTTCGGTTAAGCGTACCTTGATACGCACTTTTTCTTCTTTCATTTTGTCATCTCCTTCGTGTGATTTTTGCTTTCTCAGCAGGGTCATAGGGCGGCACGCCCTGAGAAGTCTGCACGCCGGAAGGCTGCGGATTTGGATTGTGGGGTCACAATCCGATGCTCGCTATTCCTGTGGACAGCTTCTCCGTGGGGGTATATCGTTCTTTTGGGATTACTCCCATTCTCCGAAAATACCGTCACTACCTCTACAGTATTCGCTGTCATAATACCGTCACGGTAAAAAGGAAATTCTCCTTCGCTTCTGTTTGCCGTTTCTCCCGAATGTCGTTTTTCTATCCCTGCCCCGGAATCTCACCGCAGCGTCGCCAAGCTCATATCTTCGCTCAGTCATATCCCATTCGGACGGTCATTTAGTTTTTAATCTGCCCCTCAATAGGTAGGCAGCGAGAAGGGTCATTCATTAACCCCCTCACTACTTAATTGGGAAAATTTTTGCCGTATGAACAAAAGAAATTTTGTAAACTTTTTGTGAACTGCGATTTTAACGACAAAAAAGAGCCGATACACAGCACATCAAATCGGCGGGAGAAAATCTCTCGCCATATCTTTGATGAAACTATGTACCGGCTCTGGTATTCAGAAACCTTTAAGTGTCTGCTTTTTCCGCTTTGCAGGCAGACACTGCGTTAAAGCGGCGCAGCCGCAATCCTTTTCGGCGGCTGCCTTGAGTTTCATTCAGATATTCAGTTGTGGACTCTGCTAAGAGAGTAAGATACAGTATAGCATACAGAACACTTGTTCGTCAATGCATTTTTTGAATATTTTGAGAATATGGGAAGTATACTTTCCCCAATACTTGATCGTAAAGATAATCAATGCAAGAATAAACAATCCCGTAATTGTCCCGATAATAATCGTTCCCACATTAAGCCTCCTTCTTTTTTTCAGAAATCGTAACGTTCCTGCGCGAATATAAATAATAGATCAAGCAGATCGTCAGAGTGAATACAGCGGCATACGCCGTGGATAAACCTATGTCGAACAGTTTCGGAGTCGGCTTTTGGCTCGCAAAATATGCATAAGGGAGCTTCACAAGGAAAATAGCACACAACCCTTGCAACATCACAAAGGTAGTCCTTCCAAGTCCGTTGAAATAACCCGTCAAACAATAGGCAATGGAAAGGACAAAGCACTCGATAGATGTCGCACGCAAAAATTCAGCCGAATCCTGTATCACTGCCGCCTGACCTTCTGCGGCATTACTTACAAATATCATAGAAAGTGCGTCACCGTGGAAATAAGCCACATATGCCATAATGCCGCCGAGAATCACTGCCGTTCCCATCCCTATCCACATTGATCTTCTTGCACGGTCAAGTTTTCCAGCACCTGTATTCTGTGCCACAAAAGCGGAAATAGACTGCATATAAGCCATTGGAATCAGTAAAATAAAAATAACGAGTTTTTCCGCAATACCGACTCCGGCAGATGCCGTAACACCCAGCG
>CAVIIB010000032.1:7910-19763 GCA_963642815.1 Oscillospiraceae bacterium | reverse complement strand
GGCCTCAAAGCAGCTCGTCGCGCACCGCAGTTCAGCAAGCGCTGATTGTTCCCAATACGCTTCAAGTCCCCGGAATCGTTGCAGATTCCGGGGCTTTTTTATATGCGCCTCCACGCTTGACAGCGGGCGCCGGAGCGGGTATAATCGGATTAAGAATTATTCTTAACAACAGCAACAATATGCGCCCGAATGGGCGGGAAAGGAACGACGGACTATGAGCACCAACAAATACGCGGGAACGCAGACCGAAAAGAATCTTTGGGAGGCCTTTGCCGGTGAGTCCCAAGCCCGGAACAAGTATACCTACTTCGCGTCCCAGGCCAAGAAGGAAGGCTTTGAGCAGATCGCGGCCATTTTCCAAAAAACAGCCGACAACGAGAAGGAACACGCCAAGCTCTGGTTTAAGGAGCTGGACGGCATTGGCGACACCGCCGCCAATCTGCTGGCTGCCGCCGAGGGCGAGAACTACGAGTGGACGGATATGTATGACGGCTTTGCCAAGACGGCGGACGAGGAGGGCTTCCATGAGCTTGCCCAGCGCTTCCGCCTCGTCGCCGCGGTGGAAAAGCACCACGAGGAGCGTTACCGTGCCCTGCTCCACAACGTGGAGATGGCCGAGGTCTTTGCCAAGAGCGAGGTAAAAATTTGGGAGTGCCGCAACTGCGGTCACATCGTCATCGGCGAGAAAGCGCCTGAAATCTGCCCCACCTGCGAGCACCCGCAGAGCTACTTCGAGCTTTGCGCGAAGAATTATTGACCCGCGACAAGGCGCATAGCGGCTTATAAACGGCACAATGTCAACAATTGGGGCAGCCCATCCCTCGTCGGACGGCTGCCCCAACGCTTGTTATAGAGCCCGTTTCAGCGGGGCGGGAGGCTTTGGGCAAATTCGGCGGCGAGGCGGCGCTCCTCGACGAAGAAGCGGGACACCATTTCATAAAACTGGAGCGAAGCGGCGCTCAGCAGCTTTCCGCTTGGCCGCAGCATACCAATGCTGGCCTCCGGGAGCTCCTCGCGCACCCGAAGCTGCGTCACGGGAAGCGTCGGCGCTTTTTTCAGCGCCTTGAGATAGTGGGACACCGGCACGATGGCCAACGCGCCACCGGCGACGATCATGCTCTCCTCCACGCGCCCGTCGTCACATTCGTAGAGGCACTGCGGTCGGAAGCGGCCGGAGCGCGTGAGACCGTCGCAGAGCGCCCGATCATCGCGGGCGAGGTTGCAGACGAAGCGCTGACCGTCCAGCTCCCGCAGCGACACGAGCCCGCGTCCCGCGAGCGGGTGCTCACGAGAGAGCATGACGACGCGCTCACAGCTATCGAGCCGGATATATTCGAGGCTGGGCGAGGACACCGCGCCGAAGCAGAAGCCGAGGTCGGCCTCACCCTGTGCCACGCAGTCCGCGATCTCGTCGTTGCGGCGGCTGAGCTCGCAAAACGACACGCCCGGATTGTCCGGAAGAAAGTCCATGAGCAGGCTCGCCATCAGATCGACGATGCTGCTTGCGACGCGCACCTGCTCGTTATAGCGCTGCTCAAAGCGCCGCGCCTCGGCGATACCCTCGCCCAAGCGGTCAAGCACACTGTCGGCGCAGTCGAGAAAGAGGCGACCCGTCGGCGTGAGCTTGATCTTGCCGCGCTTGCGCTCGAACAGCGACACGCCGAGCTCCTGCTCCAGCCGCGTAATGCTCACGGAGAGGTTCGGCTGCGACACATAGAGAAGTGCCGCCGCCCGCGAGATATTCTCCGTCCGGGCGATGGTGCGGAAGTATTGAAGCTGCTGAAGATCCATGCGTCACCTCACAGAGATAGTCACACGCCGGAGGCAAAGCCCCCGGCGTTGCGTTATGCTTAGGCTGCCTTCTCCTCGCGGATGAGGAGGCGGCGGAGGAATTTCACGAAGTCGTTGTAAAGGTCGTTGAGCGCCGGTAGGCCGAGCAGCGCCATCATCCCCACGGCCAGAATGACCGAGGCGGGAAGCATGATGTACCACTGGTCGAGCGCCGGGACGAATTCGAGCAGATAGCGGATGTTCATGATGATGTAGGCGTGGAGCAGGTAGGGCGGCATGGTGCGGCGACCACCGCCGGTGATGAGCGGAAGCTCACGGTCGGGCACGAGGTTGAAGAACGCCACGATGAGGATGCCGGAGACGACATAGCCCGCAGCTCGCATGATAAGCCCCTGCCAGTTCGCGCCGAGCACGGCGGAGTCCCAGAAGCCGTAGTAGCCGTAGCCCTGCCAGTTGTAGTAGAAGTCGATGTCGTAGACGTGTGCGGCAAGCACCTGTCTCTCGCGACCACCGCCGACGCTGAACGCCTCCAGAAGCCCGGTCGAGCCGCTCCCGTCGGCATAGCGGAGGTTGAGCCAGCCCCACACACCCATGACGACGAGCGTCACAAGAAGCACGGGCAGCTTCGGGAGCTTCTCCATTTTGGCGACCTGCTCCCGGCTCATGAAATAGCCCGCGAGGAAGTAGGGCAGGAACACGAGTGTACGGCTGAACGAGAGAAATTCGCCCACGTCGGCGTAAATGCCGACCAGCAGCGCCACGGCGAAGGAGATGGGGAGAATGAAGCGTATCTTCGTCAGGGCGCGGATGAATATCTTCCAGAAGAACATACACATGAGGTACCAGTAAAGGAAGGTCGGTGTGAAGAAATTCGGGGTGCCGCTTCCGAAAACAAGCACGAACAGGCCGTTGAAGATGAGGTAGGGGATGAGAAATTCCCCAATAGCCGTGGTGTAGCACTTGTCGGTCTTTTTGGAGAAATAGCCGGAGAGGAAGCAGAAGCCCGGCATGGTTATCATACGCGACCAGACGACCACCAGCTCCATGGCGCCGTTGACGGTGCAGCCGGTCTGGGTGAGCATATGCTCGCAAATCACATTGAACAGAAGCAGCCAGCGGATGTTGTCGGCGCGATACCAGCGCGGCTTGGCACTGGCGGCAGTCGGCTGCGGAAGCCGAACGGCGGTTGCGCTTTCCATGATAAAAACCCCTCTCAGGCGCAAAAAGCGGGCGGCTGTGTCCGCCCGACTCCGTGCGACAAAATCTGTTCTGATTTTACAAGAAAAATCCGGCCTCGTCAACAGGAGAAAGCCGGAAAAATCAAACGGCACAGGTCGCGCCTGTGCCGTTTTGGGTGAAAATGTGGAATTACATATTCTTGAGCGCGTTGACCTTGATACCGGGGCCCATGGTGGTGGCGGTCACGCAGCTGCGGATATACTGACCCTTGGCGGTGGCGGGCTTGGCCTTGATGATGGCGCCGATGAGCGCATCATAGTTCTCCTGAAGCTTCTCCGCGCCGAAGCTGACCTTGCCGATGGGACAGTGGATGATGTTGGACTTGTCGAGACGGTACTCGATCTTACCGGCCTTGACCTCGTTGATGGCCTGCGTGAGGTTGGGGGTCACAGTACCGGCCTTGGGCGAGGGCATGAGACCCTTCGGGCCGAGGACCTTACCGAGACGGCCAACCACGCCCATCATATCGGGGGTGGCGATCACGACATCGAAGCCGAACCAGTTCTCGCCTTGGATCTTCTGGACAAGCTCCTGTCCGCCGACGAAGTCGGCGCCGGCGGCCTTGGCCTCCTCCTCGCGCTCCGGCTTGCAGAACACGAGAACGGTGCGGGTCTTGCCGGTGCCGTTGGGCAGGACGATAGCGCCGCGCACCTGCTGGTCGGCGTGACGACCATCCACGCCCAGCTTCACATGGAGCTCGACGGTCTCGTCGAATTTGGCCTTGCTGGTCTGGCAGACGAGGCCGAACGCCTCCTGCGGGTCGTAAACGGTATTCTTGTCAAAGAGCTTGGCGCTCTCTTTATAATTTTTACCTCTGAACATTCAAATTTCCTCCAAAAAATGTGGTTAGCGGAAGTTTTCCTCCCACATGGGGCGCGTCAGTCGCCGACGATAACGCCCATGGACCGGCAAGTACCGGCGATCATGCTCATAGCGGACTCGATATCCGTGCAGTTGAGGTCGCGCATTTTGGTCTCGGCGATCTTGCGGATATCCTCCTTGGAGATGGTGGCGACCTTGTCGCGCTGGGGGACGCCGGAGGCCTTTTCCAGACCGCAGGCCTTCTTGATGAGGAGCGCGGCAGGGGGCGTCTTGGTGATGAAGCTGAAGCTGCGGTCGGCATAGACGGTGATGACCACGGGGATCATCATGCCCATGTCGCCCTTGGTGCGCTCGTTGAAGTCCTTGGTGAACTGGCCGATGTTGATACCGTACTGGCCGAGCGCCGGACCCACGGGGGGCGCCGGAGTTGCCTTGCCAGCGGGCACTTGGAATCTAACGTATCCAACTACTTTCTGTGACATTGTACTATCTCCTCAAATTCCTCTGTAAAAATAGAGGGTGATAAAAAATCAGTCTTCCTTGACCGGCTCGACCTGATCAAGCTCAAGGTCGACCGGCGTTTCGCGTCCGAACATGGACACGACGACGCGGACGCGATCCTTGTCCGGCTCCAGCTCCTCCACGGTGCCAAAGAAGCCGTCCAGCGGGCCGTCCGTCACCTTGACGGTGTCGCCGATGCCGTACTCCATGACGATCTCATGGCGCTCCACGCCCATATCCACGACCTCCTGCTCCGTCAGCGGGACGGGCTTGCCGTCCATGGACACGAAGCCGGTGGAGCCGCGGGCGTTGCGCACAAGGTGCCATGACTCGTCCGTCATGATCATCTTGACGATGACATAGCCCGGAAAGAGCTTGCGCTCCACGGTCTTGTCCCCGTTGTCCGTATGCTCCGTCACGGTCTCCGTCGGGATACGAACCTCGAAGATGAGGTCCTCCATGTGACGGGTTTCCGCCGATTTCATGATGGACGCGGCAACGGTGTTTTCATACCCGGAGTATGTGTGAACCACATACCAATTAGCCGTATCTGCCATTTTATGCGAAAATGTTGATGAGCGCTTTGACAGCCGCGTCAGCGGCGGTGTCGAAGCCCCAGAGAACGATTGCCGCGCCGATCATCACCACGACCGCAACGATGGTGCTGTTGGTGGTCTGCTTGGCGGTCGGCCAGACGACCTTCCTAAGCTCGCTTTTCATCTCGCGGAACCATTTCTTCACGCGGGCAAAGAAGCCGAGCTTTTCGTTGGTCTTCTTAACGGCGACCTTCGCGGTGGGGGCAGGGGCGGCTTTCTTCTTTTCGTCTGCCATTTTCCGTGCCTCCCTTACTTTGTTTCCTGATGCAGTGTGTGCTTGCGGCAGAAGGGGCAATACTTTTTCAGCTCAAGCTTTTCCGTGGTGTTTTTCTTGTTCTTGAACGTGTTGTAGTTCCTCTGCTTGCACTCGCTGCAGCGAAGCGTGACCTTGATCCGTGCGTCTGCTGCCATATTTTCGGCACCTCCTTGTTAAATTGCCTCCCTGTTCCGGCCATAACGAGTTGACCCGTCCGGACGGCAGGTAAAAGGCATGATACCATATCCAAATCCAAAAAGCAAGGGTTTTCCTCGCTTTTTCCCCGAAATCCATAGCTTTTTTCCGCCATTTGTGGTATGCTCCTGTTTGTCACAGTTGATGTGCCCGTCGGCGCGGGCGTAAATTCAAAAGCTGCAAGGCCGCTTTTGAATTATGCCGGACGAATTTATTTCGTCCGTGCAGATCAAACTGTATGCCAAAACGTAGTTTTGGCATTAGGGTCGCCCGTCGGCGCGGGCGTAAATTCAAAAGCTGCAAGGCCGCTTTTGAATTATGCCGGACGAATTTATTTCGTCCGTGCAGATAAAATCAGAGTAGGTCAGGCGCGTTAAGTGCGTTCGGATTGGGAAGTTGTCGAACGACGAAGGGGCGGCGCTCCGCGATGCCTGTACCGCATTCCGCTGGAGGTAACTGAATATGAAAACAAAACGTCTTGTCCTCGACGCGCTCTGTGCGGCGCTGTACACGCTGCTGTCAAGCTATGTGTCCATCAGTCTGCTGCACATGAAGCTCTCGTTCGCGGCGCTGCCGCTGGTGCTCGGCGCAATGCTGTTCGGCCCTGCCGACGGGCTTGTCATCGGGCTGCTTGGCAGCTTTTTGAGCCAGCTTCTCGGCGCGTATGGACTGTCCGTGACCACGCCGCTGTGGATGCTCCCGCCCATTGTACACGGGCTGCTCATCGGCCTCTGGGCGCGGCGGCGCGGCTTTGAATGTGAGGCTCGCCGCCCGCTGGCGACGGCGCTGGTGCTGACGGCGCTTGTCGTCACGGCGCTCAACACCGGCGCGATGTGGGTCGACAGCCGCGTGTTCGCCTATCCCTTTGCCGCCACGCTGCCGAGCGTCGCGCTGCGCATTGCCGCCGCGCTCATCACCAGCGGCCTGTACACGCTCCTGCTCCCGCCCATCCTGCGGGCGCTCCGGCGCGGAGGCTTGACGGAAAGGACGGACGCATGAGAATACTGGCGGTCGATTACGGCGAGCTGCGCACGGGGCTGTGCGTGTCCGATCTGACGGGGACGCTCCCCGGTGAGGCGTGGGTGATCGAGGAATGGAACGCGGAGGCACTGGCGCGGCGTATCGCGGCGGAGGCTGCTGCCCGTGGCGTGGAGCGTATCGTTCTCGGTCTGCCCAAGAACATGGACGGCACGGAGGGATCTCGTGCCGAGCGCTCACGGGCGCTGGCGGCGCTGCTGGCACAGGCGGGGACACCGCCGGTCGTGCTCTGGGACGAGCGCCGCAGCAGCATTGAGGCACACGCCATCCTCCACGCGAGCGGCAAAAAGGAGAAGAAGCACCGCCGCAATGTGGACGCGGTTGCCGCCTCGCTCATATTGGAGGGCTATCTCCGCAGTCTGTAATACGCAACAAAACGGCCTCCGTTACGGGAATCATTTCCGTGACGGAGGTCGTGCCTTATATGGTTGCTTGGGGTCTTACGACAGCAGCATACGGTCGTTGTCAAGGGCGCGACCCACGCCGGATTTGAATTTTTGGAGCAGGTCGTTCACGGTGAGCCCCTCGCGCTCGTGTCCGGCGATGTCGAGCACGATACGCCCGGAATCCATCATAAGCGTCCGATTGCCGAGCTCCAGCGCGGACTGCATATTGTGGGTTATCATGAGGCAGGTCAAGCCGCCGTCGGCGACGATCTGGCGGGTCAGCGTTATCACGCGCTCTGCCGTGCCGGGGTCGAGCGCCGCCGTATGCTCATCGAGCAGCAGCAGCTTCGGCGGTATCATGGTCGCCATCAGCAGCGTCAGCGCCTGCCGCTGACCGCCGGAGAGCTGCCCCACCGGGCGGTTCATCCGATCCTCCAGCCCCATGCCGAGCAGCGCCAGCCGCTCGCGGAATTTTTCGCGCTCCGCCCGACCGATACGGGAGAGCCAGCCGCCGCCACCCGCCGCCAGCGCGAGGTTTTCCTCGATGGTCATGCCGGGTGCGCTGCCGCGCATGGGATCCTGAAAGAGCCGCCCGATCTGACGCGCCCGCTTGTATTCCGGCAAAAACGTGATGTCCTCGCCGTCCAGCACAATGCTGCCGCCGTCGGTGAGGAAGCTGCCCGCAATGGCATTGAACAGCGTGGATTTGCCCGCGCCGTTTGCGCCGATGATGGTGACGAAATCGCCATCGGCGAGCTGCAAGCTCAGGTCGTTTAGCGCAAGCTTTTCGTCCGGCGTGCCGGGGTTGAAGGTCTTGGTGACATGGGATAGCGTCAGCATGTCAGCGAGCCTCCTTCCGAGCGTCGCGGCTGCCGTACAGCCGCCGGTGCAGCTCCGGCCAGTGTGCCTTGAGATAGGGGCCGGAGATGGCAATGACGACGATGACCGAGGAGACGAGCTTCAGCATGGATGCCGGCATATTGAAGCGCAGCGCCACGGTGTATACGAGGCGGAAGATGAACGAGCCGAGCACCACGCCGACGGCGCGTTTGGCAATGCTGCCGCGCCCCATGAAGCTGCCGCCGATGAGCAGCGAGGCGAGCGCGACCGTCACCATGCCGCTGCCGATGTCGATGTTGACCGATTTCTGCGCCTGTGCCAGCAGGCAGCCGGACAGCGCCGTGAAGGCGTTCGCCACGCAAAGCCCCACCGTCGTCGTGAAGACGGGGTTGATGGATGAGGAGCGCACCATGTCGGGGTTGTTGCCCGTGGCACGGATGGCGAGGCCGAGCCGCGTCCGCAGAAACAGCGTCAGAAGCACGACCACAAGCACCACCGCCACGAGCGCCACGAGCAGCTTGTACTGCCCGACGAGCGGCGTACCCTCCAGCAGCGCCCGCGCCTTGGTGAACACGGTTTCGGTCTTGTTCATGTTCAGAAGCGAGGAGTTGCCCATGATGGCGATGTTGATGGAGTAGAGGCCGGTGTTCACGATGATACCGGCAAGCAGACTGTCCACGCCCATGCGCGTTTGCAGCAGCGCCGTGATGAAGCCGGACAGCATACCGGCCAGCATGGCCGACGGGATGGCGAGGTAGGGGTGTCCCGCGATGGCGACGACCGCGCCCACCGCCGCGCCCAGCGTGAAGCAGCTGTCCGTGGACAGGTCGCAGACGTTGAGCATGGAATAGCTCAAAAACAGCGCCAGCACCGTCAGCGAGCAGAGCAGTCCAAGCTCCAGCGCCGTCTGGCCGAGACTTAAAACAAGCGTCAAGGTCATGCCCTCCCAAGCGTTCAGCCGAGGTCGCCGAAGCTCTCCGCCGTGGTGATGGTCTGCACCTTGGTGCAGAGCGGCGCGAACAGCGCCTCGATCTCGTCATAGTCAAAGCCGAGCGTCGCGCAGGTCTCCGTGTTGACGGTGGCCGTGCCGTTGTCGAAGGTCATCACCGGCGTTTGTGCGGGGTCGTTGCCGTCGAGCAGAATACCGGCGATCATGTCCGCCGTCTCCACGCCGAGATTGGCGTAATCCACGCCGTAGCCGAGGAACGCGCCGTTGAGCGCAAAGGAGTCCGCGCCGGTGTAGTGGGGAATGCCCGCCTCCGCCAGCTTCTCATAGATGGAGAGCTCCGCCGTCATGATGGTGTTGTCGGTGGGGGTGAACACCGCGTCCACGCCGTCCGCGATGATGGCATCCGCCGCGAGCATAACCTCGTCCACGGTCGTGCCGGTGTATTCCTTGTAGGCCACGCCCTGCGCGTCCAGATATTCCTTGGCTGCGGCGATGGCCGCCGTGGAGGAATCCTGCCCCACGTCATGCAAGAGACCGATGAGCTGCGCGTCCGGCTGGGCGGCGAAGATGAGCTTCATGATGGCCGCCGTGTCGAGATAGTCCGAGGTGCCGGTCAAATTCGCACCCGGCTTCTCCAACGACTCGACAAGCCCCACGCCCACGGGGTCGGACACCGCCGAGAACACAACGGGGAGGGGGTTATCCGCCGTCGCCGCCTGCATGGACATGGCCACCGGCGTGGCCACGCCGACCATGAGGTCAACCTTGTCGGCCATGAAGTTTGAGATGATTTGCTCCAGCACCGTCGCGTCGGCGTTGCAGTTGTCGTACTCGACCTTGAAGCTGACACCGCGCTCCGCGCCTATCTCCGCGAGGCGGGACTGGATGTTCTCGACGATCTGGTTGAGGGATGCGTCGTCCACATAGTTGCAGATACCGATGGTGTAGACCGTGCCGTCCGCCGTGGTCGTGGCGGCGGTATCGCTCGTTTCGTTTTGCGCACCGCAGGCGCAGAGCGCCAGCACAAGGCACGCAGCCAGCAGTATGGTGAGTAGCTTTTTCATGGTATATATTCTCCTTTTCGTTGTTCATGTTGTTTGTGATTTGGTGAGGCTGTCAAAAGCGCACTGGCGCTTACAGCGCCAAGCGTCCGTCCCCCAAGGCTCCCCTGAAAGGGGAGCTGGCAGCGGCAACGCCGCTGACTGAGGGGTTTCTCTCGGAGCTTGTGCGGGCTTCCAGAAAACCCCTCCACCGCTTGCGCGGTCCCCCTCCCCTTTCAGGGGAGGCAGGAGTTGGAAGTTGTCGCGGCACTCCCCTTTTAGGGGAGGCAGGGGTTGGTAGTGTTTGCGGCGGCGAGCCGCCATCGTTTTGTATACATGGTCAAATCCTCCGAAAAAACAAAAACCCGCCCCAGCATAACTGCTGGGACAGGAAATAAAGCTCCTGCGGTACCACCCGGCTTGGCGCAATGCGCCCACTCATTCCGTACTATCATACGGCGGCTTTTTTCACGAAGTGCCCCTCTCCGTCGCACATAGGGCAGCGCTGCTGCCTTCCGATTGCCCTCCGGAGTCCATTCACACGATCCTGTCTGCGTCGCAATCTCAGCTACTGCGGCTCTCTGTGCCATCCATAGACCGGCTACTTACTCTCCATCAACGGTTTGATTCGATTTTGCGTCATTATACTCCTGCCCTGCCCTGCCGTCAAGTATAATTTGAAAAATAACGAGCGCCGCCGCGCCGCTTGCTTTTTTTCGCCGTCTGCCGTATCATGGAGACATGAAAAAGATGATGCTTCTCATAAATCCCAACGCAGGACGCGGGGGCTACCGCGCCGCGCTGGCGGATATTGTGCAGACCTTCCACCAAAACGGCTATGTCAGCACCGTTTTTCTCACGGACGGACGTGGCGACGCGACGCGCCTTGTCGCCGCGCACGGCGCGGAGTTTGACCGACTTGTGTGCGTCGGTGGGGACGGAACGCTGTCGGAGACGGTCGCGGGGCTTATGCAGCTCGACGAAAGGCCGGAGCTCGGCTATATCCCGCTCGGCACGGTCAACGACGTGGCCTCCTCCCTCGGCCTGTCGCGCACACCCGCCACCGCTGCGAGGACGGCTGCCGCCGGACGGCTGCGCCCGCTCGACGTGGGCCGCCTCAACGAGCGGGACTATTTCACCTATGTCGCCGCCTTCGGCGCGTTCACCGAGGTGTCCTACGAAACGCCGCAGAACCAGAAGCAGGCGCTGGGAAAGCTCGCCTATATCTTCGCCGGTATGGCGGCGCTTGGCCGCGTGACGAGCCATCATGTGCGCGTGGAGTGGGACGGCGGAGCGCTGGAGGATGACTTCATCTTCGGCGGCGTGACCAATTCCCGCTCCGTGGCGGGGCTTGTCCGGCTGCGCGATATGGACGACGACGCGCTGTGTGACGGGCTTTTTGAGATATTCCTCGTCCGTGCTCCGGCGGATGCGATTGACCTTGCCAACGTCATATCCGCCGTGCTTGCCAGCGACTTTACCGGCGAGCACGTGATACGGCTGCGTGGCAGCCACGTCCGCTTCCGCTTCGACAAGCCGACACCGTGGACACGGGATGGCGAGGCCGGCGGTGAGCACCTCGACGTGTCCTGCCAAAACCTACACGCCGCCCTCCGTATCGCCACCCCATGATATAGCGCCGCGTTCCACGGCATTTTGCGTGTTCTTGCGACGGCTTATAGCAACACCCCCGTTTTCGGAAGCTGAAAACGGGGGTGCTTGACAAACGAAAACGACAAGCGCCTTTCGACGCTTGTCGTTTTTTTTTGGCACGGCATGAGGGATTCGAACCCCCGGCCTTCTGGTCCGTAGCCAGACGCTCTATCCAGCTGAGCTAATGCCGCTCGCGCCATGATACTATAGCACAAGCCCAACTGGATTGCAAGACTTTTTTTACGCTGTTTTGCTTTTTTTAAAGGCCGATGGTGTCCGTGATACCCTCAACGACGTCGCCCATGGAGCGGAGCGCCTTGCCGATGGCGGATTTTTTCTTTTTCGGAGAGAAAACCATGCCCACGGCGGAGCCGACCACGAGGCCCAGTCCCATGCCCTTGACAAAGGTCGTTTTATTCATTTTTCGACACACCCCTTTCGGCTTTAGTATGACCGGCGGGTGGCGGGCTATGAATGGAAAATTTTCAGCGCTTGGCGTGGCGGCGCTGGTAAAGCTGCCAAATCGTGACGGCGGGAGCGGCGAGGA
>CAVIIB010000032.1:0-7900 GCA_963642815.1 Oscillospiraceae bacterium | reverse complement strand
GAGGACGAGCTCGGCCAGTATGGAGAGGCGGAACATCGGCGAATGGGGGTCGGACACGGACATACCGATGAGCGGATAGGTCACGATGGGGACGAGCATACCGAGGACGGACGCGGGCAGAAATTTTTTGAACGGGACGCCGATGGCACCCATGAAAAGGCTCACCACGTCGAAGCTCAAGCGGCTTGCGCGGACAAGCAGCACAAAGAGGAAATCGTTCCCCTCGCGCATATCGCGCAGCCTCCGCACCCGTGGGTGCTTCTGTAATATCTCGTCCACGGCCTCCGTGCCGAGTGCGCGACCCAGAAAATAAGGAAACAGCGCCATGACCGCCGTGCCGAGCACATTGACGGCAAGCGCCAGCGGCAGTGGGAATAAAACGCCGCTCGCGGCGTAGAAAATACCGCAGTAGAGGACGAAGCTCACGCTTTTGAGTGCGAACAGCAGCAGCATGAGCAAAATGGCAAGCGGGACGGAGTGCGGCGAATAGGCGACGATGCTGTCCACGGAGAGAAGCCGCCGATAGTAGAAGCAGAGACCGAGGATGGCGAGCCACACCAGCGCGAGCAGCGCCATGACGACTCGGCGAATGGTCTTGCGGATGGCGGGGTCGTCGCGCAGCGCGTCGCGCAAAATGGCGTGGTAGTGGCGACCATACAGCACGCCGGAGAGCGCCAGCAGCGCAAAGGAGAGCCCGATCAGCGCATCCACCGCGCCCAGCGGCAGCTCCGGGAATAGGAAAAGCACGCCGCAGGAGACATAGATGACCGAGGTGCTGAGCTTACCGAACCAGCGGGCGCTGTCCACGCGGCGGCAATAGTGCAGCGCAAGCCACGCGCAGAAGCTGACGTAGACCTCCTTGACGGTGAACAGGATGATGAGCGCAAGCATTTGCTTGTGCTGGGACAGCAGGCATATCATAATGGCGGCCTGCGTGAGCTTGTCCGCAGCGGGGTCGAGTCCCTTGCCCAGATCGGAGATCATGTGGAAGTGGCGGGCGATGAAGCCGTCGGCCACGTCCGTGAGCACACCGAACGCGAGTGTCGCCACGGCCAGACGGCTGTTTTCCAGCGTGACATAGCTCCACACGATGAAGGGGACGCTCAAAATGCGGAGCAGGCTCAGCAGATTCGGGATGGTGAATATACGGTTTTTGTACTTGTCCTCGGACATATTCGGCTCCTGTTGTAGAATTTTGCAGGAAATCGTCAATTTCGCATTATACACGCTCGCACACGAATTGGAAAGAGGCAAAACAGCGGCGCTGTCCAAGCGGGAAATTGCCGCCGGAGCGTCTTGGGCTTTTCATTCGCGGCGGGATATGTTATATTAGTATACCACAAATCGAACGAAACGAAAAAACACGAGAGGTATCAACCATGATCGTGAGCATTTTGGCCGTGGGCGACGTGTGCGGCGCACCGGGGCTTTTATTTCTGGAAAACAATCTGCGCCGCGTCCGACGTGAGCGGAACATCGCCTTTGCCGTGGTGAACGGCGAAAACGCCAACGTCGTCGGTATCACACCCCAGCAGGCCGACCGTATCTTCGCCGCCGGTGCGGACGTTATCACCCTCGGCAACCACACATGGACGCGCTGGGAGCTTCAGCCCTATCTCGCGGACAACTCCCGCATACTGCGCCCGCTCAACTACGCGCCCCAATGTCCGGGACGCGGCTTCGGCGTGTACCATACCACGTTCGGCGAGGTCTGCGTCATCAACGTCATGGGGCGCTTTACGCTTGACGCGAACACGGACAACCCCTTTGTCGAGGTCGATTGCCTGCTCAAGGGCTTTGAGAAAACGCCGCCCGTCATACTGGTGGATATGCACGCCGAGGCGACGAGTGAGCGGCTTGCGATGGGCTATTTTCTGGACGGGCGTGTCAGCGCCGTGTGGGGTACGCACACCCATGTCCAGACCTCGGATGCCGCCGTGCTGGAGGGCGGCACGGGCTATATCTCCGACCTTGGCATGACGGGCGCGGCGCGAAGTGTGCTGGGTATCGACGTGGAGCAGTCGGTGAATAAATTCTTCGGCGACCCGCCGCGACGCTACCGCAGCGCCGATGGGCCGGGAAAAATGGAGTGCTGTGTGTTCGACATCGACACGGACACGGGCGCTTGTGTCCGCGCCGAGGCGCTTCGCGTCCTATGATACGGCTGCTACACGCGGCGGATCTCCACATGGATTCGCCCTTTCAATCCCTAACGGCGCAGCAGGCGCAGGAGCGCCGGAGTGAGCAGCGCCGGCTTCCGGCGCGTATCGCGGCGCTGGCACGGGAGAGGCAGGCGGATATTCTCGTATTCGCCGGAGACGTGTTCGACTCCGACGCGCTGTTTTCCGAGACGGGGCGCAGCCTTGAGCGGGCGCTCGCCGGACTGGATATTCCCGTGTTTATCGCACCGGGCAACCACGACTGGTACTCCAAGCGCTCGCTGTGGAGCACTCTGTCGCTGGGCGAGAACGTCCACATCTTCACGGGCGAGGAGACCAAGTGCGTCCCGCTTCCGTCGCTGGGCGTGCGCGTCTGGGGCTCCGGCTTCACCTCGCGCAGCCGCCGCGCCCCGCTTGTGGGCTTCGAGGCGGAAAAGGACGGCGATATGCTTGACATCATGGTGCTGCACGGCGATGTCGGAGCGCCCAGCTCGCCCTACGCGCCCATCACGGAGGAGCAGCTCGCGCACAGCGGCATGGACTATGTCGCGCTCGGTCACGTCCACGGCTTCAGCGGACTGCGCCGCGCCGGGGACACGTTCTACGCATGGCCGGGTTGCGCCGAGGGACGCGGCTTCGACGAGTGCGGCGAAAAGGGCGTGATACTGGCCGAGCTGGAGCCGGAGCGCTGCGACCTGACGCTGCTTCCGCTCGGCGGACGGTGCTACGAGATATTGCGGGTCGATATAACGGACGCGGACGAGCCGCTGGCGGTCATCGAGACGGCGCTGGACGGACGCGGACAGGGCGACATATACCGCATTATCCTCACGGGAGAGACGGCACAGGCGCCGGATATGGCGACGCTGCGGCGGGCGCTGGACGGGCGCTTCTACGCGCTACAGCTACGGGATGAGACGAGACCGAGGCGGGAGCTTTGGGAGGGCTGCGGCGCGGACACGCTGCGGGGTATCTTCCTAACAAGGCTGCGGCGGCGGTATGAGGCGGAAACGGACGAGCGGCAGCGCCGGCGCATCGCACAGGCGGCACGTTGGGGGCTGCTGGCACTCGAAAACGGTGAGGAGCTACCACTATGATCCTACGAAAGCTGACGGCGAGCTTCGGGGCGCTGGACGGGCGCTGTATGGAGCTGCGCGACGGGTTGAACATCCTCCAAGCGCCGAATGAATCCGGCAAAAGCACATGGTGCGCCTTTCTTGTCACCATGCTCTACGGGCTGGACACCTCGGCGCGGACAAAGCAGGGGGTACAGCCGGACAAGCTGCGCTATGCGCCGTGGTCGGGTACACCGATGGCGGGGAGCATGGAGCTTGAATACGAGGGACGCAGCATCACGCTGCGGCGCTGGACGGAGCGGGCGAACGCGCCCATGCAGGCGTTTTCCGCGACATGGACGGGGACGGACGAGCCTGTCCCGTGGCTGACCGCGAGCAACGCGGGTGAAACACTCACGGGTGTGCAGCGCGAGGTCTTTGAGCGCAGCGCCTTTATCCGACAGGCGGGCATGGCCGTACAGGGCGGCGCGGCGCTGGAAAAGCGTATCAACGCCATTGTGTCCTCCGGCGAGGAGGACGTGTCCTACAGCGAGACGGACAAGCGTCTGCGCCAGTGGCAGCGACACCGCAAATCCGGCTCACGCGGGGCGATCCCGGAGACGGAGCGCTCGCTTTCCGAGCTGGAGGAGAAGCTGCAAGCCGGACGCGAATGTGCGGCGCGGGCGGCGGAGATCGACGGCGAGCTTGAACGTCTGCGCACGGAGCGCGGCGAGGCTGTCCGCCGAATGGAGCAGGCGCGTGCGGCGCAGCGCAAGCAGGCGCTGGATGAGCTTGTCCAGAGCCGCCAGCGGCTTCGTGCGCTCGAACAGGAGCGAACGGAGGCGGCAGCCGCGTGTGAAAGAGCACACGACGCGCTTCGCGCCGGGGTGTTCGGGGACTGCGAGCCCGCGGAGGCACGGGAGCGGGTCGAGGATGTCAAGCGCCGTGCGGCGGGCTTGGAGCAGCTTGCGCGGCGAACGCCGCCGCTTTGGATAAGCTTCATCTTCTTGGGGCTGTTCGCGCTGGCTATGGTGCTGACGCTGCTTTTGCCGTGGCGCTCCCAGCTTATCTGCGCCGGTGCGATCTCGCTGGTGCTGTTCGCGCTGGTGTTCCTGCGGCTGAACGAGATGAAAAAATCGGCGCAGGGAATGCTTGACGACCGGCTGACGCTGCTGGAAAGCTGCGGCGGCACGGACGAGGTGGCGGTGGACGCGGCGCTCGCGGCGCATGAGGCGCGTTGGAGCGAGACAGAGGCAGCGGAGGCGGCGCTCGCGGCGCTTGACCGTAAGCTCAACGAGGCGCGAAGCCTCCAGCAGGAGGCCGACGATGAGCTGGTGGCGGGGCTTGATTTCAGCCGCGGCGACTCGGAGGCGGCACGAGCCGGACGCGCCGTGGAGGAGCTTGACGGGCGCATAGAGGCGCTGACGCGGCAGCGGGCGGAGCTGGAGGGGCGCGGACGCGCCGGAGGCGACCCCGTGGTGCTCGAATCGGAGGCGCTTGCGGCACAGTCGCGGCTTGCCGCCTTGCAGGAGGAATACGATGCGCTCACGCTCGCCATCGAGACGCTGGCCGAGGCGGACAGCGAGCTGCAGGGTCGCTTCTCCCCGGCGCTCAGCCGCCGGACGGCGGAGCTTTTCCGCCTCCTGACGGACGGGCGCTATGACACGATTGAGCTTGCGCGGGACATGAGCGCCCGTGTGCAGCCGTCGGGCGACGTCGTGAGCCGTGGGATGGACAGCCTCTCCGTCGGAACGGCGGACCAGCTCTATCTGGCGCTGCGGCTTGCGGTGTGTGAGCTGGCGCTCCCGCAGGAGGAGCCATGCCCCATGATATTGGACGACGCGCTGGTGAGCTTCGACGAGCAGCGGCTGGAACGGGCGCTTGCCTTGATACGGAGCATTGCCGAACGGCGGCAGGTGCTGCTTTTCACCTGTCACGAGCGCGAGGCGCGGTATTTTGAAAATGACCCTGCGGCGGCGCTTGTCCCCGTGGGTGAATAAAGGACGGAGCATTATGAAACAGAAAGCGGTAAAAACGGAGGGCTTTTGGACGCGGCGGGCGATATTCGCGGCGGCTCGTGCGGGTGCGGCGCTGCTGCTTGCGCTGGCGCTGCTTTGGATAAGCGGCTTCGCGTTCGTGTACCAGCTCGGCGGTGCGGCGACCATCGCGGACGGCGCACAGCTTAGCGAGCATGATTATGTCAGCGCGGATGTCAAGTGGATCATGGATATTCCCGGACAGGAGGTATCCCGCAGCAGCGGACGGGCGCTCTATTGCTACGCCGTTGCGCCCATCGGCAACCGCTTTGTGCTGCTGCGCTTTACGGCTGACCGGCTGGACGACCTTCAGGCGCTGAAGGAGGAGACGCTGGCGCTGCTGAACGGTGAGCGCAAGGCCATGAGCATCCATTTGCCGGTGCGCGGCATGGTGGAAAAGGCCGAGCCGGGGGCCTACAGCCTGCTCAGCCGGTGGTTCAACACCAACATCGAGTGGATGACCATTGCCGGTGTCGTGGGGCAAGACCCCAGCGCCGCAGACTACCTCACCGACCTCTGTATTGAGGTCGATACCGTCGGCACACGCAGCGCGACGGTGAGCGCCCTGCTCTCCATCGGGGCGCTGCTGCTGGTGCTGTATGCGCTGGCGGAGGTCATGCTGCTGCTGACGGGCTACTACCGCGACAGCCGCGTGGCGGCGCGGGTGATACGCCGTGTGCGCCGCGAAAAGGAAAAGGCCAAGGCGGAGCGCAGGGCGGAGCGTGAGGCGCAAAAGCAGGCGGCGGCCAATGCCGCGCCACCCGCCGAGGACGCGACGGCTGCACCGGCGGAGAATGTGGCGGAGAACACGGCAGAGGGGACGGACAATGCCTGAACTTTTCGTACCCTGTCTGTTCGGCTTGGAGGGACCCGTCGCCGAGGAGCTGCGGCGCATGGACGTGCCGGAGGTGCGGGCGGAGAACGGTCATGTCCGCTTTTCCGGCGGCGCGTCGGAGCTGGCGCGGGTCAATCTGCGGCTGCGCACCGGCGAGCGTGTGCTGGTCTCGCTGGGGCGCTTTCCGGCGCGGAGCTTTGACGCGCTGTTCGAGGGCGTAAAGGCGCTGCCGCTGGGCGACTATATCCCCAAAAACGGCGCGTTTCCCGTCAAGGGCTACTGCCTCAACTCCCAGCTCCATTCCGTGCCGGACTGCCAGCGTATCATCAAAAAGGCGGCGGCGGAGGCGCTGGGGCGCAAGTACCGCTGCACATGGCTGCCGGAGGATGGGGCGCTGTACCAGCTCCAATTCGCCATCGTGAACGATGAGGCGGAGCTATTTCTGGACACGAGCGGCGCACCGCTGTTCAAGCGCGGCTACCGTCCCGGTCATGTTGCCGCGCCGCTGCGCGAGACGCTGGCGGCGGCCATGGTCGGGCTGGCGCGTTACCGTGGGCGCGGCGTGCTCTGCGACCCGTTTTGTGGGAGCGGGACGATCGCCATCGAGGCCGCGCTCATCGCCCGCAACCGTGCGCCGGGGCTTCATCGCAGCTTCTCGGCGCAAACGTGGGAGGCGATTGACCGCCGCGTGTGGCGCGAGGAGGCGGAGGCGGCGCGGGCGCTCGAATACAATGGCGAATACCAAATATTCGCCTCCGACATCGACCCCAAGGCCGTGGCGTTGAGCCGCGAGAACGCCAAGCGAGCCGGGGTATACGGCGACATTCGCTTTGCGGTGGCCGATGCACGGGAGCTTACGCCGCCGACGGAGCATGGTATCGTCGTGACGAACCCGCCCTATGGCGAGCGTATGCTGGAAAGGCAGCAGGCGGAGGCGCTATACGCCGCCTTCGGCACGAGGCGCGACCCCAACGCGGACTGTTCGTTTAACATCATCTGCTCGCACCCGGAGTTCGAGCGCTGCTTCGGACACAGGGCGGACAAAAAGCGTAAGCTATACAACGGAATGATACAGTGTAATCTTTATATGTTTTTCGGAAAGAGGAAAACGGAGAAAAATTGAGCTATCGCGAGATTTTAAGAGGCATATCCGGATATATTTCACCAGAAAGGCAATAAGGCTGGATAAGGCGGAGATTTCCGCAGAACATGGCTTGCAGAATACGGCAGACTGATTTATTATAATAGCGTTAGCACTCCGAGGCAAAGAGTGCTAACGCATTCAAATTGTTTATGAAAAAATGATTATAGGAGGCACAAGCAATGACACTGAAACCTTTGGCCGACAAAGTAGTCGTCAAGCGCATGGAGGCGGAGGAGAAGACCAAGAGCGGTCTGTACCTGTCCGCCGGTGCGCAGGAAAAGCCCGAAACCTATGAGGTCGTGGCCGTGGGCCCCGGCGGGGTCGTGGACGGCAACGAGATCCGCATGGAGGTCGCCGTGGGCGACAAGGTTCTGCTCGGCAAGTACAGCGGCACCACCGTGAAGGTGGACGGAGAGGAATACACCATCCTGCGCCAGAGCGACATTCTGGCCGTGATCGAATAAGGAGGAAGAGGAATTATGGCAAAACAGATCATTTATGGCGAGGAAGCCCGCAACGCGCTCCAGCGCGGTGTGGATAAGCTGGCCGATACCGTTAAAATCACGCTTGGCCCCAAGGGGCGCAATGTCGTGCTCGATAAGAAATTCGGCGCTCCGCTCGTCACCAACGACGGCGTGACCATCGCCAAGGAGATCGAGCTGGACGATGCC
>CAVIIB010000031.1:0-20038 GCA_963642815.1 Oscillospiraceae bacterium | reverse complement strand
AGAACCGTAGCAGACCGTTCGTATTCTCGTTTGTCCCGCGCTGCCATGGCTTGTGAGGCTCGGCAAAATACACCGGTTACACGAGTTCCTGCGTATTGTCTCTCTTTTTTGAGAGTGTTGCACTTCATATCATAACCTGTCCCGCTCCCGTGAAAAGGAGCGGCCTTGATTGTGTAAAAAGCCTCTGTGTTCGGGTGTTGAGCGCAGGGACTTTTGCGAGTTGAGCGACGGTGCTTTGACACGCTGATTCTAAATTATGCAAAATCGGGAAGTAATAATTGTCCTTCGGAAGCGTTGCTTGGATTTGCGATGGGGAAAACAGGGTTGACAACAGAGATGGGGCTTTTTTTCATTCTTGTTGATTGCTTCAATATATTTTCTTGAACATATCCGTCCGCTTCGTTTGGACTGCTAAAACGCCCCCTGTGCTGAACTCTGGATCGCCGTTCAATTTCTTCCGGTGACATTTTCGACGAAATCGAAAGCAGGATCTCCTCCAGCCTTGGATTGATTTTGAGATTGCGCTCCATCTTGCGCCTTACGATGCCATAGCATCCGACGGGAGAAATATAAATGTCCTCCGGTGCGTTTGGAGAAACAAGCTCTTTCATGCTGACGAAAGTGCATTTTTCTGGAATTGTGGTGCAGTTCAAGGCGAAGCCGTCTGCGAGAGAAACCACATCCCTGCCAAAATCTATAAATATCTCTTTTTCACCTATCCTCGTGACACGGTTTAACAATGAAATACCGGTTATATCCAATGAAATGTTGTCATTTTTCCCCATGATGAGACGCTCGCCGATCCACCTTACAACGGGGACAGCCCACGAGTTTCCGATTACCTGATAACGGCTTGTCTTTTTTGCGCCAGACAGGTTTGTATAGTTGTCCGGGAATCCCATCAATCTCTCTGCTTCGAGCGTGGACAGTCTCCTGAGACGACGATCCTGTACAATGAACAAAGAGCCGTTATATGCCGCTGCGTTTCCATTCCATTTTGTTCCGTAGGCGGAGTATAGGCAGTCCGTATATTCACGAAACACTTCAAAATCATGTCCGTCTTTGCGGAACACCAGTTCAGAGGTGGGGTATTTAGGGAAACCGTTTTCATGCGTTTCAAAGAGAATGTTTCCAGGATCAAATTCTTTCCCACCGGCTACGACATACAATCTCCGCCGTTGTTGAGGAAGCCCAAAGTATTTAGCGTCGAGGACACGCCATGCGACGTTGCGTGTTTTCCCGTAAATCAGGCCTGCGTTGGGCCATCTGCCGCTTCTCATGGTGAGGACGCTATCTAGGCCCGCGAGAGATGAGACTAGGCAGCCAAACGCATTTGTCTTGTCTGTCAGCACACCCTCGACGTTTTCCCAGAAAACCTTGCATCTGCTCTGTCCGGCGGCACGGCGAACGGTGTCGTTTGATTCGACGATATCTACAAATTTCAGGGTGAGATTTCCGCGGTCATCATTTAACCCGCTCTGCCAGCCTGCTAGCGAAAAGGCTTGACAGGGCGTGCCACCGCAAATTAGATCCGGCGCGATGATTTTGCCCTGCGTAAGCATTTCCGGGATGTCGTTCATGTCACCGAGGTTGGGGGTCAGTGGATACTTTTCGGCGAGTAGGCGTGACGGGAACGGGGCAATCTCCGAAAACCACTCAAATTTTACACCGAGGGGTTTCCACGCGACGGAAGCGGCCTCGATACCCGAACATACACTGCCGACCGTTTTTATCAATGCGGACACCTCCCGACGTTTGAAATACGCAAGCCATTATAACATCGAACGAAATAAAAATAAAGGTTTTTGTGTGACCAGAAGCAGTGATGGCTAGTCAACATCCCTTTTTGCGATCACTTGATTTAACTCTTTTCTCCAACGCGCAATATCGTACCACGGGCAGCCAACACAACCTTTTTCGGCAGCCCTCCCTTTGGGTGGAATTTTGGAGTCCCATGTGTCAGTGCCCTCATAGAAGTAGTGGATGCCATAGATACTGCCTCGCTTTCCCGTCTGAAAGCAGGTGCGACAAACCTCGCGTTTTTGTTGGTTGCGCTGATTGGAAAGAAGCTGAAACTTGTCGCGTATTTCCTGTTCTGTCATGGTTTTCGGGTTTTCAGATTTTGTGTCGTCATCCCAACGGATCTCCGAAAACTTGTGATCAGGCAGACAAGCTCGACTAGGCTTGTTTTCATACACATCGACACCGCCCAGTGTGCGGATGATTTTTGCTCTAAGAGCAGCAGACCATGTTTCATAACCGTTTCCAGCGAGTTCAACACGGTCGATGGGAAGCAGAAGAAGTCTAGTGCTACGGTTGTTCCCACAGACGGGGCAACGATAATTTATGTGCGTTGCGACTGTGTAACCCAATTCCTTAATATCCTGTACTCTCCTTGCAAAATTGGGATTTGAAATATCGCAATTTCTGCAATGCCATTTTCCATCCTTGAGAGTGTTGAATATTTCTTTTGTTTCAACGGAGCGCGTTGCGTTCCAGTAGTGATCTTGCTTTTCCACCCATGTCTTGTACTTGGATGGATGCATTTGGGCGTAAATATCATTGAGATGTGCTTCCAATTTGGCGGTGTCAGAAGCGGGTATGGATACGCCTGTCCTGCGATACTCGACAGGGATCCAGCCATCCCACCCCGAGCGAGTATCAGGGTAATTGAATTGAACGTGAACATATTCTTCAGAAGCTTTCGTGTTGACATGACGCGCCTCATCATAAAGGATGATATGGGGGTTAAGTGCCATAATAAACGCCTCCTCAGATACCGAAAAACAGTTCAGACAGCGATATACCAAGACCGTCTGCGATTTTTTTAATATTGATCAATGAAATGTTTCTCTTGCAGACTCGACAGAGGCATAGTAGGATCTGTCCATTTCAATGCTGATGGCAAATCGTTCTTGGCTAATATCCCGTTCTTTCCTCAATGCTTGGATCCGCTGTCCAAACGCTTGTTGTATAAGCATGAATGCTCCCCCCCACAAATAAAGTGTCATATCTATACTAGCAAATTACGGACTATAAGACAACGGATTATAAGCAACAAAACGGCGTGTAGTAGGTGGATAGCGAATATGCTCAAGTTGGCTGCTATAGAAAATGGCCGCTCCCGTGAAAAGGAGCGGCCTTGATTGCGCAAAAAGCCTGAGAAGGCAGGGATGAGCGTCTGTACCTAAAGGCTCTTGAGATCCAGGGCTTCAAGTCTTTCCCGGAAAAGACGGTTCTGGAATTTGAAAAAAATATGACGATGATCGTCGGACCGAACGGCTCCGGCAAGTCTAACATATCCGACGCTATCCTCTGGGTCATGGGTGAGCAGCGGGCGCGTTCGCTGCGCGGCAGCAAGATGGAGGATGTCATCTTCGGCGGCACGGAAAAGCGCGGGGCGCTCGGCTTTGCGCAGGTGTCGCTCATACTGGACAACTCCGCCCGCAGCTTTGCCGTTGATTCCGACGAGCTTGTCATCACGCGCCGCTACTACCGCTCCGGCGAGAGCGAGTACCGTATCAACCGCGAGAACGTCCGTCTACGCGACATCAATGAGCTGCTCATGGACACCGGCCTTGGGCGCGACGGCTACTCCATCATCGGACAGGGGCGCATTGCGGAGATCGTCTCCGCCAAATCGACCGACCGCCGCGAGATATTCGAGGAGGCGGCGGGTATCAGCCGCTACCGCTACCGCAAGGAGGAGGCCGAGCGGAAGCTCGCCGCCACGGATGAGAGCCTGCTGCGCGTGGGCGACAAGATAGAGGAGCTGGAGCTACAGGTCGGTCCGCTCAAAAAGCAGTCGGAGACGGCCAAGAAATATCTTGCCCTGCGCGAGCAGCTCAAGGGCTTGGAGGTCTCGGCATGGATGCTGTCGCTCGACCGGCTGGCGGAGCAATCCGCCGGGGTGCGCGAGTCGCTGGAGCAGGCGCGGGACGAGCTGGGCAAGGCGCGGCAGGCGCTGGCGGACAGCTATGAGCTGGGCGAGAGCATATCGGAGAAAATGCGTGCCAAGGACGTGGAGGCCGAGGAGCTGCGCCGCCGTCTGTCCGAGGCGGAGGGCGAGCTTGCCGACAACGAGAGCGCGATGGCCGTGCTGCGAAGCCAGCGGCAGTCGAATCTCGACTCCGTGGAGCGTGTGCGCGGCGATATGGACGCGGACGGCGAGCGCATTGCCGCCGTGCAGAAGCAGATAGACGAGCTGAACGGACGCATCGAGGCCATTGCGGGTGACGAGCGGGAGCTGGGCGCGGAGATCGCGTCGCTGTCCAACGTCGTGAACGGACACCGCATGAAAATGTCCGGGCGCGAAAGCCGCCTCGCGGCGCTGCGGGATGAACTTACAAAGCTGACCGTGGACGGGCGGAGTATGCAGAGCCGTATCCATATGCTCACGGAGATGGAGAAGGACTACGAGGGCTATTCCCGTGCCGTCAAGACCGTCATGCGTGAGTCGAAGCGCGGGACGCTTCCGGGCATACGCGGGCCGGTGGCGAATCTGGTGCGGAGCGACGACCGCTTTGCCCTCGCCATCGAGACGGCGCTGGGCTTTGCTGCGCAGAATATCGTGGTGGACACGCAGGAGGATGGTCGTGCCGCCATCGAGTACCTCAAGCGGCAGGATGCCGGACGTGCGACGTTTTTGCCCATCGGCGCTGTGCGCGGCACGGTGCTGGCGCAGCCGCCACGCGGTGAGCGGGGCTATCTCGGTCTCGCCAGCGAGCTTTGCCGCTATGATTCTGAATACGCCGGTGTGTTTGCAAGCCTCTTGGGGCGCACCGTGGTCACGCAGAGCTTGGGCGACGCGGTGGCCATCGCGAAGAAATACGACAACCGCTTCCGTATCGTCTCGCTGGACGGTCAGATGATAAACGCCGGCGGCTCCATGACGGGCGGCTCGGCGGCCAAGGGCACGGGCGCACTGTCCCGCGCCAACGAGCTTGAGCGCCTGAAGAAGCAGAGCGCGGAGACGGAAACGCGGCGGGAGGAAAAGGCCGCGGCGCTGGAAGCGGCGGAGCGGGAGCTTGCCGCAGCGCGGTACGATATGGACACGGCGGGTGAGCAGCTTGCCGCAGCGCGGAGTAGGGCCGCGTCGCTGGGGGCGGAGCGTGAGGCGAAGAAAACCAGCGCGGGGCAGCTTGAGGACGTGAAAAACGCCATGCTGGCGGGTGGCGGCGAGCGCCGCGCCCTTATCGAGAGCTATGAGCGCCGCAACGCGGACATAGACGCGGAGCTTGACAAAAAGACGACACGCGCCGGAACACTGTCCGAGCGGGCGGAGGGCTATCGCAGCCGCATTCGCGCCGTCACGGAGCAGAAGTTCCAATTGGAGGCGCGGCGCACGGAGGCGGAGCGCGAGAACCAGCGCCGCAACGAGAGCATTGTGGAGCTTGAGCGCCTCGTCGCCTCCATCGAGCGAAAGAGCCTCGCCGCCGAGATGGAGGAGCAGCAGCTTGTCGATAAGCTCTGGGAGAACTATGAGCTGACGCGCACGGCGGCGCAGGCGCTGCGCACCGAGCTTGCGAGCGTGACGGCGGCCAACCGTGAGATCGCCACGCTGCGCCGGAGTATATCGGCGCTGGGCACGCCGAATCTGGGCGCTATCGACGAGTATGAGCGCGTGTCCGAGCGCTATGAATACCTCTCCGGCCAGCGGCAGGATATTGTCAAGGCCAAGAGCGAGCTTCTCACCATCATCGGCGACATCACGCGGGAGATGGAGCAGATATTCACCACGGAATTTGCGCTCATCTCCGAGCGCTTTACCAAGACCTTTTTGGAGCTGTTCGGCGGCGGTCGCGCCAATCTCCGCTTGGAGGACGAGAGCGACCCGCTCAACTGCGGCATTGACATTCGGGTGCAGCCGCCCGGAAAGGCGGTGTCGAGTATAAGTCTTCTGTCCGGCGGCGAGAAATCGTTTGTCGCCATCGCGCTGTACTTCTCTATATTGCAGGTCAAGCCCACGCCGTTTTGCGTCATGGACGAGATCGAGGCGGCGCTGGATGAGGAAAACGTCTCGCGCTACGCGGAGTATATGCGAACGCTGTCCGATAAGACGCAGTTCATCGTCATCACCCACCGCCGTGGGACGATGGAGCAGGCCGACGTGCTGTTCGGCGTGACGATGCAGGAAAAGGGCGTGAGCCGCGTCATCGAGCTCGACTTGGCGGAGGCGCAAAAAACGGCGGAAAATTGATACATTATATATTACACGGGAGTTAAGTGATATGGCACTGTTCAAAAAGCAAAAGGGCGGTCTTGCCTCCCTGTTCCAAGGGTTCAAGGAGACGGACGACGAATTTTTTGACGAGCTGGAGGAGGCGCTCATTCTGGCGGACTCCGGCGTGGAGCTGGCGGAGGAGACGGTCGAAAAGCTCAAAACGGCCTGCAAGAGCCGCTTCATCCGCAAGGAGGCGGAGATACGGGACAAGCTCGCCGACATTCTGGTCGAGGAGATGGACGAGGCCGGCGACGCGAGCATGAAGCTCGACACGAAGCCCTCCGTCATTCTGGTCGTCGGGGTCAACGGCGTCGGCAAGACCACCAGCATTGGCAAGCTCGCGAAGCTCTATAAAAATCAAGGCAAAAGGGTGCTGCTTTGCGCAGCGGACACCTTCCGCGCCGCCGCGTCCGAGCAGCTTGCGATCTGGGCGGAGCGTGTCGGCTGCGACATCGTGCGCCACGGTGAGGGCGGCGACCCCGGTGCGGTCGTGTATGACTCCATCGCGGCGGCTCGCGCCCGTGGCGCGGATCTCATCATCGTCGATACCGCCGGACGGCTGCACAACAAGCAGAACCTCATGAACGAGCTTGCGAAGATATACAAGATCCTTGGTCGCGAGCTGCCGGACTGCGACATGGAGACGCTGCTCGTGATCGACGCGACCACGGGACAGAACGGCATATTGCAGGCCGAGAGCTTCACCAAGGCCGCTGGTGTGACCGGCATCGTGCTCACAAAGCTCGACGGCACGGCCAAGGGCGGCGTGGTGCTGTCCATCGGGCGGCGGCTCGGCGTGGGCGTGAAATTCGTCGGCGTGGGCGAGGGCGTGGACGACCTGCTCCCGTTCGACGCGAGGCAATTTGCCGAGGAGCTGCTGTCATGATACTGGTGCTTGCCTCGAACAACGCGGGGAAGCTGCGCGAGTTTCGGGAGATTCTCGCGCCGCTCGACATCACCGTTGTCCCGCAGAGCGCCGTGGGCGCGGATTTTGAGGTCAACGAGACGGGCGATACCTTTGAGGAAAACGCCTATCTCAAGGCAAGCTCGGTCGTGTCCTTTTCCCATTTTCCCGTGGTGGCGGACGACTCCGGCCTTTGCGTGGACGCGCTGGACGGCGCACCCGGTGTACACACGGCCCGCTTCGGCGGCGGCAAGGACTGGACGGATGAGCAGAAATATGAATATCTATTGGAGAAAATGCAGGGTGTGAGTGACCGCAGCGCCCGCTTTGTGTCCGCCCTCTGCTGCATACTGCCCGGTGGGCGTATTCTGCGTGTGCGCGGCGAGTGTCCGGGACGCATACTGACCGAGCCGATGAGGGGCGAATGTGGCTTCGGCTATGACCCCGTGTTCTGCCCCGATGGCTATGACCAGTCCTTTGCCGTGCTGGGCGAGGACATAAAAAACCGCATTTCCCATAGAGCCAGAGCGCTTGCGGCGTTCAGAGAGGAGCTTGAAAAAATATGCTGACAGGAAAACAGAGGGCCTATCTGCGCTCGCTGGCGCAGAGGGAGGAGCCCATCCTCTATATCGGCAAGGCCGGGGTGACGGAGGCTATCGTGACGGAGGCCGAAAACGCGCTGACGGCGCGGGAGCTTGTCAAGGGCAAGGTCTTGGAGACGAGCCCGGTCACGCCTGCCGAGGCGCAGGCCGTGCTTTGCGCCCGCTGCGAGTGCGACGGGGTGCAGGTCATCGGGCGGGTGTTCTCCATCTATCGGAAAAGCGCCAAGGAAGCGAAGATAGAGCTGCCGAAATGATTGACATTGCCGTTTATGGCGGGAGCTTCAATCCCCCGCATTTGGGGCATATCCGCGCCGCAAACGCGGCGAGGGAGCAGCTTCAGCCGCAGAAGCTCTTTCTTGTGCCGGACTATGAGCCGCCGCACAAGGCGCTGGAGGCCGGGAGCCCCGCGCCGGAGGAGCGCTTCACGCTGACGAAGCTGGCCGCCGCCGACATCCCCGGCGCGGAGGTGCTGGACATCGAGCTTGAACGCGCCGGAAGGAGTTATACCTCCGACACGCTGCGCGAGCTTCACACGCGCTACCCGCAAAGCCGCCTCTGCTTCCTCATGGGGACGGATATGCTTCTGACGCTCGACGAGTGGCACGAGCCGGAGACGATCCTATCACTGGCCGCCATCGGGGTCTTTGCCCGCAGTGAGGGAGAGCGCGAGGTCATCGAGGCAAAGCGGGCGGCGCTTGAAAAGCGCTACGGCGCGTCCGTCATTCTCATCGAAAGTGAGCCTGTTGACATATCCTCCTCCGCGCTGCGCGGGCTGCTGCCGGGGCGCGGCGGACGGGAGTATTTATCGGACGCGGTGTATGGCGAGATCATCCGCCTGCGGCTCTACGGCGCAAAGCCGGAGCTTGCGTGGCTGCGCCGCGAGGCATACGCCTTTCTTGACCCCAAGCGTGTGCCGCACGTCGCCGGAACGGAGCAGGAGGCCGTCAAGCTCGCCCGACGCTGGGGCGAGGACGAGGGCGACGCGGCGGAGGCCGCCATCCTGCACGACATCACCAAGCGCCTGACGCAGGACGAGCAGTTGCGGATGTGTCGGGAATATGGTATCATTACCGACGATTTAGAGCGCACGAATGAGAAGCTGCTCCACGCCCGCACGGGTGCGGCCCTTTGCAGGGAGCGCTTTGGTGTGCCGGAGAACATCGAGTCGGCCATACGCTGGCACACCACGGGTCGGGCGGGCATGACACGGCTTGAGAAGATCATCTATCTCGCCGACTATATCGAGCCGACGCGCCACGGCTTTGCCGGCTTGGAGGAGCTGCGCCGCGCCGCATACGAGGACTTGGACGCCGCCATGGCGATGGCGCTCGGCATGAGCTGGGCGGAGGTCACGGAAAAGGGAACGCCGTTCCATCAAAATTCGGCGGACGCGAAGGAATATTTTGAAGCGCTTTGCAAACGCAAGGGGCTATCCTGATAGAAACGGTGGTAAGAATATGAACACATACGAAGCGGCTATGCTGGCGGTAAAGACGCTCTCGGACAAGAAGGGCGAGGATATTCGCCTGCTCAAAACCACGGAGCTGACCGTCATTGCGGACTATTTCGTCATCTGCACGGCCACGTCCGCGCCCCACATCAAGGCGCTGACCGAGGAGGTGGACAAGCGCCTCTCCGAGGCCGGTATGCCCGCCATTCACCGCGAGGGCTACCGCTCCAGCACATGGGTGCTGCTGGACTACGGTGCGCTCGTCGTCCATGTCTTTTTGGAGGAGACGCGCCAGTTCTACGGTCTTGACCGGCTGTGGAGCGACGCGGAGGAGATCGATGTGAAGGAGAGCTTGGCGTAAAATGGGCTACGAATTTGAACGCATAGAGAAAAAATGGCAGGGGCTTTGGGAGGAAACCAAGCCCTATGCCGCCGTCAACGGCGACACGACGAGACCGAAGTTCTACGGTCTTATCGAGTTCCCGTATCCCTCCGCCGCCGGTCTGCACGTCGGACACCCACGCCCGTTTACGGCGATGGACATCATCTGCCGCAAGAAGCGTATGCAGGGCTATAACGTCCTGAACCCCATCGGGTTTGATGCCTTCGGTCTGCCGACGGAGAACTTCGCCATCAAGAATCATATCCATCCCGCCGTCATCACCCAGCAGAACATCCACAACTTCACGCGCCAGCTCAAAATGCTGGGCTATGGCTTCGACTGGGATCGCATGGTGGATACGACCGACCCGCAGTACTATAAATGGACGCAGTGGATCTTTTTGCAGATGTTCAAGCATGGGCTTGCCTATAAGGCCACCATGCCCGTCAACTGGTGTACGAGCTGCAAGTGTGTGCTGGCGAATGAGGAGGTCGTGGAGGGCGTTTGCGAGCGCTGCGGTGCGCCCGTGGTGCGCAAGGAAAAGAGCCAGTGGATGCTCGCCATCACGAAATACGCCGACCGCCTGATCGACGATCTGGACGGTGTGGACTATATCGAGCGCGTCAAGACCCAGCAGCGCAACTGGATCGGACGCTCCACCGGCACGGAGGTCACGTTCAAGACCAACACGCCGGACGAGATCACCGTATACACTACCCGCGTCGACACACTGTTCGGCGTGACCTATACCGTCATTTCGCCCGAGCATCCGCTGCTCAAGAAGTGGAGGTCGCTCATCAAGAATTGGGACGAGGTCGCGGCCTACCAAGAGGCTGCCGCCCGCAAGAGCGACTTCGAGCGCGGCGAGCTCAACAAGGAAAAGACCGGCGTGCGGCTTGACGGCATCGAGGTCGTAAACCCTGCCAACGGTGCGGTCGTGCCGATGTTCGTCTCCGACTATGTGCTTATGGGCTACGGCACCGGCATTGTCATGGGCGTTCCCGGTCACGACCAGCGCGACTGGGAGTTTGCCACGAAATTCGGGCTTCCCATCGTGGAGGTCGTCGAGGGTGGCGACATCACAAAAGAGGCGTTCACCCTCAAGGACGACACGGGTGTCATGGTGAATTCCGGCTTCCTAAACGGCATGACCGTGCGCGAGGCCATTCCCGCGATGAAGCAGTATGCCATCGAGCAGGGCTGGGGTAAGGAAAAGGTCAACTACAAGCTGCGCGACTGGGTGTTCTCCCGTCAGCGCTATTGGGGTGAGCCGATCCCCATCGTCATCTGTCCGAAATGCGGCTATGTTCCCGTCCCGGAGGAGGAGCTGCCGCTCGTGCTGCCGCAGGTCGAGAGCTATGAGCCGACCGACGACGGTGAGAGTCCCATCTCCAAAATGACCGAATGGGTCAACACCAAGTGCCCCTGCTGCGGCGGCGATGCCAGACGCGAGACGGACACTATGCCCCAGTGGGCCGGCTCCTCGTGGTACTTCCTGCGCTACATGGATCCGAAGAACGACCATGAGATTGTATCGCATGAGGCGGAAAATTACTGGGGTCCCGTGGACTGGTACAACGGCGGCATGGAGCATACGACGCTCCATCTGCTCTACTCCCGCTTCTGGCACAAGTTCCTCTATGACATCGGCGTGGTGCATACGAAGGAGCCTTATGCCAAGCGCACGAGCCACGGCATGATACTCGGTCAGAATCCGCACTATATCGGCAACGCCAAGACCGAGGAGGAGAAGGAGACCCTCATCGCCAAGTACGGCAATCAGGCGCTCCGTCCGGCGGTGAAGATGTCGAAGTCGCTCGGCAATGTTGTCAACCCCGACGACGTGGTCAAGGCCTACGGTGCGGACACCATGCGTCTTTATATCATGTTCATCGGCGATTTCGAGAAGGTCGCGACATGGTCGGACGACGCTGTCAAGGGCTCGAAGCGCTTTCTTGACCGCGTGTGGAATCTCATGGACATGGCGGAGGACAGCGACGAGCCCTCCGCAAAGAACGAGGCGCTGCTGCACCGCACCATCAAAAAGGTCACGGATGACATCGACGCGCTGAAGATGAACACGGCGCTCGCCGCGCTTATGACGCTGGTGAACGAGCTCTATGTGAACGGGCTGACGCGGGGCGACCTGCGTGTGCTCATGCTGCTGCTCAGCCCCTTTGCGCCGCATATCGTCGAGGAAATGTGGGAGCTTACGGGCTATGCCGCGAAAACCGGCAAAATGGCCATGCAAAACGAGTGGCCGGTCTATGACGAGCAGAAGACGGTCGAGAGTGTCAAGGAGCTTGCCGTGCAGATAAACGGCAAGCTGCGCGCCACCGTGAGCGTGCCCGCCGACGCGGACGATGCGGCTGTTGTTGAGGCTGCCAAGGCCGAGCCGAGGATCGCCCGCCAGCTGGAGGGTATGGAGCTTGTGCGGAGCATTGTGGTGAAAAACCGTATCGTCAATCTCATCGTCAAGCCCGCAAAGTGAAGGAATATTTAGTGCAAATTATTTATTGACATTGGACAGCCGACAAAGTATAATAACCGTTGTGTAAAAATCAAGCGTATTTGAGGCGTAATCGGAGGGAGGGAAAAACAGATGCCGGAAATCCACGTCAAGGAGAACGAGTCTCTCGACAACGCGCTCAAACGGTTCAAGCGTAGCTGCGCCAAGGATGGCGTTATGAACGATCTTCGCCGCAAGGAGTATTACCAGAGCCCCAGTGTGAAGCGTCGCAAGAAATCCGAAGCCGCTCGCAAAAATAAGAACAAGCGTTACTACTAAATCCATAAGGACAAGGCCGCACGTTTTTCGTGCGGCCTTGTGTTGTCATTCGCAAGCGCCGAGAAAGCCGCAAGATACGATGCAAAAATGTTGGGCGTTGACCACCCCTCATCGGGTGGCTTCGCCCAACATTTTGTATCTTGTGCGGTATGTCAGCCGCGCCTTATGATATGGTCCTTGTCCTTCCAGATGTGTCCCGCCGGGACGACGCCACGGACGCAGCTTGTCGGGTAGACGCTCACGTCACGCCCCAGCACCGTGCCGGGGTTTAAAACGCTGTTGCAGCCGACCTCCACGCGGTCACCGAGCATAGCGCCGAACTTCTTCCGCCCGGTCTCAAGCTCGCTCACGCCGTCCTTGACGACGACCAGCGTCTTGTCGGACTTGACGTTGGAGGTGATAGAGCCCGCGCCCATGTGGGACTTGTAGCCGAGGATGGAGTCGCCGACGTAGTTGTAGTGCGGCACCTGCACGTTGTCAAAGAGGATGACGTTTTTGAGCTCCGTGGAGTTGCCGACCACGCAGTTGTCGCCCACAAGGGCGCTGCCGCGCACGAACGCGCACTGGCGCACCTCCGTACCGTGACCGATGATGCAGGGACCGTGGAGATAAGCGGTCTTGAATACGGTGGCGTCATTCGCGACCCACACATCCTCCAGCACGTTCCCGTCCCAGTCGAGGGGATGGTGATATTCGTCCATGGGCAGGGTCTTGCCGAGCGCCAAAATGAAGTCGGAGATACCGGCCAGCGCCTCCCACGGGTAGTCAAACCGAGCGAGGTAGTCCGCCGCGAGCGTATGCTCCAGATCGTACATTTCCTTGAGCTTGATCATTTCGCTCTCACCTCGATCAGATGGCCGGAGGACTTCATCGCCGCGATGATGTGGTCAACCTGCTTCTCGCACTCCGCCTCGCTTCCGGCCTCGGACATGACGCGGAGCACCGGCTCCGTCCCGCTCGCTCGCAGGAGGACGCGCCCGTCGCTGCCAAGCGCCTCCGTGCATTCGGCGACGGCCTTTTCCACAGCGGGGTCAGCCAGCGTCTTGGCCTTGTCGTCCACCACGACGTTTTTCAGCACCTGCGGATACATGGTCACATCCCGCGCCAGCACGGACAGCGGGAGCTGGGTCTCGATCATGACGGACATGAGCATGATGGCCGTGATGAGACCGTCGCCGGTGTGGGCGTACTTGCGGAAGATGATGTGACCGGACTGCTCGCCGCCGATGAGGTGGTCGTTCGCCTTCATGTTCTCATAGACGTAGCGGTCGCCCACCGCGGTCTTTTCATAGCCGATGCCGATCTTGTCGAGCGCCTTATAAAGACCGAAGTTCGACATGACCGTGGTGACGACGGTGTTGGAGGGGAGCTGACCATGGTCGCGCATGAATTTCGCGCAGATGTACATGATCTTATCGCCGTTCACGACCTCGCCCTTTTCGTCCACGGCAAGGCAGCGGTCAGCGTCGCCGTCAAAGGCAAAGCCGACATCCACCGCGTTCTCGCGCACATACTGCTGCAAGCCCTCGATATGCGTAGAGCCGCAGCCGAGGTTGACGTTGAGACCGTCCGGCGCGTTGTTGATGACATAGGTCTTCGCGCCGAGCGCGTCAAATACGGCGCGTCCGATCATCCATGCCGAGCCGTTGGAGCAGTCAAGCGCAACCTTGTGATCCTCGAATGAGCGCACGGCCAGCCCCGTGAGGTAGCCGATGTAGCGGTTGCGCCCGGAGTAGAAGTCGACCGTGCGACCAATATTCTCGCCGATAGCCCAAGGAAGCTCCGCAAGCTCGCCGTCGATATAGCGCTCCAGCTCGTCCTGAAGCGCGTCGTCCATCTTCTCGCCGACCTCGTTCATGAGCTTGATACCGTTGTCGTAGAACGGGTTGTGGCTTGCGGAGATCATAATGCCGCAGTCGAAGCTCTCCGTGCGGGTGATGTAGCTGACGCAGGGCGTTGTCGTCACATGGAGCAGATAGGCGTCCGCGCCGGAGGCGGTGAGCCCCGCCGCCAGTGCGCTCTCATACATATAGGACGAGCGGCGTGTGTCCTTGCCGATGACGATACGGGCGCGGCGCTCACGGCTGTAATGCCAGCCGAGGAAACGACCGATCTTGAAGGCGTGCTCCGCCGTCAGATCAACGCCCGCCTTGCCGCGGAAGCCGTCCGTTCCGAAATATTTACCCATAATGAATGTTCTCCTTACAGTGATAAGCTATTACAAAAGGCTGGCCGCCTCATGGTCGAGGTAGAGCTCGCAGTCGGGGTGCAGCTGCAGCACCGACGCGGGAACCTCCTCCGTCACGGGACCGTTGACCGTTTTGTTGATGATGTCCGCCTTGCCCTTGCCGATGGCCATGAGGATGACGGCGCGGGCGTTCATCACCGTGCGCACACCCATCGTGACCGCCTGCGTCGGCACGTCGTCGATGGAGGCAAAGAAGCGCTTGTTGGCCTCGCGGGTCGATTCCGTCAGATCGACGAGGTGTGTCCGGCTTCCAAAGGGCGTGAACGGCTCGTTGAAGCCGATATGACCGTTGTTGCCGATACCAAGGAGCTGGAGGTCAATGCCGCCCGCCGCCTCGATCTGGCGGTCATAGTCCGCAGCCGCCGCAATATCCAGCCCGGAGGGGACATGGGTGCGGGCAAGGTCGATGTTGATATGCTCGAACAGATTTTTGTTCATAAAATAGCGGTAGGACTGGTCATGCGTGCCGTCCAGACCGGCATACTCGTCCAGATTGAAGGTGGTGACGTTCGTGTAGTCGAGCGCACCGGCCTTGTTGAGGCGGACAAGCTCGGCATACAGCCCAAGCGGGGTGCTTCCCGTCGCATAGCCCAAAACAGCGTCCGGCTTTGCCGCCAGCAGCTCCACATAGCGCTGCGCCGCTTTCTGGGCGATCTCCTGCTCGGTGCCGATAATGATTTTCATATTTTTTCCTCCTGTTATTTATGCATTCATAGCGGGGGACGCTTTATTATACCATCACAGGCATGGCCTGTCAACAAAAGGGAACACCAAGCATAACCACCAGTAAACCGGTGGTGTGCTTCAAGGCGCCAAAGCAAACGGAGAGTCGGAAATGACCCTCCGTTTTTGCGTTATTCCCATGCCTTCCACACGTCCGGGCAGTAGCCGACCGTCGCCTGCTTGCCGTTGCGCACGATCGGCGTTTTGATAAGCTCCGGGTAGTCGAGCAGCTTTTCGAGCTTGTCCGCGTCATGGGCGAGGTAGCTCACCTCCGGCGCGTCGGACAGGGCGGCCAGCCCGACCGCGTTCTTGACGCTTTCCAGCTCCCGCCGTCCCATGCCGTAGCGCGGGAGGTCGACGTATTGATATTTGATACGCCGCTCCTTGAAATAGCGCTCGGCCTTTTTCGTGTCAAAGCATTTGCCGCGTCCGAATATCTGTATGTTCATGGGCGCTGCCTCAGACCTCGATGATGACGGGCAGGATCATGGGGCTGTTGTGCGTGGCCTTGTAGAGGTAGCCGGAAAGGTTGCTCTTGACCTTGCCCTTGATACCCGTCCAGTCGGTGATATGCTGGCGCTCGCAGGATTCGATGGACTCGCGCACCACACGGCGCACCTCGTCCATGAGCGAGGAATTTTCTTTCATATAGACAAAGCCACGGGAGATGATCTCCGGCTCGGAGACGATGCTGCCATCCTCGTCGTCCACGGTGAGGATGACGACGAGCATACCGTCCGTGGCGAGGTGCTGGCGGTCACGCAGCACGACGCTGCCCACGCCCTCGGTGTCCGTGCCGTCCACCAGTACACGCCCAGCCGTGACCTTGCCGTTCTTCCTTGCGCTCTTTTCCGACAGCTCTATCACGTCGCCGCACTGTGCCACGACGCAGTTTTTGCCGTCAATGCCCATCTCCTTTGCGAGCTCCGCGTGGCGGCAGAGCATACGGTGCTCGCCGTGGACGGGGATGAAGAATTTGGGCTTCGTCAGCGCCATCATGGTCTTTTGCTCCTGCTGGCAGGCGTGGCCGGAGACGTGGATGTCGGCGGAGCGGTCATAGATGACCTCCGCGCCCTTCCAGAAAAGCTCGTCGATGACCTTGGTGACGGTGCGCTCGTTGCCGGGGATGGCGGAGGCCGAGATGATCACGCGGTCGCCCGCCGTGATCTTGACCTGCCTGTGCTCGGAAAAGGCCATGCGGTACAGCGCCGACATATTCTCGCCCTGCGAGCCGGTCGTGATGATGACGACCTTATGCGGCGGCAGTCCGTTCAGCTTCGACATCTCCACCAGCGTGTCCTTGGGGACGTTCAAATAGCCGTCCTCGATGGCGAGCTTCACCACGTTCTCCATGCTCCGTCCCGTGATACCGACCTTGCGCTTGTACCGTGCCGCGCAGTTGATGACCTGCTGGATACGGTGGACGTTTGAGGCAAAGGTCGTGACGATAATGCGCTTGTCGCAGTCCTTGAACAGCGCGTCAAAGCGCTCGCCGACATGGTGCTCGGAGTCGGAATAGCCGGGGCGCTCCACGTTTGTGGAGTCGGACAGCAGCGCGAGAACGCCCTCGCGTCCCAGCTCCGCGAAGCGGGCAAAGTCAAACACCTCGCCCTCGATGGGGTTGAGGTCGATCTTGAAGTCGCCGGTGTGGACGACCGTGCCGATGGGCGTGTGGATGGCGACGGCGACGGAGTCCGCGATGGAGTGGTTGACGTGTACCAGCTCGCAGTCGAAGCAGCCGCACTTGACGTGGTCGCCCGCCGAGAGCGTGACAAGCTTGACCTTGTCGGCCAGCCCGTGCTCCTGCAGCTTGAGCCCCACCAGCCCCGCCGTCAGGCGCGTGGCATAGATGGGGCAGCTTATCTGCTGCATCACATAGGGCACAGCGCCGATGTGATCCTCGTGGCCGTGCGTCAGTATCATGCCGCGCACACGCTCCTTGTTCTCCACGAGATAGCTCACATCAGGGATCACCACGTCGATGCCGTACATATCCTCATCGGGAAAGCCCATGCCGCAATCGACGACAAGGATGTCCCTGCCGTACTCGTAAACGTACAGGTTCTTGCCGATCTCGTCGAGACCGCCAAGAGCCATGATCTTCAATTTTTTTGCCATGTTGTGTGTTGTTCTCCTATTCTTTCGATGATATAAAGCAGAGCCAAGGCTCCGATACTATCCCCCATCCGGCGGGGGTCAAGTCCATGATTTTTTGCCGCGCCCAAAGCGGCACGGCGCAAGTCCAGTGCCATTCCCAAGGCTCCCCTGAAAGGGGAGCTGGCAGCGGCGTAGCCAAGCGCAACCGTCCAAGGCTCCCCTGAAAGGGGAGCTGGCAGCGGCGTAGCCGCTGACTGAGGGGTTTCTCTCGGAGCTTGTGCAGACTTCCAGAAAACCCCTCCACCGCTTGCGCGGTCCCCCTCCCCTTTCAGGGGAGGCTGGGGATTGGTGGAAATCGCGGCGATCCCCTTTCAGGGGAGGCAGGGGATTGGAAGCTGTTGCGTTGCTTTTTGGTAGCCCGTGGTATTACATATCCCGGCGACCCTCTAGGGCGCGGAGGAGGGTCGCGTCGTCGGCAAATTCAAGATTCGAGCCGACGGGTACGCCGTAGGCAAGCCGCGTCACCTTCACGTCGAAGGGCTTGAGCAGCCGTGCAATATACATAGCAGTGGTGTCGCCCTCGGTGTCGGGGTCGGTCGCCATGATGACCTCGCGCACGCCGCCCGCCGCGACGCGGTTGACCAGCTCGCGGATACAGAGGTCGTCAGGACCGATACGGATCATGGGCGAGAGCACGCCGTGCAGGACGTGGTAAGAGCCATTATACTCCCGTCCGCGCTCGATACTTGCCACATCTCGCGGCTCGGCCACGACACATATGGTCGAATGGTCGCGCCTCTCGTCGGCGCATACGGAGCAAAGCTCCCCGTCCGTCAAATTCTGGCATTGTGGGCAGCGGTGGACATTTTTTCGCGCCTCCAAAATGGCCGTAGCGAAGTCCTCCGCCGCACCCTCCGGCAGCGAAAGGATATGAAAGGCCAGACGCTGGGCGCTTTTGCGTCCCACACCGGGCAGAGAGGCAAATTTGTCGATGAGCGTCTCAAAGGACGCGGGGAAAAACGCCATCGTCCTTACACCCCGCGCAGCGCCCGGATCGCTCCGGCATAGTCGTCTTTTCCGAAAACGGCGCTTCCGGCTGCAAGCACGTTCGCGCCCGCCGCGATGACGAGCGGCGCGGTATCCGGCGCGATGCCGCCGTCCACCTCCAGCTCACAGGCGGGGTTTTCCCGCTCGATCATGGTACGTAGCGCCTCGATCTTGGGCAGGGTATGCTCCATGAAGCGCTGGCCGCCGAAGCCCGGCTCCACCGTCATTTCAAGCAGCAGCGCAAGCTCCCCAAGCCACGGTGTCACCGCCTCGACCGGCGTACCCGGACGGAGGGCAAGCCCCGCACGGCAGCCCCGTGTGTGGAGGTCGCGGAGCGCCGCCGTGATATTCTCCGGCGTGTCGGCCTCGACGTGCATGGTGAAGATGTCCGCGCCGGCGTCGCAAAACGCCGCCGTGTAGCGCCCCGGCTGGGTTATCATGAGGTGGACGTCCAGAACAGCGTCAGGGAACGCCCGCCGCAGCGAGCGCACCACCGGCACGCCGATGGTGATGTTGGGCACGAACACGCCGTCCATCACGTCCACATGGATATAGTCCGCCTGTGCCTGTAAAACGGCTGCTACCTCGTCGCCGAGACGGGTAAAGTCCGCAGACAAAATGGAGGGCGCGATCTTTATCATCCTTGTCACCTGCCGCATAGAATGTTCCAGCCCCGCCGCGCACGGCTGGCTTTCATATAGGGGTGGCACGGTACGCGGAGCTCCGCGCCGTGCTTCCCCATCGCCTGCGGGCTTCCGGCTCGCGCCTCCCCTAAAAGGGGAGTACCGCGACAAGCACAATCCCCTGCCTCCCCTAAAAGGGGAGTACCGCGACAAGCACAAGCCCCTGCCTCCCCTGAAAGGGGAGGGGGACCGCGCAAGCGGTGGAGGGGTTATCCGAAACCTCGCATGACCTGTTGAGCAACCCCTCAGTCAGCGGCTGCGCCGCTGCCAGCTCCCCTTTCAGGGGAGCCTTGGAGGGTGGCGCTTGGCCATGCCGCTGCCAGCTCCCCTTTCAGGGGAGCCAAAGGGGCGGTCTGTTGTATAACGACCTTTCAGACTATTATAGCACCAAGAGGGATTTGTGCGCAAGTACCGCTTGACGTTTTGGGCTGTATGGCATACAATAATTCCAATATTGTATGTATGAGGAGTGAGCTTATGCACGAGGTCAAGCACCGCCGCGCCCTGCCGGTCTATATCGCCGCGCTCGTGTTCGCGCTGTATGCGCTGGTCGCGCCGCTGTATACGCTCTGGCACTTTCTGCTTGCCGCGCTTGTCACGGCGGCGGCGTGGCTCGTGGCCGACGCACTCATAAAGCCCACTGTGGAATATGTCGCCGACCCGGTTGAGCCCGCGCCGAGCTATGGGGAGGCGGTGGACGCGATCCTCGCCCGCGCCAGTCAGTTCCGCAGCCATACCGCCGCCTGCGGCGCGTCCGTGGACAGCGCGAGGGACAAGCTCGCGGCGCTTGCGGACATCTCGGACAAAATCGCTGAAAAGGCCAAGGAGCCGCTCTGTGACCTTTCCCGCATACGCCGCTTTCAAGGCTACTACCTCGCCACGACCGAGAAG
>CAVIIB010000030.1:0-20063 GCA_963642815.1 Oscillospiraceae bacterium | reverse complement strand
ACTCTAGACTGTTGCACTTGCTTGACAATCTGCCGAGGCTTTGGGTGCGGCGGAAATTCGGAGAAAATGCGTCTTACTCCCCACCCACAAGCCCTCATTGCGAGGGCTTTTTTATTTTCATGCAATAAAACGATATTCCCCATGCGTCTAATGGACGTAAGCGGCTTACAGCGACGAGACGAAAGGAGGCGAGTGTGTGACAGAGTGGATCGAGCGGGCGCAAAGCGGCGATGCCGAGGCGTTCATCCGGCTGATGGAGGTCAACAAGCAAAGCCTGTATAAGATCGCCCGCAGCTTCTTTTCCGAGGAGATGGACGCGCAGGATGCGGTGAGCCAGACCGTGCTTGACTGCTGGGAAAAGCTCAAGACGCTGAAAAACCCGACCTATTTCAAGACGTGGCTCATACGCATACTCATCAACAACTGCAACGACATCCGGCGCAGCGGCGCTCGCGTGAGCTATACCGACACGCTCCCGGACTACCCGGCGGACGACCCCGACCCCGGCGACCTCGGCTTCCGCTCGCTCATGGAGCTGCTGGACGAGCGGACAAGGCCGGTGCTGACGCTGTACTACGGCGAGGGGCTTCGCGCCCGCCAGATCGCGCAGCTTCTGGACATCCCCATCGGAACCGTCACCGCAAGGCTCAAACGTGGCCGTGAAAAGCTCGCGGCACTCGTCGGACAGGAGGAATTACGATGAAATACGACCCGAACGACCGGCTTTATGACCTGTTCACCCGTGAGGTGGAGATACCCCGCTCGCTGGACGAGCGGCTGGCGGCCTGCTATGAGGACGTTCGGCGGCAGAGCCGGAAAGGAGCTATCATGCAGAACAAGCATACAAAACGATATGGAAAGCGCGGTGTGCGCACGGCGCTCATCTTGGCGGCGGCGGTGTGCGTGCTCTCGGTGGCGGCGCTGGCCGTGGCACACAGCGGCTTTTTTGCCTCGGTATTCGGCGACGGCATCCCCGCGAGCGAGGCACGGGACGTGAACACCTACGGCGAGGACGGCAGCGTCGTCAAGACCGAGCATTACCCCGCCTTTGACCGCGCCCCGGTGGACGAGGCGGAGGCCGATTCCCTCGTCGGCGATTACGTCAGCGCCATCGGCCAGAGCGTCACGCTGAACGGCTATACCGTCACGGTGCGCGAGAGCATTGTCGATGAAAACGGTATCGGCGCGGTAACGATCGACGCGGAGAACGCAGACGGCGTACAGCGAGCCGAGGACGGCGGCTACCCCTATCTCCAATTCTACTTCACGCAGGGCGAGGGCGACGCGGCGCTCTTTGCCGACGACCGCAGCTATATCGACGAGGCCGCCTCCACGGACACGATGCTCCGCTATGTCTGCTACTTCATTCTGGACGGTGCGGCGAAGGAGGACGTGACGCTCCATGTGAGCGCATGGGACGGCGTGACGATGGACACGGAGGCCGTCGACGGCGAGACGCACGAGTTCCCGCGCTATGAGGAGGCGACTATCACGCTTCCGGCGGCGGAGACCGTCCCCGCGAGCGGCCACTTTACGGACGGCGAGCTCAGCGCCTCTCTGTCCCCGGTGGGGCTTGTCCTGCGCGGCTGGGACAACGAGAACGGCGAGATGGTAGAGAAAAAGCTCGTCCTGCGCTGCGCCGACGGCAGCGAATACACCGTCAAGGACGAGGATCTCGTCAGCTTCGCGGTGGCGTTCATGCGCAGCGACGGCACCTGCTTCGCCCTCAACCGACTTGTGGACGTGGAGAACATCACGGAGATATACGTCAGCGGCTTTCACCACAGCTTTGCCAACGACAGCACCACGGTCTTCGAGCTTACCCTCACGCGGTGAGAGAGTCGTGAATAGTGAATAAGTAAAAAATCGGCGAGCGCCATCTGGTGCTCGCCGATTTTCGGCTGAAGTCCGCCGTAAATTCAAAAAGCCTTGCCGCCGCAAGGCTTTTTGAATTATGCCGGGCGGATTCATTCCGCCCGTGCAGATCAAATAAAAGGGGTCCCCATGAAGCAGAAACCAAATCGAAGCCCAGCGCAGCGGGTTCGATTTGGAGAGGAGGAGCGACGGAGTGAATGAGCGACGGCGTAAAAAATACGCCGTCGCGAACGATACGTAGTCCGCGACGACGTGGTGCTGGCGACGGGGGTCGAACCCGTACATCCGTAGGGGATACGGGATTTTAAGTCCCGGGTGTCTGCCAATTCCACCACGCCAGCGCCCGTCTATCTTACCCCAGCACAGCGCATAAGTCAAATATAGTTTGCAATGGCGGCGCGAGGGGCGTATAATGATGGATTAAGAGAATAATTAAATTAAGGATAAAAGAGAATATGAAGCAAAAGGTATGGAATTTTCCCCAAGCGGCTGCCATACCCGACGAGCTGACAAATGCGGGCTATACGCCGCTGCTGGCGGCTGTGCTTGCCTCCCGTGGTATCACCACGGCGGAAGCTGCCGCCGCTTTCCTCGACGGCGACCCGCAAACGCCGGACGACCCGCTCCTGCTAACGGACATCATGCCCGCCATCGGACGTATCACCCGCGCCCGTCAGCTCGGCGAGAAGGTTGCCGTGTACGGGGACTACGACGTGGACGGTATCACCTCCGGCTGCCTCCTGACGGACTATCTGCGCTCGCTCGGATTGGACACCACGCTGTATATCCCCGACCGCTTGGAGGAGGGCTACGGCCTCAACACCGCCGCCATCGAGCACCTAAAAAGCGAGGGCATTTCCCTCATCGTCACGGTCGATTGCGGCGTCACCGCCATCGAGGAGACGGGCTATGCCGCCTCGCTCGGTATCGACATGATCATCACCGACCACCACGAATGTCAGGAGGAACTTCCGAACGCGGTGGCCGTCGTTGACCCCAAGCGCCACGACTGCCCCTACCCCAGCCGCGATCTCGCGGGTGTCGGCGTGGCGTATAAGCTCGTCTGCGCCATGGACGGGAGCGACGAGCGTATGCTCGCCCGCTACTCCGATCTGGTTGCCGTCGGCACGGTGGCGGACGTTATGCCGCTGACGGGCGAGAATCGCCGCATTTTGAAGGTCGGACTGGAAAAGCTGCGCCACGACCCAAGGCCGGGACTTTCTGCCCTCATGGACGAGGCGGGCGTTGACCGCGACCGTCTGACCGCCATGACCATCGGCTTTACGCTCGCGCCGCGTATCAACGCCGCGGGGCGGCTTGGGCGGGTGCAGTGCGCCGCCGAGCTTATGATGGAGAAAAGCCCCGCCAAGGCGCGTCGGCTCGCCGCGGAGCTTTGCGAGATGAACCGCGAGCGCCAGCGCTTAGAGCAGGAAATTTGGGAGCAGGCCATGCAGACGCTGGCCGGGACGACCCCCACCACGCCCATCATACTGGCGGGCGAGGGCTGGCACCAAGGCGTTATCGGCATTGCCGCCTCCCGTCTGGCCGAGGCGTTTTGTGTCCCGGCGGTCATGATCTCGCTGACGGACGGCCACGGCAAGGGCTCCTGCCGCAGCTACGGCGGCTTCAACCTCTATGACGCGCTCAATGCCTGCGGCTCGCTGCTGGACGGCTTCGGCGGGCATATTCTGGCCGCCGGACTGAATATACGCCGCGAAAATCTGGACAGCTTCCGCGAGACGTTCACAGAATATTATGTCAACCATCCGCCGGAGGCCGTCGAGGGGCTGCCGCTTGATTTGGTCGTATGCTCCGGCTCGCTTCTGACCATGGACTGTGTGCAGTCGCTCGCCCAGCTTGAGCCCTGCGGCAACGGCAACCCGCGCCCGAACCTCTGCATGACCGACTGTGTGCTCGCCTCGGTAACACCCATCGGCGGCGGCAAGCACGTCCGTCTGCGCGTGGATAAGTTTGGCCAGAGCTATGAATGTGTCTGGTTCTCCCATCGGGCGGAGGATCTTGGACTTGCGGCGGGCGACCACGTTGACCTCGCCTTTTATCCGCAGATAAACGAATTTCGCTCCCGCCGGAGCGTCCAGCTTCTTGTGCTGGACATCCGCCGCGCCGACTGCACGGAGGCTGTGCTGGCCGTGCTGGACGGCAACACCGACCCGTCGCTGCACATCAGCCGCCCGGAGCTTGGGCGAGCATGGCGGGCGCTGGAGCATGAGGGCTTGCAGCTCCGCTTCACCCTCCCGACGCTTCCGGCGCGGGAGGCGCACCTGACGGCGGAAAAGCTCGCGCTGGCGCTGTGTATCTTTGACCAGCTTGGGCTTTTAAGGCTGGAGCGACAGGACAAGACGATAGACATTATGTTAACAGCCAACGCGCCAAAGGCCGTGCTTGACCGCTCGGAGACATGGCGGCGGCATGGCTGGCAGGGAACGAGAGCATGACAGAGAAAACGGGACAATTTGAAGACCTTTTTCAAGCGCTGAAAGAGAAGATACAATCCTCCACGCCGAACGTGGACATGGAGCGTATTCGCATGGCGTTCGACTATGCCGTGCGGCAGCATGACGGGCAGAAGCGCAAGGACGGCTCGCCCTATGTGACCCATGTGATCGCGGCGACGGAGATTGCCTGTGAGATGGGGCTGGACGAGGAGGCGCTCATCGCCTGTCTGCTCCATGACACCATCGAGGACACGGACACGACCTATGACGACCTCAAACGCCTGTTCGGCAAGACCGTGGCCGACATCGTGGAGGGCGTTACCAAGCTGACCCGCGTCCAATTCCAGAGCCAAGAGGACGCACAGGCGGAGAATCTGCGCAAGATGCTGCTTGCCATGAGCAAGGACATCCGCGTCATCCTCATCAAAATCGCCGACCGGCTGCACAATATGCGCACGATGGACTACCAGACGCCGGAGAAGCAGCTCATCAAGTCCCGCGAGACGATGGAGATATACGCTCCCATCGCCCACCGCCTCGGTATCGAGCGCATGAAGGACGAGCTGGAGGATCTCTCGCTACTTTATCTTGACCCCGTCGGCTATCAGGAGATCACATACACGCTCTCCAAGCGCGGCGACATTATGGTCCAGTTCCAGAAGGACGTGGAAAAGCAGATCACCGACCGCCTTGCGGACGAGGGTATCCATGTTCAGGTATACAGCCGCCTGAAGCACATCTACTCCATCTACCGCAAGATGTACACCCAGCACCTCGGCATTGAGGAGATATTCGACCTCTGCGCGTTCCGCGTTATCGTCGGCTCGCTCGCCGACTGCTATAACGTCCTCGGCATCATCCACGAGATGTACCGCCCTGTGCCCGGTCGCTTCAAGGACTATATCTCCACGCCCAAGCCCAACGGCTACCAGAGCCTCCACACCACCGTCATCGGCACTGACGGCATTCCCTTTGAGGTGCAGATACGCACTTGGGAAATGCACATGACGGCGGAATACGGCGTGGCCGCCCACTGGAAATACAAGAGCGGCAGCGCCGGTGTCGTGAGCGGCGACATTGAAAAATTCGCGTGGATACGGCGGCTGCTCGAAAACCAGGACGAGGACGACGCCTCCGACCTCTACCACAACATCAAGGTCGATATGTTTGACGACGCGGTGTTCGTCTTCACGCCCAACGGCGATGTAAAAAGCCTTCCCGCCGGAGCAACGCCCATCGACTTTGCCTACTCCATCCACTCCGCCGTCGGCAACCGCATGACCGGCGCGAAGGTGAACGGGCGTATCGTCCCGCTCAGCTATATCCTCCAAAACGGCGACATCGTTAACATCATCACCTCCAACGCCTCCACCGGTCCAAGCCGCGACTGGCTCAAGATCGCCAAGAGCGGCGAGGCGCGGACGAAAATCAAGCAGTGGTTCAAAAAGGAGAAGCGCGAGGAAAACATCATACAGGGCAAGGCCGCGTTTGACGCGGAATGGCGACGCGCCGGCTTCACCATGGCCGACCTCACGGACGAGGAAACGCTCCCGCTCGTGCTCAAAAAGATGGCCGTCACGACGCTGGACGATATGTTTGCCGCCATCGGCTACGGCGGCATGACCGCCCTCCACGCCGTCAACCGCCTCCGCGACGAGATAATCCGCCAGCGCAGCGGCAAGCCCAAGACCGAGCTTGACAAAATACAGGAGCGAGCCGACCGCCGTACACAGACCCCGCCACGCGCCGTGCAGGGCGTGTTGGTCGAGGGCTTAGACAACTGCCTCATCAAGTTCTCCCGCTGCTGCACACCCGTCCCCGGCGACCCCATTGTGGGCTACATCACCCGCGGACAGGGCGTTTCCATCCACCGCGCCGACTGTATCAACCACCAGCGCGATCTGGACGAGGGGCGCTGGATCTCCGTGAGCTGGGCGGAGGACACGACCGACAGCTATAACGCCGAGCTTCGCGTCGTATCGACCGAGCGCAGCGGCCTCATCATGGATGTCGCCACCATCCTCAACTCGCTCAATGCCAAGGTGCGAAGCCTCTCTGCCCGTGACACGGGGCGTGGGCTCACCACCGCCTCCATCATGCTGGAGGTCAAGAATCTGTCCGAGCTGCAAAACATCATCAACAAGCTGACCGCCGTCACCGGGGTCAAGCGCGTATACAGAACAGGAGAAGCGACATGAGAGCTGTGCTGACCCGCGTAAAAAACGCGAGAGTGGAGATCGACGGTCGAGTACACGGCGCGATTGGAACGGGCTTTCTCGTGCTGCTGGGTGTCCATGTGGACGACACGGAGGCCGAGGCGGATAAGCTCGCGGATAAAATTTGCGGTCTCCGCATATTCGAGGACGACGACGGCAAGATGAACGTAAATCCCGCCGACGCGGGCGCGGAGATACTCATCATCAGCCAGTTCACCCTGTTCGCCGACTGCCGCAGCCGCCGTCCCGGCTTCACCCGTGCTGCGAGACCGCAGACCGCCATCCCCCTGTATGAGCGCGTCATCGCCCGCTGCCGTGAGCGCGGCTTCCATGTGGAGACGGGCGAATTCGGCGCGGATATGCAGGTTTTTTCCCAGAATGACGGACCCGTCACAATTTTGCTTGATACGGAGGAGCTGAAATGACTGTTTACGGAATGCCCCTCGGCATGATCGAGGCCAACTGCTACATCGTCGCGGACGAGGAGACGAAGCTCTGCGCCGTCATCGACCCCGGCGACGAATCCAACTGCGTCATGGACTATTTGGAGCGGAATCATCTGACCTGCCGCTACATTCTCCTGACCCACGGACACTTTGACCACACGATGGCGGCAAACGCCGTCGCGGAGCAGACCGGCGCGACCGTCTGTATGTCGAAGCTCGACGCAAACCCCGACATCGGCGGCCCACAGTACCGCTTCACGCCGCCCGCCGGAACGCGCTGGCTCAACGACGGCGACGAGCTTTCGGTCGGCAAGCTGACCTTCCGCGTCATGGCGACCCCCGGCCACAGCCCCGGCAGCCTCACCTTCGTCTGCGAGGACTGCGTTTTCACCGGCGACACGCTTTTCCGCGACTCCTGCGGACGCACCGACCTCCTCGGCGGGGACATGACCGCCCTGCTGCACAGCCTCAAGCGTATCTGCGATCTCCCCGGCAACATGGAGGTCTATCCCGGTCACATGGACGCGACCAGCCTCGACCGCGAGCGCCGCTTCAACTACTACGTCAAATACGCCTACGAGACATTGGGGCAATAAAAAATGCCGCCCAGGCTCCCGAACTCGACCGTTCGGAGCAGTCTGGGTGGCGCTGTAGTATTCTAAAGCCTCGGAATAGACAGAACCACGCAAAAAGGCTGTAGCGAAAAACAAAGTCGCTACAGCCCTTTGTTATGCCTTTGTTATGCTCCGCTCACGCGGGCATGACGGTGATGGTGCCGTCGGCGTTGTTGGTGACGCTGCCGTTGACGGTGCAGCCGGGTTCGATGGTGAGCGAGTTCAGAATGCACTTGCCGGTCACGTTCCAAACCGCGCCGTTCGTGAGAGTCACGTCGATCCTGCCGATGCCGTTATAGGCTGGGGTGTTCACGACGCGCCGCGCCGCGAGGTAGTTGTAGGTATTCTCCGCCGTGCCGTCCATCGGCTCGCCGGTCTTGTTGAAGAAGAACTGTCCCTCGATGGGCTTGCCCTGCTCGTCACAGTGCTGCGCGAAGCTGGTGGATATAACGCCGGTGAGCTCGGCATTGTCAAGCGTCAGCGCCAGCGTGGAGCTTGCCCAGCTCGACAACAGGCCGGTGCTGCCGTCGTACTTATCCAGCGTGGAGGCGTTGTTGGACGAGCCGGTGGAGTTGTAGATGTCGCCCTCCAACGTGGAGTTGCGGATGGTGACGGTCTTGGTGCTGCCCTCGCTCGCGGGCTCGTTGGAGGCGTATTCCTCATAAGTGAGGTCGACCACGTCCATTTCCATGTCGTTCGCGTCCGTACCCACGTCGTCCGTGTCCATGAACTGGAACAGCACACCGCCCCACGGGTTGTCGTTGTGGTAGCTCACGGTCACGTCGTCCAGCGTGATGTCCACGCCGCCCTTGGACATGACGGAGTAGAGCGTGTCGCCCACGTCAAAGTCGGAGTGGGAGAGCACGGCGGTATAGGCCGCGCCGTGGGACATGAAGCCGATACGGTCGCTCCAGCCATAGCCGCGCTGCTTCGCGGAGGAGGTGAAGTCGAAGGTGCCGCCGGTCAGAATGGCAAGGTAGTCGGGCGCATAGAACCGGCAGCCGTAGAAGTTGTCGTCAAAGCCGTCGCAGTAGGTGACATAGCCGCAGCCGTCCTCTATGCCGTAGGCGTCGATGAAATAGTCCTTGCCGTCAACGCGCACGGTTACGTCCGCGTCGCTCTCATCGTCCACCTGCACACCGACGATACCGACCGTGTCAGTCGCGTTCAGCGTACCCTTGCCGGAGTCGGTGGACAGCACCGCCCACGAATCGGACACCGCGAGGCTGTCATAGAAGCTCAGGGTGGCGCTGCCATAGCAGCAGGTGGCTCGCATAGAGCCGTAAAGACCCAGCGCCAGCGGCACACATTGGAGCATGGGAGCGCTCCAGTTGGAGGTATAGTTGTCGTTTTTGTAGTAGTAGCTCGTGCCGGAGGATTCCTCGGTGAAGAACTCGCCGGAGAGACCGCGCTCCGCAAGCTCGCCGGAGCTGAGCGGCTCGCTCGTGATGATGAAGCGGTCATAGGAATAGGGCTCGAAGTTGAATTTTGCCGCGTTTTCCTTGGCGAAGACCACGGTGTCGCGCACGTTCACGACAGAGCTGCCACCGGCCCAAATGCCGTCATGGAGCGGTCCCTCGGTGTTGACGGTCGTGCCGCTGATGTCCATTTCCGCCGAGCCAGCCGCGCTGATGACCGCGCCCCACGCGCCGTTCGTGCCGAAGTCGTTGCCGCCGAGGCCGGAGGAGTTGAGCGTCACATCGTCCACGGAGACGTGCGAGCCGTCCTCGTTATAGACGTAAATGCCGGAGATATAGCTCGCGTCGATGTTGATCGTGCCGCCCTGTACGCCCTCGTCGCTGACCGTGCCGCCGCGATAGGCCGCGGGAATGGAGCGGGCGGAGAGATAGCTGCCGTCCTCAAAATCCAGTACGCCGGTGAACCAGAAGTCGCCCCAGTTGGCCTTGTTCATGCTCATGGCCACCGTGTCGGACTTCCCCTTTTCGACGATGTAGAGCTGCGCGTCCGTTGTCCAGTTCGCGCTGTCACCGAGGTCGACCACCACGCCGTCCCGCACCAGAACAAAGGTCTGTGTCGCGGGGTTGATGGTATGGGTCGTGCCGTCGGAGAAGCTCACGGCTTCATACTGGCTGTACTGCGCAGAATCGACAAGCTCCGCCGCGTCCGCCGCCAGCGTCACGCCGGTGATGACGCGCCCGCTCTCGCCGGAGGCAGCCACCGCCGGAACGGCCAGCGCCGCCAGCAGGCATACCGCCATCAAAATCGCCATGATACGTCTTTTCATTGTCTGCTCCTTTCGCTTGTTAAACATTTAATATGCCTCTCTGACCGATTGTAGCATATCCGCTTTTGCTTTACAAGCGCTGGAAGCCAAAAACACTCAACGATTTTCCAGCAGCGCCCGTATCTCATCGAGGTCGCGGGCAAAGTAAATACCCCGCTGCCTCTCCGGCGTGGACAGCCCCATGCGTATCATGTGCGCCAGCAGCTCTCGCAGCCCGCTATAATAGCCGTCGAGGTCATAGAGGATACAGGGCGCGTCCAGATGTCCGAGCGACACCGCCGACATGACCTCCGCGATCTCCTCCAACGTCCCCGTGCCGCCGGGAAAGGCGATAAAGGCGTCGCCCAGCTCCATCATTTTCGCCTTGCGCTCCGGCATGGTCTTGGTGACGATGAGGCTTGTCAGCGCGTCGTATTGCAGCTCCTCGCGGATGAAAAATTCCGGCTCTACGCCCGTGGCCTCGCCTCCGGCGGTAAGCACACTCTCCGCCAGCAGCCCCATAAGCCCACTTTTCGAGCCGCCGTACACGAGCGCGTTGCCGCTCTCGCCGATCCAGCGCCCCAGCGCACAGACCGCCTCCCGCAGCGTCGGGTCGTTCCCCTCGTTCGCGCCGAGGTATACCGTGATGTTCATGCGTCCCTCCTTATATGTATCTCAAAAAACGGCGTGGCCGAGGCCACGCCGTTTGGCTTGTGCTTAGCTGTTATCAGAAGATGGCGACGACAGCGCCGTTGTAGCTGTCCTCGATGTACTGCTTGACGGCGTCGCTCTGGAGCGCGTTCACCAGCGCGGTGATCTTGTCGCTGGTCTCATCACCGGCGCGGCAGGCAATGATGTTGGCATAGGTCTGGGCGGCATCGCCGGAGGCATCCTCCAGCGCGAGCGCGTCCTCGCTGTGCAGACCGGCCTGAAGCGCATAGTTGCCGTTGATGACGGCGATAGTGCCCTCGTTGGCGTTTGCAAGCTGGGCGGGAACGGTGTCGGCTTGAATGGCGATGATGTCATAGCCGCCGTTGTCCACGATGTCGAGCGTCGTCACGCCGGTTTCGGGGTCAGCGTCGTCGGGCAGGGTGATGAGCCCCTCCTGCTGAAGCAGGAACAGAGCGCGTGTCTCGTTGGAGTCGTCGGCGGGGATGAGGATGGTCGCGCCGTCGGCAAGCTGGCTCAGGTCGTCCACGCCGTTGCCGTAGATGCCGAAGGGCTCATAGTGGATGAGCGCAGCGGAGACAAGGTCGGTGCCGTTGGAGGCGTTGTAGCTGTTGAGATAGGGGGTGTGCTGGAAGTAGTTTGCGTCGAGGTCACCGTTGGCGAGCGCCTCGTTGGGCAGCACATAGTCGTCATAGACGACGATCTGCAGATCCCAGCCCTCGGCGGCCAGCGTGTCCTTCACCTGCTCCAAAATCTCGGCATGGGGCGTGGAGCTTGCGCCGACAACAAGGGGCTTGAGCTCGGTGGTCGTCTCGGCGGCGGCTTCGGTCGTCGCTTCGGTCTCGGTCGTGGTCTCAGCCGGAGCCTCGGTCGCGGTCTCGGTGGTCGTGGTCTCGGCGGTCTTACTTCCGCAGCCGGCGAGCAGCGCAAGGACGAGCAGGGTCGCCAGCGCAAGTGCAATGAGCTTCTTCATGTTGGGTTTCTCCTTTCGATTCCCTAAAAATAAAATGTTGACTGTTTGCTTGGCAGCTCCGCGGTGCTGCCATATATCGTTAATGCAGACGTTTGTCGCATTTACGAGCGATGAAGCCGCCCAGCTCTTGGATTATCTGGACGATGACGACCATGAGCAGGACGCATATCCATGTGATGTCGTCGTTGGAGCGCTGATGGCCGTAGATGATGGCGATCTGACCGAGGCCAGTGCCGCCGATGGTGCTGCTCATGGCAGAGTAGCCGAGGATGGTGACGGTGGAGATAACGCCGCCGACGATGAGCGAGGGCTTGGCCTCCGGCAGAAGCACCTTGCGGATGATCTGCATATTCGTCGCGCCCATCGACTGCGCCGCCTCGATCACGCCTGCGTCCACCTCCTTGATGGAGGACTCGACCATGCGGCCAATGTACGGTGCGGCGGCGATGATGAGCATGACGATCATGGCGCTGTTGCCGATGCTCGTGCCGACGATGAGCTTTGCCACCGGAAGCATGGCGACCATGAGGACGATGAACGGGATGGAGCGGAAGAAGTTGACGATGAAGCCGAGCAGCCGGTTGAGCCAGCCGATGGGATGGAGGCCGCCCTTGTCCGTCACGCAGAGGATAACGCCGAGGGGCAGACCGATGAGGTAGGAGATCACCGCCGAGAGGCCGGTCATGTATATCGTCTCCCAAATGCCGATCTGGATGAGCCCGTTGTTCCAGAGCTTATAGAACATATCCGACAGCATGGATCAGCCCTCCCTTCTGAATTCGTAGTGGTTGTTTTCAAGCCACGCCACGATCTTCTCCGCCTGACGCTCATCGTTGGGCAGCTCCAGGAGCATTTGACCGTAGATAGCGCCCTCATATTCCCGCGAGTCGGCAAAGAGGATGTTGACCGGCGCTTGACATTCCAGCACGAGCTGGGAGATGACCGGCTTGTCGGAGTGCTCGCCGTTGAAGGTGAGGCGGAGCTTCTGACCGCCGCTTGTGTCGAGCGCGTTGTGCTCCTTCGGAAGGATAAGCTCGCGGGCAATGTCGGACTTCGGATTGGCAAAGACCTCGCGCACACGACCGCTTTCCGCAATGCGGCTGTGGTCGATGACGGCCACGCGGTCACATATCAGGTCGATGACCTTCATCTCGTGGGTGATGACGATGATGGTCACGCCCATGTCGCGGTTGATCTGGCGCAGCAGCTCCAAGATGGAGCGCGTGGTGTTCGGGTCGAGGGCGCTTGTGGCCTCGTCGCAGAGCAGGTATTTCGGCTTGGTGGCCAGCGCACGGGCAATGGCTACGCGCTGCTTCTGACCGCCGGAGAGCTGGGAGGGATAGGCGTTCGCCTTGTCACGCAGACCGACAAGCTCCAAAAGCTCATACGCCCGCTCCCGTGCCGCCGTCTTGTCTACGCCCGATATTTCCAGCGGGAAGCAGACGTTTTTCAGCACACTTTTCTGCTGCAAGAGGTTAAAGCCCTGAAAAATCATGCCAATGCTTCGCCGCAGCTGTAAAAGCTGCCGACGGGACAGCTCCGTCAGGCTTTGTCCGTCCACGATGACCTCGCCGCCCGTCGGACGCTCCAAAAGGTTGATACAGCGCACCAGCGTGGATTTTCCGGCGCCGGACAGACCGATGATGCCGAATATTTCACCGTCGTCGATGGTGAGGTTAATATCGTGCAGCGCCTCTACGTCTCCCGCCGCGCCGTGGTAAACCTTGTCAAGATGTCGGATCTCGATCAAAAACAACACTTCCTCGTCAAGCATAATAAAACGAGCGGGAAACTCGCCGTTTCCCGCTCGGATCTTCACATTGCTGTCAAAATCAATCGGATATGAAACAGGACGAGCATCGGTTTTGGACGCACATCATCATGCACATGCTGCACATGCACATCATCATATCCATCATCATACCGTTGCGACGCATACGTTCTGTCTCCTTTCATCCGTGATAAACCAATACTACACAGCCCCACCGCATTTGTCAAGCCGCCAATATACACAAATGCGCGGCGCTTCAACACGGTAAAGTGTGTATATTGCACAAGAGACCGTTAAAATCCGGCGGGATAGACTCCCTGCGCCACCAGCTTCCCCAGCGCGTCGTGCAGCGGCGCGAGGTCGTCATGATAGGTCACGCCATGCCAGCGCTCGTCCGTCATCACGACGCGCACACGGTCCGTGCCACGGTGCAGCCGCGCATTGACGATGGACGGGAGGAAAAACTCCGCCTTGAGCGGATCCTTCGGCATAACGCGCTCCAAAAACGCCACAAACTCCTCCTCCACCGCGTCCATGAACCCCGGCATGAAGCCCCATGTGTTCAGGCTCACGGGCGTATCCGGCGCGAGCGGCAGCCAATGCTCGCCGTCCAGCGTGTGGCAAGGCGCGTCGGACGGGCCCTGCACCTTCAAAAGCTCCGTCACGCTCAACAGTCGCCCCTCCGGGCTTACGTCGCACACGCCGCGTGACACCGTGCCGTTTTCCGTCAGGCAGTTACGCAGCCGGTAGGCCACGAGGCATTGCTCATGCGCGTCCGTAGCGCTCTTAAAAAACTCGACCAGCGCGGTAAACGCGCCCGCGCCATAGAAATCGTCGGCGTTTATCACGGCGAACGGCGCGTCGCCCAGCCGGTCGCGGCAGGCTCGCAGCGCGTGACCCGTGCCCCACGGCTTGACGCGCCCGTCCGGGACGTGAAAGCCCGCCGGAAGGTCGTCCAGCGACTGGTAGGCGTATTCCACGGGCGCATAGGACGCAATACGGTCGCCCACGGCGGCGCGGAAAGCCGCCTCGTGCTCTTTTTTTATCACACAAAGAATGCGCCCAAAGCCGGCGCATACCGCGTCATACGCGGAATAGTCAATGATGGCGTGGCCGTAGTCGTCCACGGGCGTGATCTGCTTTTGTCCGCCGAAGCGGCTGCCCATCCCGCCGGCCAGAATAACAAGTGTCGGTTTCATACTGTTTCCTTCTTCCAAGCCCCGCATACGGGGCAGACTATGCCCCAAAGTATAGCACAAGGCGCTCCGCCGCGCAAGCGAAGCGCCCCATATTCTTCCGTATCAGTCGGCGTATATCACGTAGCCCTCGTGACGGGGTGCGGGCTGCGGCGCGTCGTCGGCATAGCCGAGAATACAGTGGCCGACGCCCTCATAGCCCTCCGGCACACCCCATTTCTTCATAAGCGCCCGTCCCTGCTCCGTCTTGAACGCGGGCTCGGCGCGGTCGATCCAGCAGCTTCCCAGCCCCACGGCCTGCGCCGCGTTGAGCAGATTGCCCATGATAAGTGTGCCGTCCCGTACACCCATCGGCCATGTCATGTCCGCAAACACGACGATCACGACCGGCGCACCATAAAACGGCGTCGCGTCCGGCATACCCAGTATTTGACGATTCAGTTCCTCCACCATGTCGCGCTCGGCACGATTCGTCACGGCGACGATACAGGCGCGTTGGCTTCCCCTCGCGGTCGGCGCATACTCGCCCGCCTCCAACACCTTGTCCAGCAGCTCCCGCGGCACCGGCGTGTCCTTATACCTGCGTATCGCCCGACGATGGGTGAGGTCATACAGTGTTTCCGCCATTGTGTTATCCTCCTTAACAGCAATTTTTACAAACGTGGTAAACGATGAGGTCACAGTCCGTGACGGTCTCGCCGGTGAGCGCCGACAGCTTTTCCGTCAGGTTTTCGACCATGAGATCCTCCACGGCGGCGCAGCGGCTGCATATCAAATGCGCGTGTGGCGCAACGGTGCGGTCATAGCAGGCCGCGCCTCCGGCAAGCTCAATGCGCCGTATCTCTCCGGCCTCGACCATCAGGCCGAGGTTGCGGTAGACCGTCCCACGGGCAATGCCCGGAACGCGCTCCTGCGCCTGTTCGTATATTTCCTCGGCGGTCAAATGCACCGGCCTTGCGCGGATAATGTCGTATATCACGCGGCGTTGTCTCGTCAAAGTCGTCCCCTCCGTTTAGGAATCACTCTTAAAACATACTATAACAGAAGTCGTCTGGCTCTGTCAAGAGCGCCGCAGCGTGAAACGGCGGCAGGATCCGCTTTTATGCGCTACCAAATCCGCCGAAAGTGTGATATAGTTATGTATGAGGTGATTTGCATGGACGAGCTCAGACCCTACCAGCGCGACGACAGCGCCTACCGCTCCAAATTTATCGACATGGACGAGGCGCTCCAAAAGATAAAATCCGGCGACTGCATTGCCGTGGCCTCCTATGGAAACGAGCCGGTCGGCTTCCTGCGTCGGCTCCATGAGATACGAGATCGCGGTGTGCGTAACGTGACGCTGTGGCTTGCCAACCCGCAGGAGGAATATCCCTTCCTAACGATGGACGGCATGGAGGGCGTCATCGACATCCTCTCCATCTTTTACGGGCCGAGCCTCCGGCGGCTTCACTCCACCGGGCGGGTCAGCTTTGTGCCGAACAACCTGCACAGCTGCTTTGAGGCCATGTGCGAGACGAAGCGCCCCAATGTGTTTGTGGCCGCCGTCACGCCGATGGATCGCTTCGGCTATGTCTGTATGTCCACCAGCCAGCAGATGGAGCTTGAAATGTTCGACACCTGCGAGACGGTCATTCTGGAGACGAACGCGAATCTGCCCTATACCTTCGGCACGACGCGCATTCCCGTGGAGAAGGTGCAGTATTTTGTCGAGGATGACCAGCCCGTCGCGAACTCCCCCATCTATCCCCGCACCGTCGTGCAGGAGACGATCGCGGACTATGCCGCCGAGCTTATCCACGACGGCGACTGCATCCAGCTCGGTATCGGCGGTATGCCCGACGCGGTGGCGGAGCGCCTGACCGGGCGGCACGACCTCGGTATCTATACGGAAATGCTCGGCTCTGCCATGGGACGGCTCATGGCCTGCGGCGCGGTGAATAACTCGCGGAAAAACTTCTACCGCAATCGCTCCATCGCGGCGTTCACATGGGGCACACGGGAGCTGTACGACTTCATCAACGACAATCCGATGGTCGAGCTTATGCCCGTCCACTATGTCAACGACCCGTTCAACATCGCCAAAAATGAAAACCTCGTCTCCGTCAACACGGCCTTGGAGATCGATCTGACCGGACAGGTCTGCTCCGAGACGATTGCCGGAAAGCAATACTCCGGCACGGGCGGCGCATGGGACTTTGCCTACGGCGCGTATCACGCACCCGGCGGACGCGGTATCATCGCCCTGCAATCCACCGCCAAGAGCGGCACGGTCTCGCGCATCGTCCCCCAGCTCACCGCCGGCAACGTCGTCTCCATCCCGCGCAACATCGTTGACCACATCGTCACGGAATACGGCACGGCGCGTCTGCGCGGCAAATCCGTCCGCGACCGGGCGCTCGCCCTCATCGCCGTCGCCCACCCCGACTTCCGCGAGGAGCTTCGCGCCGCCGCCCGCCGCTTGCAGCTTATATGACGGATAGCGCCTGCTTCGACTGGCATAGCCGCTTTGTCTTGTGAGCCGATTGTGGTATAATACAAGAAAACACAGAGAACAGGAGGGAAGAACATGGTATACACGTTGGATGAGCTTCGTGAGCGTATTGCACCCATCGCCCGTAAATATCAAATCCCCGCCGTATATCTATTCGGCTCCTATGCCCGCAACGAGGCAAGCGACAACAGTGATGTTGACATCCTGATCGACCGTGAGGGCTCCACAATACGGGGTATGTTCGATATGGGCGGTCTGTATGCCGAGCTACAAAGCAGCATTGGGAAAAACGTGGATCTTGTCACCCTGCAATCGCTGCGGCAGAAAAGCACACTGGAACGAACGCCTTGGTTTGTTGAAAACCTGCAAAAGGATATGGTGAGGCTCTATGACTAACGCCGACCGTCAACGACTCATGCACATTCGCCGTTATTGTGAGGACATCGCCGGCTTTATCGAACGCTTCGGATGCAATTTTGATGTTTTCTGTGAGGATAGAGCATTTTCCAACGCCGTGTCCATGTGTGTCCTTCAAATCGGAGAGCTTGCAAACGGTCTTTCCGAGGAATTCCGCAATAACACCAAAAACGAAATGCCTTGGGGTATGATACGCGGTATGCGCAATTGGCTCGCTCACGCCTATGCGCAGACGGATGAATCGGTCATCTGGGAGACTGCCGTCAACGACATTCCCGCCCTGCTTGCGTTTTGTGTGCGAACGCTGGACAACGAAGCCTGAAGCTCCGCCGCTTGCAGCTTATATGACGGATAGCACAGCGGCGGCAAGAGAAATACCGAGATTGGTGTACAAGCGCCTCTCTCGGTATTTTGCCGTCCGGCGTGATTGTCTTATAGCCTTGCCTCATTCCACTGCTTCATTCTTTCGGCCTGTCCGTTCCTTGTGACGCGAATGCTGCGCCATTTCAGGGGCTTGTCTGCACGGCTGATTCGAGCGACAACCTACAAGACGGCTATGGACATTTAGGCGGGAATCCAGTATAATGAACGCGAACATTTTGCGCGGCAAGCGCTGGTTTATCTTGCTTTGTCGTCATGTTGGGGGTGTCTGTCCGCCGGAGATGGACTACACCCAACATTTTTGCTTTGGGGAGGCATTGTCATGGAGTATGAAAATGACTGGATGACGGACGGCGGCGACGGCTATGAGCGCCGTCGGGCGCAGACGCGGCGGGAATACGAGCGCCGCAGGGCGAAACGCGCCCATGAGCGGCGTATGCGCCGTGTGCAGATGGCCGTGGCGATGACGGTAAGCGCCATCCTCGGCGTGGCCGCCGCCGTTTGCGTGTATACCGTGCTCTGAAGGTGCTGTCATTGTGCCGAATGGAGGGAAAGCCATGTTTTCGATAGCGGATGCCGCCGCGCTCCTGCGCGAGGCGGAGGATATACTCATCGTGTGCCACATCCGACCCGACGGGGATGCCGCCGGGAGTGCCGGTGCGCTCTGCATGGGGCTGCGGTCACTGAACAAGCGGGCGTTTGTCGCGCCGCATGAGAGTGTCATGGAGCGCTTCGAGGCGTATATCCGTCCCTATTTCGCGCCAAAGGACTTCGCGCCGCGCTTTATCGTGTCCGTGGACACGCCGGGACCCAGCCAGTACCCGCCGGGGCTGGAGGCGCTCGCCGGACGAACCGACCTTGCCCTCGACCACCACGGCACAAACTCGCGCTACGCGGCGCATAGCTATATCGAGGCGGACTCCGCCTCCTGTGGGGAGCTTGTGTACGCGCTGCTCGGCGCACTGGGCGTGACGCTTGATGTGGCGATGGCGGAGGCGCTGTACTGCGCCATCAGCACCGATACCGGCTGCTTCCGCACACGCGGCACCACGGCACGTTGTATGGCGATTGCCGCCCGCCTGCGTGAAACGGGCTTCGACGCTTTTGCGCTGACGCACCGGCTCTTTGACGTGAAAAGCGCGGCGCGGCTGCGGCTGGAGGCCGCGATATACGGCGCTATGCGTTACCCGCTGCCGGACACGGCGACGGTCATCGTCTCGAATGAAATGCTGGCACAGTGCGGTGTGCGGGAGGACGACCTCGACAAAATATCCATCCTGACGACGGCGGCGGAGGGTGTGCGCGTGGGGCTCATGCTGCGGGAGCTTGCGGACGGGAGCTGGAAGGTCTCCGTGCGCACGGACGGGAGCGTTCCCGCCGGAGCCATCGCCGGTATCTTCCCCGGTGGCGGCGGTCATCCCGACTCCGGCGGCGCGGTGGCCGAGGGCGACCCCGAAGCACTCATGGCGCAAATGCTCGACCGGCGCAGGACGCTTTAGAATGGTGAATTTTAAGAGAATTTGTCTTATTTATGAAGAAATGCTTTTATTTTTTGTTTCTGGATTGACATTTTTGTTACGAGCTGCTATACTGTAGTCCACTACATAAGGAGGAAGAAAACCCAAATGAAAAAGTATCTTGCACTTGTACTGGCTGTCCTGATGGTGCTGGCGCTCTGCGCCTGCGGCGATAAGGCCGAGACCACCGAGACCGCGACCGAGACCACCGCTGCGGCTGAAGCTCCTGCGGCTGCGCCTGAGGCTGCCGCTGCTCCCGCCGTGGAAGCTGCGACCACCGAGGGCGGCGCGAGTGGCGAGCCCTCCGGCGAGCCTATGGGCAACCAGAGCGCCGACTTTGAAGTGACCGTTGACGGCAAGACCGGCACGGCGCACTACGAGGACACCGACGGCGGCGACGAGACCTCCAAGGCCTTTGTCATCACTTGGGATGGCAAGGACATCGAGGGCTCCATCGACAAGGGTGTCTGGACCGCGAAGTCCGGCGACGCCGGTGATCAGGCTGTCGTTGACGCGGTGAAGGTCGCGTTCGAGACCAACAACGGTATCGGCGGCGCCAGCGGCGAGCCCTCTGCCGAGCCCGCTGCCTAAGCAGTAGCAAGCACAACAAAAAACGGGAGAGCTTCGGCTCCCTGCTGGTAAGACAGCAAAATCAAATTTTCCTGGAGCAGGCATGATTTCGGTCATGCCTGTTCTGCTTTGCGCAGCTCATCCACGGGAATGTAGCCCACAAGGTCGTACTCGATATGTACCTTCTGTCTGCGCTTGCCGCTGGACTTGTCAGGTGCTTCCACATAGACCGCCTTGACAAGCT
>CAVIIB010000029.1:0-20147 GCA_963642815.1 Oscillospiraceae bacterium | reverse complement strand
GTGGCCGATGGTGCCGATGTTGACATGGGGCTTGGTACGGTTAAACATCTGCTTTGCCATTGTAATTCCTCCTATTGAATCGATCAAAAAATTTTACTTTTTCGTTGAAATGAACACTTACGGTTGATTATACCGTATTGCGCGGGTATTTGCAACTGCTTTTTAGCCTTGTTTTCAGCCCTGACGCAGCTTCTCCTGCAGGGAGGCCGGAAGCTCGACATAGTGGCTCGGCTCCATGGAGTAGTTGGCGCGTCCCTGTGTGCGGGAGCGCAGCGCCGTGGCATAGCCAAACATGGTGGAAAGCGGGACGTTGCACTCGATGATGGCAACGCCGTTGCGTATCTCCTGCCCGACGATCTGGCCGCGGCGGGAGTTGATGTCGCCCATCACGTCGCCCATGTATTCCTCCGGCGTTGTGACAACGACCTTCATGATGGGCTCCAGCTGCGTGGGCGCGGCCTTTTCACAGGCCTCCTTGAACGCCATGCTGCCACAGACCTTGAAGGAGGTCTCCGAGGAGTCGACCTCGTGGTAGGAGCCGTCCAGCACGGTGCATTTGACATCGACGACGGGGTAGCCCGCGAGGATACCCGCCTCCATCGCGCCTTGAATACCGGCGTCGATGGCGGGGATGAAGTCCTTGGGGATCGCGCCGCCGGTGACGGCGTTCACGAACTCATAGCCCTTGCCGGACTCGTTCGGCTCGACCTGTAGCTTGACGTGGGCGAACTGACCCTTGCCGCCGGTCTGACGGACGAAGCGCGTGTCGGCGATGGCCGGACGTGTGATGGTTTCTTTATAGGAGACCATCGGCTTGCCCACGTTGGCCTCCACGCGGAACTCGCGCAGAAGTCGATCCACGATGATCTCCAGATGGAGCTCACCCATACCGGCGATGATGGTCTGACCCGTGTCGGCATCGGTGTACGCCTTAAAGGTCGGGTCCTCCTCCGCCAGCTTCGCAAGCGCGATGGAGAGCTTCTCCTGCCCCGCCTTCGTTTTGGGCTCGATGGCCACGCGGATAACGGGCTCGGGGAATTCCATGGATTCAAGGATGATGGGCTGCTTTTCATCGGCGAGGGTGTCGCCGGTGGTGGTGTTCTTCAGACCCACGACCGCGGCGATGTCGCCGGTATAAACGGTCTCCAGGTCTTGGCGGTGGTTTGCGTGCATGAGCAGGATGCGCGACAGGCGCTCCCGCTTGCCCTTGGTGCTGTTCAGCAACGTAGAGCCGGCGTCGCATTTGCCGGAATACACGCGGAAATAGGTGAGCCGCCCCACAAAGGGGTCGGTCATGATTTTGAACGCAAGTGCGGAGAACGGCTCGTCATCGCTGGGGTGACGCTCCATCTCGCTGCCGTCTTTCGGGTCGGTACCCTTGACCGCCGGGATGTCCAGCGGCGAGGGCAGATAGTCCACGATGGAGTCAAGCAGCTTCTGCACACCCTTGTTGCGGTAGCTTGTGCCGCAGGTGACAGGCACCATCTTGCCCGAAACGGTACCCTTGCGGATAGCGTCGCGAACGATCTTCGGGTCGATCGGCTCTTGCGTTTCAATGGCTTCCATAATGGCTTCCATCAGCTCGTCGGAATATTCCGACGCGACATCGAGCAGCGCGTTGTGGTACTCCATCGCCTCGTCCATCATATCGGCGGGGATGTCCTCCACACGCATATCCTTGCCCAGATCGTCGTAATACACATCGGCCTTCATGTCAACGAGGTCAATGATACCGCGGAAGTCGCTCTCGCTCCCGATGGGGAGCTGGATGGGGACGGCGTTGCAGCGCAAGCGCGTCTTCACCATGTCCATGACATTGTAGAAGTCGGCTCCGAGGATGTCCATTTTGTTGACATAGATAAGGCGGGGGACGTTGTAGTTATCGGCCTGCCGCCAGACGGTCTCCGTCTGCGGCTCCACGCCGCCCTTTGCGCAGAGGACGGTAACGCTGCCGTCCAGCACACGCAGAGAGCGCTCGACCTCAACGGTGAAGTCGACGTGTCCCGGCGTATCAATGATGTTGATACGGTGGTCGCGCCAATGGCAGGTGGTGGCGGCGGAGGTGATGGTAATGCCGCGCTCCTGCTCCTGCTCCATCCAGTCCATGGTGGCTGTGCCCTCATGGGTCTCGCCAATCTTATAGTTGACGCCCGTATAGAACAGGATGCGCTCGGTCGTCGTGGTCTTGCCCGCGTCGATGTGCGCCATTATGCCGATATTTCGGGTTTTTTCAAGGGGAAATTCTCTCGGCATGATAGTAGATTCCTTTGCTGATGATTACCAGCGGAAGTGCGCAAAGGCCTTGTTGGACTCGGCCATCTTGTGCGTATCTTCGCGCTTCTTCACGGCGGCGCCCGTGTTGTTGCAGGCGTCCATGATCTCGCCGGCCAGACGCTCCTTCATGGTCTTCTCGCCGCGCTTGCGGGCATAGCCCACCAGCCAGCGCAGACCGAGGGTCTGACGACGGTTCGCCCGCACCTCGATGGGGACCTGATAGGTCGCGCCGCCGACACGGCGGGCCTTGACCTCAAGGCTGGGCATGATGTTGTTGAGTGCTTCGGTGAAAGCGTCGAGGGGGTCCTTGCCACTCTTTTCCTTGATGATGTCAAAGGCGGAGTAGACGACCTTCTGCGCGACGCCCTTCTTGCCGTCGAGCATGATCTGGTTGATGAGCTTCGTCACCAGAACGCTCTTGTAAATGGGATCCGGCAGAATCTCCCTTTTGGGAACGTTACCTCTTCTGGGCACTTAACTTCCCTCCTTCATTAAAATATGAGATCACGGGTACTCGAAAGTGTCTTTCGACTTCCGTTTGCGCCCTGAGAGCTTTTATGAAAAACCAACAGGGCTTGTTGGGAAACTGGGCTTATTTCTTGGGGCGCTTCGCGCCGTACTTGGAGCGTGCCTGACGACGTCCGTCAACACCTTGGGTATCCAGAGTGCCGCGGATGATGTGGTAGCGCACGCCGGGAAGGTCCTTGACACGACCGCCGCGGATCATCACGACGGAGTGCTCCTGCAGGTTGTGGCCGACACCGGGGATATAAGCGGTGACCTCGTAGCCGTTGGTAAGGCGCACACGGGCGATCTTACGCAGAGCGGAGTTCGGCTTCTTCGGGGTGGCGGTACGCACAGCGGTGCAGACGCCGCGCTTCTGGGGGCTGGACAGATCGGTCTCGCGGTTCTTCAGCGTGTTGAGACCCTTCTGCATGGCCGGAGAAGTGGACTTGTAGGTGACTTGGGTTCTTCCCTTTCTGACGAGCTGGTTAAAAGTGGGCATGGTTTTCCTCCTTTCCCTCAAAAATATAGGCTTACGCAAGCTAGGATTCTATCATTTTTGTCCAGCCTTGTCAAGCAAAATTCGCACTTTGCCGGAAAGTTGCCGGAGTACATCGCAAGCCGCTGGGATCTGGCTCAAACATCCTCGCAGCAGAGAACCTTTTTTATGGTGATGAGGAGGATGGCGGCGTCTTGACGAAGGCTTAGGCCTTGCAAATATGCGGCGTCCCAGCGGGCTTTTTCCTCCGCACCCACACGGTCACGCCCGTGTATCTGCGCAAGGCCGGTCATACCGGGGCGCAGGGCGTACACACCCGCCGCCTCACGCAGGGCGTGGATCTCCGTCTCCTGCGGGATGAGCGGACGCGGCCCCACAAGGCTCATGTCGCCCCGCAGCACGTTCCAAAGCTGCGGAAGCTCATCGAGGGACGTGTGCCGCAGTACGCACCCCACCGCCGTGACATAGCCGTCGACGCGCATGGTGCGTATTTTATATAGTGTAAAAAGCCGCCCGCCACGCCCGACGCGCTTTTGGCGGAAAAGCACCGCAGCGGGGTCGCTGATATACATGGCGGCGCAGGCAAGCCCCATCAGGGGCAGCGCGGGCACAAGCAGCACGGCGGCCAGCAGAATGTCCAAGCCGCGCTTTACCGCGCAGTAACCGTGACGCTCACACATCGACATCCCGGCTTCCAAGCTCCACGACATAGCCGGCGCAGAGGAAGAAGAAAAGGTTGAAAAAGGCGTTGGAGATCTGGTCGTAAGGGACAAAGAGCGGACTTTCCGCCAGCGAATCGAGGATGAGCAGCAGCAGCATGACGGGCAGCAGCTTCTCCGCCGCGCTGCGTCTCGGCGAGAACAGCAGCCGCAGGGAGTATATCAGCAGCAGCACACATATCGCCAGAATGAGTGTCAGCCCCGGTAGACCGGTCGTGGCCAGCGTCTGGAGAAACGAGTTGTGTAGGTGGATCTTCATATGATAATAGGCCTCCTCCATGCCGTAGGAGGTCATCCGGCGGGTCGCAATGCTGTCCGCACCGTAGCCCAGCACGGCGGGATGGTCGTTCAGATAGCGCAGGAAGGACAAATAAACGTCCGTCCGTCCGCTGGTATAGCCATCAAACTTGTCCCTCGCCTCCAGCATCGGTATCTCCGCCTCCGCACCTTCCGCCTCCGTGCTTTCTGTTTCCACGCTCGCCGTCTCCGTGACCGTCGTATTTTCCTCCACACGCAGGCCGTTCAGGATATTAACGCCCGCACCGAGGCCAACATAGCAGAGCAGCGCCGCCGCGAGTGCTATCGCCGCAACCGCCACCCTCCGTCCGCGAAACAGGCGCTTCAAGGCAGCGGACGCAACGACTGCCCCCGCCGGAAGCACTGCCGCGACGAGCGCCAGCTCCGCCATGCGGCTGTCCGTAGCCGCGAGCGCGAGGTAGTTGGGAATCATCACCGCGAGCGCCGGAATCAAGCGCCACAGCCGCCAGTAACGCAGGAGTAGATAGACCGTCGAAAGAATGGCCATTGCCATAAGCAGACCGCAGCTATTGGAGCTCATCCCCAGTATTTCAAGACGCGCACCGTCGCCGAGCCCGGTCGGATAGCGCCCGTCCGGCAGGGTCAGCGACTGGTCGTGGACGACCGCCCAAAGCCCCACAAGGGAGGCAAGCGTCATCACCAGCACGAACACGGCAATGAGGATATCAAGGAAGCGCAAACGGCGCACATCGCCCGTGGCGCGAGCAAAGGGCAGGACAAAGGCGTAGACAATGCTTACCTCCGCAAAAAGGTAGAACGGGAGGCGATCCCACGCGCCGCCTTGCAGCAGCCGCGTCATGCCAAACCACGCGACAAACGCAAGCCCCAGCCAATAGACAGGCCGCCGCATATCACCCCGCACGAGCCAGCACAGCGACACGAGCCAGACGGGGTAGGGCAGCACGTCCAGCAGCTTGGCCTTAAACCCGTAGCGCACCTCGGTCAGCAGGAACGCGGCGGCGCATACCGCCATCAGGACATAAGCCGCCGCACGCAGCGCCTTATCCGCTTTTTCTGTTTTCAGCGTCCGAAGCATGGCGAAATGTCCTCCTTTTCAAAATTGCCGCGACGGAGACCGTCGCGGCAATAATTGCTTCTGATGTTCGATCAGCCGATCATCTTGGCGACTTCGTCCGCCAGATTGTCCTCGCGCTTCTCGATGCCCTCACCCTTGGCATAGCGGATGAAGGACTTGACGGCGATGGGAGCACCGACAGCCTTGGAAACCTCCGCGACGTGGGCGGCGACATCCTCGCCGGTGCCCTTGACGTAGGCCTGCTGCAGGAGGCAGATCTCCTTGAAATACTTGTTGATACCGCCCATGACGATCTTCTCGATGATGGCGTCGGGCTTCTTGGCGTTGGAGGGATCCTGCTTGGCCTGTGCCAGACGGATCTCCTTTTCCTTTTCGATGAAGCCCTCATCCACGTCGGACTTGTCGAGGAACTGGGGGTTCATGGCCGCGATCTGCATGGCGAGATCCTTGCCGAGCTCCACAACGCGCTCGTCGGTGGAGGCGGTGTCAAGCTGCACCAGCACGGCGACCGTGCCCTTCATGTGGACATAGGGGACGCAGAGCCCGGAATCGACGCGGGCAAAGCGGCGGAGCTTCATATTCTCGCGCACGGAGAGGAAGAGCTCGTTCTTCGCGTCGGCGACGGTCTGCTTTCCGTCGATCCACTTGCACTCAAGCAGCGCGTTGTCGGAGGCGGGATTTTCCTTGGCGACGACCTCGGCCACGCCCTTGACAAAGTTGCCGAAAAGCTCGTTTCCGGCCACAAAGTCGGACTCGCAGTTGACCTCGACGATGGAGCCGATACCGTCGGTCACGGCGGCGTAGGCCATGCCCTCGGCGGCCACGCGGGCAGCCTTCTTCTCGGCGCCAGCCAGACCCTTTTCACGCAGGTAAACGGTGGCCTTTTCCATATCGCCGTCGCACTCGACAAGCGCCTTCTTGCAGTCCATCAGACCGCAGCCGGTGGCCTGACGCAGTTCATTGACAGCAGCAGCAGTAACAGCCATTATTCTTCCTCCTTCGCTTCTTCGGCGGCCTCGGCGACGACCTCGGCATCCTCACCCTGACGACCCTCCTGCACGGCGTTGGCCATGGTGGAGGAGATCAGGCGGATGGCGCGGATGGCGTCGTCGTTGCCGGGGATAACATAATCGACCTCATCGGGGTCGCAGTTCGTGTCAACGATGGCCACGATGGGGATGTGGAGCTTACGAGCCTCGGCGATGGCGTTGTGCTCCTTGCGGGGGTCGATGACGAACAGAGCGCCGGGGAGACGCTTCATGTCCTTCACGCCGCCAAGGTATTTTTCGAGCTTGGCCATCTCGCCCATGAGCTTGATGACCTCCTTCTTCGGGAGCATATCGAAGGTGCCGTCCTCCTGCATCTTCTTGAGCTGCTCCAGACGATTCACGCGGGTGCGCATGGTCTTGAAGTTGGTGAGCATACCGCCGAGCCAGCGGGCGTTCACATAGTACATACCGACGCGGGAGGCCTCCTCGCGAACGGCGTCCTGCGCCTGCTTCTTCGTGCCGACGAACAGGATGGTCTTGCCCTGCTCGGACAGGCTGCGAACAAAGTCGTAAGCCTCCTCAAGCTTGCGGACGGTCTTCTGAAGGTCGATGATATAGATGCCGTTGCGCTCCATATAGATGTACTCGGCCATCTTGGGGTTCCAGCGGCGGGTCTGGTGACCGAAGTGGACACCTGCCTCCAAAAGCTGCTTCATGGATACTACTGCCATTACGTTTTTCCTCCTTATTTAATCCGTTTTTACCCTCCGAATGCCTCATCCTTGCGACCAGCATTTTCCGAAAATGCACAGGGTCGTGCGTCCGCATTCGTGCGTAATTGGCAAAGCCTTATGATTATAGCAAAGACCCCGCCTTATTTCAAGTCTTTTTTCTCAAAAAATCCTCACAGCCACGGTCTTTTTGGGCGTTTTCCACGCCGTATACCGTGCTCGCCCTCGACCAGTATGATGTCCTGTCCCACGCGGCTGATACACTCCCACGGCAAAACATAGTCGTCCTCGCGTCCGAACAGCCCCAGAAAGCGGCTCGGTCCCGGCACGATGAGCGCCGTGATACGTCCCTCCGGCGACTGAAATTCCGCGTCGCAGACATAGCCGAGGCGTGTGCCCGTGCGCACATTGATGACCTCCTTGTAGCGGAAATCGGAGAATCTTCCCAACATATACATCCCTCCGGCCAAGACTATGCGCCTTTTGTCGATTCTATGCGGATTTATCGTTTTTCGATAATTGTTTCTTGACTTTCGTGATGGCTTGTGCTATCATCCGAGGTGAAGGGAAGTGTTTTTATGAAGCAACAAGAGCTGTCCCGCTGGCTGCGCGTCGTGGTGGCTGTCGGCTGGGTCGTCTGTGTGCTGCTCGCCTTTGTGGTAGGACCGCTGCTGGCGGCGGAATCCGTGCTTGTCGATCCGCGTCTCGCGTGGCTCAAATGGCCGTGCCTCGCCGCGCTCTGGCTCGGTGTCGGCGTTGTCGCCGTGGCACTCGGCTTCGCGTGGAGGATTTTTGCGGAGATCGGGCGCGACAACAGCTTTTGCCTGGAAAACGCCCGCCGTCTGCGCGTGATCAGTATACTGGCACTTTCGGATACGCTGCTCTGCGTCGCCGTCATGCTGGCGCTGCTCCTCCTCCGTGCGCTGCTGCCGGGAATGCTCCTGCTCATGCTGCTCATCACCGCCGTCGGCGCGGGTATCACCGTGGCCGCCGCCGCGCTGAGCCATTTGACGGTCAAGGCCGCGCAGATGCAGGACGAGAACGATCTGACGATATGAGGGCCGTGCCATGATAATTGCAAATCTCGATGTAATGCTGGCGCGGCGGAAGATGAGCCTCACGGAGCTGTCGGAGCGTGTGGGGCTTACGATGGCGAATCTCTCCGTCCTCAAAACAGGAAAGGCCAAGGCCGTCCGCTTCTCCACGCTGGACGCGATATGCCACGCGCTCGGCTGCCAGCCGGGTGACATACTCGAATACAAGGAGGATTGACATGGACGAAAAAGCATTGCCCGAAAGCACACGGGAAACGCCGCCGCTCGGCTGGCGTGATCTTGCCGCGCCGCTGACCGCCCTCGTCATGGCGGTGCTGTGGTTTTCGGTATTCGGCTTCGACCGGCTGCTCGCATACAACTACGCGCCCGGTGTGGGCGTGACCGCCATCGTGTTCGTACACTTCGCGGCGGTGCTGCTGCTCCGGCGGCATGACGCACCGCTCGACCACGCCGGACTGTGGCTCATGGCGGCGGCGCTGACGCTCGCCGTCTGCGTGGGGCTCTACGCCGCGTGGCTCACGGCGCTCATCAACTATGCGCTGATATTCTGCGTCTCCGCCGCCGCGACCTTCCGCCTCGCCGGACACAGCCGCCTCGCGTGGGACAGCGGCCATGCCGTCTGCGAGACGGCGGCGCTCACCGCACGGGCGCTGACGCGCTATCTCGGCCGCGTGTTCAAGGCCATCCGCCTCGCCCGACGGAAGCAGGGTACACAGGGCAGCGGCTTCTGGCTCGGTGTTCTGCTCGACATACCGCTGCTGCTGGTGGTGCTGGTGCTGCTGTCCTCGGCGGACGCGGTGTTCGGCGGGCTGTTCGCCGGACTGCTTGGCAGTTTGGAGCGCTTTGGCGTGTCGCCGTGGCGCATTTTGCGGGTGCTGCTGCTCGCGCTCTTTTTGTCCTCAGCGCTGTTCTTCCTCGGTCAAGCGCCGGAGGCTCGACCGGAGCGAACGCGGACAGAAAAAGCACCGAACGCGCTGCCCTTTCTCTCCGCCGTCTTTTTGCTCGACGGCGTATACCTCGTGTTTATCGTCATCCAAATCGCCTATCTTTTCGGCGGTGCGGAGTCGGCAACCATGGCGGGCGGCTGGGCGCAGTATGCCCGCTCCGGCTTCTTCCAGCTCGTCGCCGTCACCGCCATCAATCTGCTGCTCTGCCTCATAAGCTCCGGCGGCGGGCGGCTTTCCGCCAAGGGCGGACGGGCGCTTTTTGGGGGCAATGCGCTCCTGCTTGCGGCCAGTGCTGTTATCCTCGCCTCCGCCGCGTGGCGCATGGGACTTTACATCCGCGCCTTCGGCCTGTCGCTGCTGCGGCTTACGACGCTGTGGATCATGCTGTTCATCGCCGTGCTGCTTGTGACGGCTGCCGTGCGGCTGCTGCGCCCGTCCACACGCTTTGGGCGCGTCTTCATCGGCTTCGGTCTCGCCGCATGGTGTCTGTTCTGCCTCGTGAACCCCGCCGGACTGGTCGCAGCGTGGAATGTCCACGCCTACGAGAGCGGGCGGCTGCACGAGCTGGATGTGGCCTATCTGGAGGCGCTTTACCCCGACACCCGCATTGTCCGCAGCGCAGCGGACGCAGAGCTGTGGTCGGCATGGAGCCATCCCGCACCAAGCCTTGCCGAGTGGCACGTCAGCTTTCTTTTTGACAAACCCTAGCAAGCGTGATACGATGGCGGACGCATGAACATAACTAGGAGGCTTTCCATGTCCCGTATCGTTATCGCCCTCGGCGGCAACGCCCTTGGGCGCACCCCGCAGGAGCAGCTCGCACTCGTCCGCCAAACGGCAAAGCCGCTTGCCTCGCTGCTCGCCGCCGGACACCAGCTTGTCATCACCCACGGCAACGGCCCACAGGTCGGCATGATCGGGCTCGGTCTCGCCGCCGCTGCCGAGGCCGGTGTTATTCCGAAGGCTATGCCGCTGCCCGAATGCGGCGCGATGAGCCAAGGCTATATCGGCTACCACCTGCAAAACGCCCTGCGCAACGAGCTTCGCACACGCGGGCTTGAGCGGGAGGTCGCCACACTCGTGACACAGGTGCTCGTCTCGGAGGACGACCCTGCCTTTGCCCATCCGACCAAGCCCGTCGGCGCGTTTTACGACGCGGACACGGCGCAGCGGCTTAGAGCGGAACACGGCTGGACGATGGCGGAGGACGCGGGACGCGGCTGGCGGCGGCTCGTGCCCTCGCCCGTGCCGCTGGATGTGGTGGAGCTTGCAAGCATTGAGAGCTTCCTTGCCGCCGGGTCTACTGTCATTGCCGCAGGCGGCGGCGGTATCCCCGTCGTGCTGCGCGACGGCGCATACTGCGGCGTGGCCGCCGTGATCGACAAGGACCTTGCCTCGGAGCTGCTGGCCAAGCGGCTACACGCCGACCAGCTCCTTATCCTTACCGCCGTGGAGCGGGTCGTTCTCCGCTACGGTACGCCGGAGGCCGAGCCTCTCGCCCACATGAGCGCGGCGGAGGCGGAGCGCTATTGCGCGGAGGGTCACTTTGCTCCCGGCAGTATGCTCCCCAAGGTGCAGGCCGCCCTCCGCTTTGCCCGCGCCGGTGGTCGCGCCGTCATCACCTCGCTTGAAAAGGCGGGCGAGGCGCTGGACGGACGCTGCGGCACCGTCATCGAGGGCTGACATCAACCTATAAAATTTCGCTCCTCCGCCAATGAAAGCGGAGGAGCGATTTTGATTTTAGGGGTCAAATCCGTAATGTCCGTTCTAGGGACGGCTCATACCAGCGGTTTACTGGCGGTATGATTTATTGGTGTTTCCGTAACACTTAGAGCGCGTTTGTGCGACCGACGAGGGCGGAGAGGTCAACATAGTCCTCGGCCTCGGAGGCAGCCTCCTCGTCCGTTTCGATGTCGAAGTCGTTGTACATGGAAAGTCCAGTACCGGCGGGGATGAGCTTGCCGATGATGACGTTTTCCTTGAGACCGACAAGGTGGTCGACCTTGCCCTTGATGGCCGCGTCCGTGAGAACGCGGGTCGTCTCCTGGAAGGAGGCGGCGGAGAGGAAGCTCTCCGTGGCAAGGGAGGCCTTCGTAATGCCCATGAGTATCTGGGTGTAGGTGGCGGGACGAAGCTCACTTTCACCGGCGGCGACACGGGCGGCGATCTCCTCATTGGCGGTGTTGAGATCGTTGATGTCCACAACAGAGCCGGACAGAAGCTGGGTGTCCCCCGCCTCCTCGATACGCACCTTGCGCAGCATCTGGCGCACGATGACCTCGATATGCTTGTTGTTGATGTCAACGCCCTGCTGACGGTAGACCTTCTGAACCTCCTGCACGAGGTAGTTGCGCACACCGAGGCGACCAAACTGGTCATCGTCCACGCCACGGATACGGAGCACGTCGTGCGGGCTGAGTGCGCCGCGTGTCAGCTCCTGACCTTGGTCAACATGGTCGCCGTCGGCCACCAGAATACCGTTGGCGTAGGGAACCTGATACACGCGGGTCTCGCCCTCGGCCTCGTTGGTGACGGTGATGGCGCAGACAAGATTCTTCTTCGCGTCCTCCAGCGACACCATGCCGGATATTTCGGACAGCAGCGCCATACGCTTGGGACGACGCGCCTCGAACAGCTCCTCAACACGGGGAAGACCCTGTGTGATGTCCTCAACGTCGGAGCCGGCAGCACCGCCGGTGTGGAAGGTACGCATGGTGAGCTGGGTACCCGGCTCGCCGATGGACTGTGCCGCGATGACACCGACGGCCTCGCCGGGGTTGACCAGCGTTCCGACGGCAAGGTTCATGCCGTAGCACTTGGCGCAAACGCCGCTCTTGGCCTTGCAGCCGAGTACACTGCGCACCAGCAGGCGGAAGATTCCGTGATCCTCCAGCACACGGGCATCCACCGGCATGAGCATATGGTCGGTATCGAACAGCAGCTCGCCCGTCTGCGGGTCGCATACAGGGTTGACCGGGAAGCGGCCACGGATGGAGTCGCCGAAGGTCTGCGCAGCAGCGGCGGCGGAGACTTCTTCAATACCGGCGGCGAGCAGCTTCTCGCAGTCGTCGGGCGCGAACGCCTTATAGCGCGGGACGATGACGTTGCCGTTCTCGTCCGTGATGTCGGCGGGTGCGAACTTGCCGTTCAGCACGTCGGGGTCGACGCGGTTGCGCACGATCTTGTCAAGAATGACGGAGACCTCAATGCCCTCATTCGTGCCGCAGTCGTCCTGACGGACGATGACATCCTGACTGACATCGACCAAACGGCGCGTCAGGTAGCCGGAGTCGGCGGTACGCAGAGCGGTATCAGCCAAGCCCTTACGAGCGCCACGGCTGGAGATGAAGTATTCAAGGACGGTCAGACCCTCGCGGTAGTTGGCCTTGATGGGGATCTCCAGCGTCTTACCGGAGGTGTTCGCGACAAGGCCGCGCATACCGGCAAGCTGGCGGATCTGGTTCATAGAGCCACGAGCGCCGGAGTTTGCCATCATGTAGATGGGGTTGAACTCGTCGAGGTTATCCTGCAGAGCGGCGGTGACGGCGTTGATGGTCTTCTCCCACTCGGCCACGACAAGGCGGTAGCGCTCGTCGTTGGTGATGAAGCCGCGCTTGAACTGCTTTTCGATATAGGGCAGCTTCTCCGTCTCGGTCTCCGCGATAATGCGGCGCTTCGCCTCCGGGACGACCATATCCGAGATGGCGATGGTGATGGCGGCCAGCGTGGAGTATTTGTAGCCGAGCGCCTTGATCTTATCCAGCACCTCGGAGGCGATGGTGAAGCCGTGGCGGTCAATGCAGCGCTGGACGATCTTGCCGAGCAGCTTTTTGTCCACGCGGAAGCTGATCTCCTGCTTAAAGGCGTTGGCGGGGTCGCTGCGGTCAACAAAGCCGAGATCCTGCGGGATCGGCTCGTTGAAGATGAGGCGGCCAATGGTGGTGTCCACAAGCTCGGTGCGACGCTCGCCGTTGATGGTCTTGGTCATGCGCACACGGATGGGCGCATGGATGCCGACCTCGTGCTCATTGAAGGCCATGATGGCCTCATCCGCCGTGGCAAAGCACTTGCCCGTTCCCTTTTCCTCGCGGGTGTAGGTGAGGTAGTAAGAGCCAAGCACCATGTCCTGCGTCGGCACGGTGACGGGCTGACCGTCCTGCGGGCGGAGCAGGTTGTTGGCGGAGAGCATGAGGATACGCGCCTCGGCCTGCGCCTCAGAGGACAGCGGCACATGGATGGCCATCTGGTCGCCGTCGAAGTCGGCGTTGAACGCGGTGCAGACCAGCGGGTGCAGGCGCAGCGCACGACCCTCGACCAGCACCGGCTCGAACGCCTGAATACCAAGGCGGTGCAGTGTCGGCGCACGGTTGAGCAGCACGGGGTGCTCCTTGATGACGACCTCAAGCGCGTCCCAGACCTCGGTGCGCTGCTTGTCGACCATCTTCTTGGCGGATTTGATGTTGTTGGCAACACCGTCCTCCACCAGCTTTTTCATAATGAACGGGCGGAAGAGCTCGATGGCCATTTCCTTCGGCACGCCGCACTGATAGATCTTCAGATCGGGGCCGACGACGATAACGGAGCGGCCGGAGTAGTCAACACGCTTGCCGAGCAGGTTCTGGCGGAAGCGTCCCTGCTTGCCCTTGAGCATATCGGAAAGGCTCTTGAGGGCGCGGGAGTTCGCGCCGGTAACGGCGCGTCCGCGGCGACCATTGTCGATGAGCGCGTCCACAGCCTCCTGCAGCATACGCTTCTCATTGCGGACGATGATGTCCGGGGCGTTCAGCTCCATGAGGCGCTTGAGGCGGTTGTTGCGGTTGATGACGCGGCGGTAGAGGTCGTTCAAATCGCTTGTGGCGAAGCGTCCGCCGTCGAGCTGCACCATCGGGCGAATCTCCGGCGGGATGACCGGCAGCACGTCGATGACCATCCACTCCGGGCGGTTGCCGGACTGACGGAACGCCTCGACGACCTCCAAGCGCTTGACGATTTTTGCCTTTTTCTGGCCGGTGGCATCGCGCAGCTCCTCACGAAGCTGGGCGGAAAGCTGCTCACAGTCGATGTCGGACAGCAGCTTTTTGATGGCCTCCGCGCCCATACCGGCCTCAAAATCGTCCTCGTACTTTTCCTTCATGTCGCGGTACTCACGCTCGGTGAGTATCTGGCACTTTTGCAGCGGAGAGAAGCCGGGGTCGGTCACGATATACGCGCCGAAGTACAGCACCTTTTCCAGTGTGCGCGGCGTGAGGTCAAGGATAACGCCCATACGGGACGGGATTCCCTTGAAGTACCAGATGTGGCTGACAGGCGTGGCGAGCTGGATATGTCCCAGACGCTCGCGGCGCACCTTGGAGCGTGTTACCTCCACGCCACAGCGGTCGCATATTTTGCCCTTGTAGCGGATCTTCTTATACTTGCCGCAGTGGCACTCCCAGTCCTTGGTCGGTCCAAAAATGCGCTCGCAGAACAGACCGTCGCGTTCGGGCTTGAGTGTGCGGTAGTTGATGGTTTCGGGCTTCTTCACCTCGCCGGACGACCACGAGAGGATCATTTCCGGGGAGGCAATACCAATTTGAATTGCGTCAAAAGGAGCGTAGCTCATGATTCGATGTCCTCCTTTTCTTCATTCATATCGTCGGTATAGTCATCATCGGTGTAGTCGTCGTCGCCGCCGATGTCGAGGGCAAGCTCGTCCTCATCCACCTGCTCGATGGTGAAGCCGGACTGCTCCATCTGCTGCTCATCGCGGTCGCGGCGGTAGTCGCCGCGCTCCACGGACGAGAAGCTGACGGCATCGTCGTCCTCATCGTCCTTGAGCTCGATCACGTCGCCGTTCTTATCCAGCACACGCACATCGAGGCAGAGGCTTTGCAGCTCCTTGACCAAGACCTTGAAGCTTTCGGGAACGCCGGGAGCGGGGATATTGTGTCCCTTGACGATGGATTCATAGGTGCGGACACGACCGGTCACGTCGTCCGACTTGACGGTCAGTATCTCCTGTAGCGTATAGGCCGCGCCGTAGGCCTCAAGCGCCCAGACCTCCATTTCGCCGAAGCGCTGACCGCCGAACTGCGCCTTGCCGCCAAGCGGCTGCTGGGTGACGAGGCTGTATGGGCCGGTGGAGCGGGCATGGATCTTATCGTCGACCAGATGGTGGAGCTTGAGGAAGTAGACGTAGCCGATGGTGACGTCGTTGTCAAATTTCTCGCCGGTACGACCATCGCGCAGCTCGATCTTGCCGTCCTCGCGCAGACCGGCAAGCTTGAGGCTCTCGCGAATGCGCTCCTCGTTCGCGCCGTTGAAGACCGGCGTGGCGACCTTCCAACCAAGCGCCTGTGCCGCGTAGCCAAGGTGGACTTCGAGAACCTGTCCGATGTTCATTCGGGACGGAACGCCCAGCGGGTTCAGCACGATGTCAAGCGGCGTACCGTCGGGCAGATAGGGCATATCCTCCTTGGGCAGGATGCGGGAGACAACGCCCTTGTTGCCGTGACGACCGGCCATCTTGTCGCCGACGGAGATCTTGCGCTTCTGCGCAATGTAGACGCGCACGACCTGATTGACACCGGGACCCATCTCGTCGCCGCCCTTGCGGGTGAAGACCTTCACGTCCACAACAATGCCGGACTCGCCGTGCGGCACCTTGAGCGAGGTATCGCGCACCTCACGCGCCTTTTCGCCGAAGATGGCGCGGAGCAGGCGCTCCTCCGCCGTGAGATCGGTCTCGCCCTTGGGCGTGACCTTGCCGACGAGAATATCGCCGGAGTGGATCTCAGCGCCGACCATGATAATGCCGCGCTCGTCGAGGTATTTCAGCGCGTCCTCGCCGACGCCGGGGATGTCGCGGGTGATCTCCTCCGGGCCGAGCTTTGTGTCGCGACTGTCGCACTCGTGCTCCTCGATGTGGATGGAGGTGAACACGTCCTCCATGACAACGCGCTCATTGAGCAGGATGGCGTCCTCGTAGTTGTAGCCCTCCCACGTCATAAAGCCGACGAGGATGTTCTTGCCGAGTGCAAGCTCGCCCTGTGACGTGGACGGACCATCGGCCAGCACGTCGCCCTCCTTGACACGCTCGCCCGCAGAGACGATGGGGCGCTGGTTGATGGAGGTGGACTGGTTGGAGCGCTGGAATTTTATAATGGAGTAGTCCTTGGTCTCGCCGTCGTCATACTTGACGACGATGTGATCAGCGTCCACGGACAGGACAGTACCCTCGCCCTCGGCCAGTATGCAAACGCCGGAGTCCACGGCGCATTTATGCTCGATACCGGTGGCGACGATGGGTGCCTCGGTCGTCAGCAGAGGCACGGCCTGACGCTGCATATTCGCGCCCATGAGGGCACGGTTTGCGTCGTCGTTTTCGAGGAATGGTATCATGGCCGTCGCGACGGACACCATCATGCGCGGCGACACGTCGATGTAGTCCACGCGCTCGCGGTCGACCTCGATGATCTCATCGCGGTGACGGCAGGTGACACGGGCGTTGATGAGGCAGCCGTTCTCGTCACGCGGCTCGGAGGCCTGCGCCACGATGAAGCGATCCTCTTGGTCGGCGGTCAGATAGTCGACCTGATCCGTGACGCGGCACGTCCCCTTTTCGATTTTCTGATACGGTGCGACAAGGAAGCCGTATTCGTTGACGCGGGCATAGGACGCGAGGTAGGAGATAAGACCGATGTTCGGACCTTCGGGTGTCTCGATGGGGCAGAGACGACCATAGTGGCTGTAATGGACGTCGCGCACGTCGAAGTTGGCTCTCTCACGACTCAAGCCGCCGGGGCCCAACGCCGACATACGGCGCTTGTGCGTAAGCTCGGCCAGCGGGTTGGTCTGATCCATGAACTGGGACAGCGGCGAGGAGCCGAAGAATTCCTTGATGGCCGCCGTGACCGGGCGGATATTGATGAGGCTTTGCGGCGTGATGATGTCGAGGTCCTGAAGCGTCATGCGCTCACGGATGACACGCTCCATGCGGCTAAAGCCGATGCGGAACTGGTTTTGCAGCAGCTCACCGACGCTGCGGACGCGGCGGTTGCCGAGGTGGTCGATGTCGTCCGGCTCACCAATGCCGTGCGCCATGCAGTTGAGGTAGTTGACGGAGGCAAACACGTCGTCCACGATGATGTGCTTGGGAATGAGAACGTCAAGGTTGTCCTCGATGGCGGCCTTGAGCGCCTCATCGTCGCCGGAGTACTGCTCCAAAAGCTGGCGCAGCACGAGGTAACGGACATTCTCCGTCACGCCGCACTCGGCGGGGTCAAAGGGCACAAACGCGGACATGGGCACCATGCCGTTGGAGAACACGCGCATGGGCTTCTCCTGCTCACCGTGGCTGCCGTAGACCCACGCCTCCAGCAGACCATGCGCCTCCAGCTCCAGCGCCCGCTCACGGGTGAGCACCTCACCGGCCTCGGCCAGTATCTCGCCGGTCTGGAGATCGGTGACGGGAGCGGCCAGCTTTTTGCCGATGATACGGCTCCAAACGGCCAGCTTTTTGTTGACCTTATAGCGACCGACCACGGACATATCATAGCGGCGGCGGTCAAAGAACAGACCGTCGAGCAGCGCCTCCGAGGTCTCCACCGTGGGAGGGTCGCCGGGACGCAGCTTGCGGTATATCTCGATAAGGCTCTCGTCGCGGCTGTGGACGCTGTCGTGCTCCAGCGTCGCGGTCATGCGCACGTCGTCGCCAAAGACCTCGGTTATCACCTCATCCGTGACGCAGCCAGCCTCCGTTTCGGAGACGCAGGTCAGCCATGTATAGGGCTTGGCGGGGTCGTACTTGCCGAGCGCACGGAGCAGCCAAGTGACAGGCAGCTTGCGGTTTTTGTCGATACGGACATAGAACACGTCATTCGCGTCCGTCTCGTATTCGAGCCACGCGCCGTGGTACGGGATGGTCGTGGCGGAGTAGATGGCGGACTGGTTCTTGTCCACATCCGCGCCGAAGTAAACGCCGGGAGAGCGGACGATCTGGGAGACGATAACGCGCTCCGCACCGTTGATGATGAAGGTGCCGCCCGCCGTCATAAGCGGGAAGTCGCCCATGAAGATCTCCTGCTCCTTGATCTCCTCCGTCTCCTTGTTGCGCAGACGGACAGAGACCTTGAGGGGCGCGGCATAGTTCGCGTCACGCGCCTTGCATTCGAGCTCGGAGTACTTGGGGCTCTCGTTCATGGAGTAGTCCACAAAGGAAAGCTCCAAATTGCCGGAGTAGTCGGTGACGGAGGCCGTGTCGCGGAAGACCTCCTTCAGACCCGTTTCCAGAAACCACTTGTAGGAGTTTTTCTGGATCTCCAGCAGGTTGGGCATATCTTGGATCTCGTCCGTGCGGGCAAAGCTCTTTCGCAGAGTTTTGCCGTAGTAGACATCCTTTGGCATCGTTGTCTATCACTCCTTTGGAAAATGATACGCCGGGGATGGTTGTTACTTTTTCGCTCCATCATCTTGATTTTCGGAGCAGCTGTGGTAAAATGAGAAAGTACCGAAGATGGGTGCTCTTGCCCATCTTTTTAAGCGTAAAGCAACTGATTATATCACCTATTTATTCTCTCTGTCAAGCCCTACGGGGTCAAAATTTTCGGCGGCTTGTTTGGCCGTCGCTTTTTTGTTTTTGGGGGTCTTTCCATGTTCCTTGCCGCCGTCCTCCTCTATGCCGAGGGGCTTCTCGCGCTCCTGCTTCTGCGCCGCGAGGGGCTGCTCCCCCATGGCCGCTCGCTTGTGCTGCCTGCCGTACTCATCGCGGCGGTCTTTTCGCTGCGCCTCGTCTGCTTCGACCACGAGACGCTCGACTATATCGACTGGGTAAGCCGCTGGATCGGCTATTTCCGCGAGGGCGGCGCATGGCACGCGCTGGGCGAGGAGCTTTGGGCGTGCAACTACAACGTCCCCTATCTCTACGCGCTGGCCATCATCTCCCAGCTCGGTCTGCCCGACCTCTATCTCGTCAAGCTGCTGTCCGTCCTCTTTGACGTGCTGCTGGCGTGGGGCAGTCTGCGGCTTCTCTCCTGTATCTGCACCGACCGTGCGCGGCGGCTTTGCTGCTTCCTCGGTGTGCTCTGCCTGCCGACCGTGTTCCTAAACGGCGCGTATTGGGGGCAGTGCGACTCGCTCTATGCCGCGTTCGCCGTGTGGAGTCTTTACCTCGCATTGTCCGACCGCCCCGTATGGAGCGTTGTCTGCGCCGCCGTAAGCCTCTCCATCAAGCTGCAAGCCATCTTCCTGCTGCCCATATTCCTCGTGCTTCTGTTCGCCAAGCGGGTGAAGCTGTGGCAGCTTTTTGTCTTTCCCGCCGCCTATGTTGTGACTCTCCTGCCCGCCGTTTTCGCAGGACGCAGCCTCATCGACCTGCTGCTTCTCTACTATAATAATACAAGCTCCATCGGCGAGGGACTGAACTACAACGCCCCCTCCGTCTTCGCCGTGACGAGCTTCGCGCCGCTGTCGGAGAACGCCGCCGCCCTCGGTATCGCGCTGGCCTTTGGGCTCTGCCTCGCCGTGTTCGTGTGGGCGTACCTCCGCCGCGAGGCGCTGACCGCCCGCGTCCTGCTCGGCATGGCGCTCATCCTCTGCACCGGCATTCCCTACCTCCTGCCGCATATGCACGAGCGCTATTTCATCCTCGCCGACATTCTCAGCTTCATCGCGGCGGTCACATGGCCGCGAGCCGCCGTCGGCGCGGTGCTGACGAGCATCGGCTCTCTGTTCGGCTATCACGCCTACCTGCGCGGGCGCTACGCGCTTGTGGTGAGCTATTCCTACCCCATGCTGCTCGCGGGACTTTCCATGGGCGCGGCGCTTGTTCTCGCCTTTGTATTCACCGCACAAGCCCTCCGCACCGAAAATTTGCAAAAACCCGAAATTTCAAGTTGACAAAGCGGATGAATCTGCTATAATAGGCAAGTGCCTCGCGGGAGTGCTGGAATAGGCAGACAGGCAGGCTTGAGGTGCCTGTGTCCAACCATAGACGTGTGGGTTCAAGTCCCATCTCCCGCACCATAAAAGAAACCTCTTTTGTCTACCAAGACAAGAGAGGTTTTTTCTTGCTTTCGGGGCAAAATACAGGGCGAATA
>CAVIIB010000028.1:16096-20282 GCA_963642815.1 Oscillospiraceae bacterium | reverse complement strand
GCTCTGCTGCTTGTGTGGCTGGCGGCGGCGCTTCCCATTCTATACTTCACCATGCTGGGTGAGAAATATGTGCTGCTGTTCTATCTCGTCTCCGGCGCGTTCGGACTTATCTTCCGGCTGGGAGGTGGCAAGAGATGACCTTTAACTCCCTGTCCTTTCTGATTTTCTTCCCTGTCGTCACCGTTTTGTATTTCCTGCTTCCGCAGCGCTGGCGTTGGGTGTGGCTGCTTGCGGCCAGCTACTACTTCTACATGAGCTGGAATCCGGCGCTCGTGTTCCTCATTCTGTTCACGACGCTGGTATCCTATTGGGCGGGCATCCGCCTTGAGGACACGCAGGACGCAAAAAAGCGGCACGGCTATCTGCTCATCACGCTCATTGCGAGCCTCGGCGTGCTGTTCTTCTTTAAGTACTTCAACTTTCTGTCCCTCTCGGTCACTGGGCTGCTGCGGGCTTTTTCGCTGGATGTGGATGACCTTGTTTTGCAGCTCATCCTCCCTGTCGGTATCAGCTTCTACACTTTCCAGACGCTCTCCTACGTCATCGACGTATACCATGGCACCATCAAGGCCGAGCGGCATTTCGGCTATTACGCGCTGTTTGTCTCCTTTTTCCCACAGCTTGTCGCGGGCCCCATCGAAAGGCCGGAAAATCTGCTACCCCAACTGCACGAGGAGCACAAATTCAACCGCGAGGATTTCTACGTCGGCTTGAAGCGTATGCTCTGCGGCTTCTTCAAAAAGGTCGTAGTGGCCGACGGGCTGGCCGGCTTCGTGAACGCTGTCTACAACGACAACCCCGGCGCGTCTGCACCCGCCGTCATCCTCGCCACATTTCTCTTTACCTTCCAAGTCTACTGCGACTTCTCCGGCTATACCGACATCGCCGTAGGCGCGGGACGTATTATGGGCATACGCCTCATGCAGAACTTCCGCCTGCCGTTCATGGCGCGGAGTATCCACGAATTTTGGGAGCGCTGGCACATCAGTCTGACAAGCTGGTTCCGCGACTATGTGTTCTACCCCATCGCCACCAATAAAAGGCTCAGCCGCCGTGCGCGTGACTGGGGCAAGCGCACCGGACACCGCAGTCTCGGCGCGATGATACCGCAGTGTCTGGCGCTCTTTGTCACCTTCCTGCTCTCCGGCCTCTGGCACGGCGCTGCGTGGACGTTCGTCCTCTGGGGTGCGATACACGGTGTCTATCAGGTCATCGAGCGTCTGACGGATAAGAGCCGCAAAAAGCTCTGGACAAAGCTCCATGTCAACATGGACTCCAAGGGCTTCGCCCTGTGGAAGCGCACCGTCACCTTCCTGCTCTGCAATTTCGCGCTCATCTTCTTCCGTGCAAATTCCGTGGCCGATCTCGGTACGCTGCTCGGCAGCCTTTTCACCAACTGGCGCTTTACGGGTGTTCTGGCGGAGCTCAACATGACGGGCATGGACGTCATCATTGTACTGCTGTCCCTGTTTATGATGAGTCTGCTCGACCGACTCTTTATTCAGGACTGGCCGATGCGCCAGCCGACCGGCGGGCTGCTTGCCAAGGGCGAGGGCTGTGCGCTGCTTGTCATGTGCATCGTGTGCGCGTGGATCATGCTGCTTGCCGGAGACGGCGCGGCGGCGTTCATCTACTTCCAGTTTTAAGGGGGCGGGCGTATGAAACAGACAATTCGCGTTATCGTCGCCCTCGCGCTGGCGATCATACTCGGCATGGCGGTCATCGTCGCCGCCGTACTCATCATGCCGGAGCGCTTTGACGAGGTGTATTTCGGCGAGATGGCCGACAAATACGAGCGGTTGCGCACGGTGGAGGGCGAAAAAATCGTCGTCATCGGCGGCAGCAGCGTGGCCTTTGGTGTCAACTCCGAGATGATGGAAAACTATCTCGGTCGCCCGGTCGTCAACTTCGGTCTCTACGGTCCTCTCGGTACAACCATCATGCTCGACCTCACACGCGGTCACATCCACGAGGGCGACATCGTTGTGATCGCCGCCGAGCCGGATCATCAAACCATGTCCATGACCTTCAACGGCGAGGGCTTCTGGCAGTGCTGCGACTCCGACTTTACCATGCTGTTTAAGCTGCGCGGCGATAAAATTGGTCAGATGATCGGTTCATTCTGGACGTATGCCCAGAAAAAGCTCAACTTCTACCGCTATGGCAAGGCGCAGCCGAACGACGTGTACAGCCACAGCTCCTTTAACGAGCGCGGCGATATGGTGTTCCGTCGTAACGACGTGGACATGGACGACTGGTTTGACGATGAAGTCCTTATCGATCTCGACCCGTCCATCATCGACGATGAATTTATCGACTATGTGAACGACTATGTGGCCTACTGCGAGCGGCAGGGTGCGACCGTCTATTGGTCCTACCCGCCGATGAATATTCTCGCCGTCCAGCAGGATTACGAGGAGCGGCTGACCTACGCCACATACTTGCGCGAGCAGCTTGACTGCGAGGTCATCTCCAACCTCGACGACTATATCCTCTGGCCGGGATATTTCTATGATACCAACTACCATGTCAACACCCGCGGCGTGTCTGTCCACACGGCGAATCTGACGCAGGATCTGGTCAATGTGATCGGCGACGGTGAGCGCGTGAGCATGACGCTGGACGCGCCGCTCATCCGCCCTGACGGAACCTCCCTTGAACCCTCCGGCGAGGCTAGCGGCGAGGTGAGCGAGGAGCCGGAGACAGAGAGCGAGGAAACGGAGGAAACGAGCGAGACGGTTGAGGCGACGCCCGCCCCCGTTGCAAAGGGCTCCAGCGCCGACGCGGAATACTTCCTCACGGAAAGCGCCGACACCGGGCTTCGTATTACCGGCGTGACGGACGCGGGCAAGGCGCTCAAGGAGCTTGAGGTCCCGTGGGAGATCGACGGAACGACGGTCACGGAGCTTGGTGCGGGCAGCTTTGACGGCTGTAACAAGCTGACGACCATCTATATCCAGTCAAACATCACCCGTATCGTCATGGGTGCGTTTGACGGCGCACCGGCGCTCTCCGGCATCTATATCGACGCCGAGGGTCAGAACGTCCTCATCCCCGGCAAGGATCTCTTTGAAAACGTCCCCAGCCGCTGCAAGGTCTATGTCTCCCGCCAGCACTACGGCTCGTTCATCGCCGACTACTTCTGGGGTAACTATAACGACCGTATCGAGATCTCCGACAAGTAAGAATAGAAAAGATTGTATGCCTGCCACGGGAAAGGAAGCGCAACAAGTGCCATTATAAAAAGTTTAGAAATATGATATATTAACCGAAATAGCCATTGAATATACCGCTTTAAAAGCTCCACGTTCTTTTGTGTACATAATACGAGAAAAACTTATTTATGAATAAAAAGAACGATATAAAAACGTTTGATAATATAACTCGCATATGTTATACTCTAATAAAAAGGTGGTGTTGATATGAGTTTCAACCAATTTATTAGTACAATCACTAGGCTCTCAGAAACAAGAAAATTTTCTGAAGCATCATATGAAATCAAGGAATACGTTAACGGTTTAAGCAAGAGGACAGTGGTTGACATAGTAAAAGAAATCGGAACTATTCCAGAGTGCATTGAGGCAAGTTCCTCTTCAGAAAAATTGTTTTCAAAAGCGTCAGACTGTGTTTTAGCTCGTTGTTTTTCGGAACTCGGAATTCTTTCAGTTGCGGTAAACGAGCGAGGTAACAGTGCAGATATTATTGCGCGGAGTATTCATGGATATACTCTGGTTGCAGATGCCAAAACGTTTAGGTTGAGCCGAACGGCGAAAAACCAAAAGGATTTTAAAATTGACACATTAAGTAATTGGCGCGGGGCAGAACACGATTTTGCTTTGCTTGTTGCTCCGTATTTCCAATATCCAAATACCGTAAGCCAAATTTACTCATCTGCCTTAGATAAGCAAGTGTGTTTGCTTTCGTGGGAACACATTTTGTTTTTATTGGAGAACAATGTAACGGAAACCGATACCCTGAGCTTAGAAGCTATCTGGAATGCCCCAGTTAGGCTGGCGAGAGATACAAGAATAGCTTATGCAGATAGAATGAACTGCCAGTTTCCATATATAAACCAAATACTTTGCGACCGAATTTCAGTTCCAATTCAAAGATTTAATGAACAATTGGAGGCTTGCAAAGAAATTATTCGCAATAGAGGTAGTTTCGAATTGGAATATCTTAATGC
>CAVIIB010000028.1:0-16086 GCA_963642815.1 Oscillospiraceae bacterium | reverse complement strand
AAAAGATGCAATAACAACATTGACTAGAGATGAAGCAATAGCTAAATTATTAAAAAGCAAAAAAGTATTGGAAAGAATCTCAACAATTGAAAGATTTGTTTCATCCTTATAGGAGAATAATGTGAATACTGTAATTTGCGGTGATTCAATTAAAGAAATAAAGAAAATTGATGATAATTCCATACATTTAATTCTTTCAGATATTCCTTATGGAATCTCGTTTGATGAATGGGATGTTCTACATAATAATACAAATTCGGCTCTGCTCGGAAGAAGTCCGGCACAAAGCAAAAGCTCGGTTTTTAAGACACGAGGAAAACCTTTAAATGGTTGGTCAGAAGCAGATAAGCAGATTCCCTTAGAATATTATCAATGGTGTACTAAATGGGCATCGGAATGGTTAAGAGTACTCAAGCCGGGTGCTAGTTGTTTCATATTCGCGGGTCGGAGGTATGCGCATAGGTGTATTTGCGCCTTAGAAGATGCTGGCTTCACTTTTAAGGATATGCTTTCTTGGCAAAAAGACGCTGCTGCCCATAGAGCTCAAAATGTTTCAGTTGTCTTTGAAAAAAGAAATGACTTTATAAATGCAAAAAAATGGAGCGGTTGGAAACTTGGAAATCTAAGACCACTATTTGAACCGATTTTATGGTTCGTAAAACCCTACGCACTTGGTGAGACCCTGACAGATAACATTCTTCAAAATGAAGTTGGAGGATACAACGAAGGTGCTATTAAAAACAATCCGCTGCTAAATCAAGGTATAGAGATATGCTCTAATATCATCAAGTGTAAAGCGGAAAAATCAGATCGGGGTTTACACCCTGCTCAAAAACCAGTCTCGCTTATGAAATATTTAATTGAACTAACAACAATAAGGGGGCAAACAGTATTAGATCCGTTTTGTGGCTGTGGGTCAACATTGCAAGCTGCCAAAGAATTGGATAGGGAATATATTGGTATCGAAATAAATCCAGTCTATTATAACACCGTTTGTAAAAGACTGAATAGCTTGAATAGAAGTCAGGGGTGAGGTTTTCCTGACTTCTATTTTATTCGGAACGCCGCCTTTTTTGTATGCTCTCAATATTTCGTAATGTCGATCCTTTGCGCGGGCAAAGCGTCAAGCTCCGGCAGGAAGCGCCGCCGCTGGGTGTCAAAGGGCGCGGGGTCGCCGCTGACGAAAAGCTCCACCGCAGGCGCTGCGTCTCGCGGCTCGCTGCCTATGGTTTTGGAAAGCTCCACGCCGCAGTCAATGAGGGTCACGCTCTCCCCCAGCGCTTGCCGAATGGCTGTCTCGATGACGGGAAAATGTGTGCAGCCCATGACGACGGTATCACAGCCGACCTCGCGTATGGGCGCGAGATAGTGCTCACAGGCTGCCGCCGTAACGGGGTCGCCCGGTGCGGTGAAGCCGTATTCCACCAGATTGACAAACAGCGGACATGGCACCTGCGTCAGCACGGCGGCGGGCTTGACTTCATGGATGGCGCGTTCATATACGCCGCTGCGCACCGTGGCCGCCGTGGCGATGAGACCGATTTTGCCGTTTTTCGTGGACTTGGCCGCCGCAGCCGCTGCCGGTGCGATCACGCCGTAGACAGGCAAGCCGGAGGCCTCGCGTATCGCGTCGAGTGCGACCGCCGTGATGGTGTTGCAGGCGATAACGAGCGCGTCCACGCCCTGCGACAGTAAAAAGCGCGTGTCGGCCAGTGCAAAGGCGCGTATCGTGTCTGCGTCCCGCGTCCCGTATGGCACGCGGTCAGTGTCACCGAAATAGACGAAGCGGTCAAACTGACCGTTTCCGAGCAGCGGACGCAGCACCGTCAGGCCGCCAAAGCCGCTGTCAAATACGCCAAGACTTTTTCCCATGGCTTACTCCCTCAAAAAGCGTTTTTCCGATTCAGGAAGATCGAGACCAATCGTTCCACCGGGATTCATGCGGTAATTCGGGTCGAAATAGTTTTTCAGCGCCCGCACTGCGCCGTATTCCGTCCGTCCGAGATAGCCCTCCAGCCACGGCGCGAACATCTTTCCGACGCCGTGATGATGGCTGATAGCCGCGCCGGAGCGCTGTATTGCGTCGAGGATGGAATCGACATATTCCTTAAAACGGGCAGCGTCGGCCAGCCGGTTGATGAAGATGAAATAGAGGTTTGCACCCTGCGGGTAGCAGTGGGACATATGCGTTGTGACGATGCAGTCCGGCAGTGCGTGGCATACCTTGCGTACCTCGTCGTGTACCCGCGCCATATCCGACCAGTTGACGGCACATTCCAGCGTATCGGTGACAATGCCGAAGTCCATCATCGTGTCGCGCAGATAGGGGTCATTGAAGCGTCCCTTTTCCCAGCTCCGGCATACGAAGCCGCCCAGTGGCAGCGCCCCATAACGGCGGGCAATGCGGTGGATATTACGCGCCACATTGCGGCTATAACCGCGCTCGCCGTCGGTGAAGCCGAGGAAAAGACAGCGCTGCATATCGCGGTAGCCAAGCTTGTCGAGCAACGGGTGCAGCGGCGTTTCGTCGACGTTATAGAGCCGCAGCATGAGACTCGTCTCCTCCGGGTTGGAGAGGCGGAACACGCTCGCAAAGCCGCACTCGGCCTGCATCATCTCGCGGGCGGCCTCCATTGCCGTCTCCCAGTCCTTGAAGATGTAGGAGAAGCGCCTGCGGTTTTCCGGCATATAGCGGAAGACCTTGAGCGTCACCTCCGTCAGAACGCCGAACGTCCCCTCCGAGCCCATCATAAGCTGGTTGAGGTCGGGGCCTGTGGATTGACGGGGACAGTGCGGCGTTTCGATAACGCCGACAGGCGTGGCGTAGCGTTGCGACAGGACGATGTCGGCAATCGTGCCGTAATAGGTGGAGTTCTGCCCTGCGCCGCGTGTTACGACCCAGCCGCCGACGCTCGAATATTCAAAGCTCTGCGGGAAATGACCGCAGGTATAGCGGCGCTTCGCGCCGAAGCGGGCGGGTGCGTCGTTGAGCGCCGCCTCCAGTGCTGGACCGGAGATACCGGCCTGTACCGTGATGGTCTGGTCGATCTCGTTGAAGGACAAAACCTTGTTGAAGCGCCGCCGCATATCAAGCGACACGCCGCCGCATACCGGCTCCACGCCGCGTGTGACGGATGAGCCGCCGCCGTATACATAGAGCGGCTTTGCGTGCTCCACGCACCACGCCACAAGCTGCTCGACCTGCTCCGTCGTCTCCGGGTATACGACCACATCCGGCAGCGACTCAAAGCGGTGCTCACGAGAGCGCAGGATGTCATAGCCCGTCTTACCGTAGGCGACGGAAAAGCGCTCATAGTCTCCGGTGGAAACGCCGTCCTCGCCCACGATGGCGCGGAGAGACGCAAGTTCATCCTCCGTCATGGCGGAGGGTCGGTCAAGCACGACCGGCTCCAAGCCGGGATTCACGGCGTAGTCCTTGAAATCCTCGTCCGTCAGATGAAAGCTCTGCTTCATCAGCTTGAAAAGCGATTCCTTCGGGTATTTTACAAAATCGGGGTCGCCCCAGCAGAACACGCTCCGCAGCGAGCCCTCCGGCGCACGCTCGCGTATCCAGCGCGGTTCAAAGCCCTTGTACGGTTTCGTCATCGCTGTGCCCTCCTTGTCAGCGCCGCAAGCCGCCGGTGCAGCGGGTACAAGGTTTTATAGTATTTGCTGAAAACCTCGTCGTATATCTGCTTGTACAGCGCGTGTTCCGTTCTGTCCGGCGTAAACACGTCCTTGATATGCACCATGGCGGAGACGGCCTCGTCATAGTCCGCAAACTCCCCACACGCCACAAACGCGCACATAGCTGCCCCCAGGGCACAGGCCTCGTTTGTCTGGATGCGGTGTACCGGCAGACCGAACATATTGGCGGTGATCTGCAATATCTCATCCGAGCGCGAGCCGCCGCCACCTGCGTACAGGCGGGCGATACGCTGCTTGGAGGATTTTTGCATGGCGTAAAGTCCCTCCATAAGACCGAAGTTGATTCCCTCGATGATAGCGCGGTAGACGTGGTATTTTGTGTGTACGTCGGAGTAGCCGATCATCGCGCCACGCGCACTCGGCGTGGAGAGACCGGGTGTCCAATGCGGCAGCACGAGCAGCCCATCCGACCCGGCAGGTATCTCCGCCAGATGGCGATTCAGCAATTCCTCCGCGCTGCAGCCGAGCTTTTCCGCTTGAACGCACTCGACCTCGGCAAAATTCTGCTTGAACCATGTCAGCATCCAGTAGCCGCGCAAAAGCTGTATTTCGCCGTTATATAGCTCGTTCGGCACAGCGGGATAGGCGGGCATAAAGGGCGTCGGCTCAAAATATTTATGCGAGGCGAACTGGACGGTGGCGGAGGTGCCGAAGGAGAGCGCCGCCTGATCCTCATGCAGCACGGACAGCCCCAGCGTCTCACAGCCCTTGTCCGAGCCGGTAGCGATGAGCGGCAGCCCCGCCGGTATGCCGGAAAAAGCCGCGACTGCCTCCGGGATATGCCCAAGCACCGCCCCGGCGGGAACAAGCTCACAGAGCTTGTCCTGCGGGATGTCGTATAAGCAGCGGGTCAGACCGTTTTTGTCCCAGACGCGGTTTTTATAGTCAAAGGGGATGTGCCCGATCATGGATGCGACGGAATCCGCCATGCGCCCCGTGAGGCGGAAGCAGAGATAGGTCGAGAGCATGATGTACTTGTCCGTCTTCTCCCACAGCTTAGGCTCGTTCTCCGCAAGCCAGTTGCAAATGGATGTGCGTGTGAGCATATCGATGGTGTCGGTCATGCCGACGGCGGCGAACATGAGCTTTTTGGCCACCGGAAGCGGCTTCGGCTGACGGACGCGGCGCTGATCCATCCACAGTATCGCGTCGCGCAGCGGCTTTCCCTCCGCGTCCACGCACACGACCGTGTCGCGGAACACCGTCAGTGCCACGGCAATAACGCGCCGGAATTCATTCGGGTACGCCGTGTGCAGCCGCGAGGAGAGGGAGCACAGCGTTTCAAAGTACATATCCGGCCTCTGCTCCGCCCAGTTCGGGTTGCGGGAGTAGTACGGCTCATCGTATACCTGCTGCATAGAGCCGTGTGCCGCGCCGCTCTTATCGAGCAGCAGCGCCCGCATACTCTGCGTTCCAACATCAAAGGTGAGGATGAGCGGCTCATTCATAGCGTTGTCTCCCCTTTGGGGTCATAAGAGCGCGTCGCCACGAGATCAACACCGAGACCGCCGACGTTTTCGGCAACAACCTGCCCGACCTCGACCGCACGGTCAAGCACGATGGCGGCAGCCGCCCGCGTCACCTCGCCCATGCGCGACTTCGGCACCTCTCCATCCGTGCGCACCGGCAGCACCGGCAGCGCAGGAAAGACCGTGCGCACCGTGGTCGTGACGCTGCGGGTCGGCGCTGTGCGCTCATGCTCGGCAAAGGCCGCGCCACGCGGACAGCGGTTGCCGCTGACCGTCCCGTCCTCCGCAACGTGCATGATACAGCCGTTCGGGCATACGATGCAGACGATATCGCCGTCGCCGATGGGCTTTTTGACCGCCTCGGCATTTTTCGGCTGCTTGAAAGCCTCCGCCTCGCCCTGTCCCAGCGCGAGCACGGCGGCATTGTGACCGGCGGTGTCGCCGGACTTGGATACCCAGTCCACCACGTCAAAATCACGCTGGGCGTTGCCGCAGACGAACACACCCGGCATGGAGCATTCCAGCGTCTCCGAGCAGACAGGCGCAGTCCCCTTTTCGTTCATGGTGCAGCCGATTTTCTTTGCCAGCTCGTTTTCCGGGATAAGCCCCACGGACAGCAGCAGCGTATCACATTCGACGCGCACAGCCGTCTCGTCAATGGGCTGCAAGCGCTCGTCCACGTCGCATATCTCCACCGCCTCCAAGCGCTCCGTGCCAAATACCCGCGTGACCGTTTTGGAGAGATAGAGCGGAATATCAAAGTCGTTGAGGCATTGACTGATGTTCCGCGCCAGCCCGGAGGGATATGGTAGAATCTCATACACGCCGAGCACCTTTGCGCCCTCCAGTGTGAGCCGCCGCGCCATGATGAGACCGATGTCCCCAGAGCCGAGGATGACGGCGCGGTGGGCGGGCATGACACCCATGAGGTTGACATAATGTTGTGCTGCGCCCGCCGTGATAACGCCGGAGGGTCGTGTACCGTGGATGGACACCTGCTTGCCGGTGCGCTCGCGGCAGCCCGTGGCAAGCACGAGGGTTTTGGTATTGACGGTCTGTATGCCGCTGCGGGTCACAACGGCAAGCTCATAGCCCGTTTCCGTCTGCTTCACGGAGGTCACAAAGCCAAGGGTAATGCAGTCGATATCAAGCGAGTGGAACAGCCGGATGAAGCGTTCGGCGTATTCGGGTCCCGCCAGACGCTCGCCGAAGCGCTGAAGACCGAAGCCGTCATGAACGCATTGCTTCAGCATACCGCCGAGCGAGGCCTCCCGCTCAATGAGCAATACAGACGCCCCTGTGCGCGTCGCCTCGATGGCTGCGGCAAGCCCGCCGGGACCGCCGCCGATCACGGTCACATCGTAGTTCATGCGTCGTCCGCCTCCCCGCTCTGCCCCTTGGTGGGACCGAAATTGATGATGGAGCGTCCGCCGTCCTTGGTGACAGCCTCCACCGGCTCATGCATATAGTCGGCAATGATCTGCGTCACGAGCGGACCGCAGAAGCCGCCTTGACAGCGCCCGGAGCCGGGACGCACACGGCGCTTGATACCGTCGACCGTCGGCACACAGATAGGAGCGCGAAGCGCGTCCAGTATCTCGCCCTTGGATACCTCCTCGCAGCGGCAGACGATCACGCCGTAGTCCGGGTTCTTTTCGATGAGCGCCTCCCGCTCGTCGAGGCTCAGCTCCGCCACGCGACCATAGCCGTGGCGCTTCGGGTCATAGTTCGGGTTTTCCGGCGCACCGCCCAGCAGCTTCACGCACAGCGCCGCCATATCCACGGCGAATGCGGGTGCGGCCGTCAGACCGGGCGACTGGATGGCGGCGACGTGGACGATATTCTTCGTCTTGCGCCCCTGTTCAAGGATGAAATCCTCCTCAAAGCTGGGGGCGCGAACGCCGGTGAAGCAGGTTATCATATCCCGCTCCGTGAGCGTCGGCACGGTGCGCCGCTGGCGCTCAAAGCTCCATGCCACGCTCTGGCGCGTTGTGGCGTAGTTTTCCTTTTCCCATGTCTCCACCGCGTCAGGTCCGACCAGCAGATTGCCATGCGCCGTGGGCGCGATACAACCGCCCTTGGTGTGGGCGCGGACGTTGCTGCGGTCAAGTGCGCCGGAGGCCACGCCGGAGACGAGAGCGCGGTCTGCCTTGTCGAGAATGGAGTTCGTTCCGCGGCGGGGATGGATGGAGAAAAAGCGGCCGCCCGCCATGCGAGCGATCTCCTCACAGAAGGTGCCCGCCGCGTTCACGACAATGCGGGGATATATCGTCCCACGGTTGGTGTGTACGGCGGTGATACGCCCGTTTTCCAGCTCCATGCCCTCACATTCCGTGTTCAGCGAAACGTCCGCGCCGTTCGTGACGGCGTTTTCCGCCATGGCGATGGTCAGCCCATAGGGGCAGACGACCCCTGCCGACCAGTCGTATACGGCGAATTTATAGCCGGGTGCAAGCTGCGGATTGCGCTCGTACAGCTCCCTTTTGCCCATAATGCGTGTGCCGCGTGTCCCGCATACGGCGCGGCGGTACAGGCAGAGCAGGCTCAATATCGGACGCAGCGCCCCCATGCGCACACAGGCGTACTGTCCCGAACGCTCAAAGGGAACGTCCAGCTCCTCACAGAGCGTGTCGAAGCGGTGGTTGCCCAGTATTTCATAGTGCTGCTTGAGCGAGCCGAGGTTGAGATCCATGCCGGGGTGTACCTCGCCGGTGTTGCGGCTCGACGCGCCCGCCGCGAGGTCGCTTCCCTTTTCGATGAGCAGCGCGTCGAGCTTCCATTTCGTAAGTTCGCGCAGTATCGACGCGCCGGAGATACCGCCGCCGATGACGAGCACATCCGGCTTTCGCCCCTCCAAGGCGTTATCACGCAGGGACGCATGGCGCACGGAGCTGTCCGTTCCGCCGGTGAAGTGTATGTCGTTGACGACATGGGTCTTGGAGAATTTCTCCGCGCACATATAACACGCGGCCACCACGTCGTTCCAATCGTCCAGCTCCCCCGTCACACGGCGCAGCCCCTCCTCCTCACGGACATGGACGCGCCCACCAAAGCGGGTGTCGAGCTTTTTTTGCAGCTTACGGATATTCACATTCCGCCTCCGATCGACAAAAATCAGAATATTCATGGGATATTATATCATATCAAGAAGTGAAATGGTATACGCCGCCGCGCTTTTTTGTCCAGAAAACCAAGCCACAGGATATTGACAAACATTTACGTTCAAGATAAAATAATTTATACATCACAGAGGGAATGAGGCAGGTAAGATTATGCTGACCGAACAACTGAAGGACTTTTACCGCAAGCTCCGGCTCGTCCATTACCGTGAGCTTTTTGGCCGCATCCGTGAGCGCGACGGCTCGCTCAGCGCAACGGAGGCCTTTGCCGTGGATGTTGTCTATCTTCTCGGCAATCCCACCGTCTCCGCGCTGGCTGACGCGCTTGGTATCAGCCAGCCGAACGCGACGTATAAAATCAACAACCTCTCCGCCAAGGGCTATGTCGTCCGCACGGCCTCGGATGAGGACAAGCGCGAGTGCCACGTCTCCGTGGGCGAGCGCTTCTACCGCTACTATGACACGAGCTGTAACTTCTTCGATCGTGCCGCCGACAAGCTACAACAGCAATTTTCCCCGGAGGAGCTTGCCACCTTTGAGCGCGTACTCGCCGCACTCGACGAGGCCATTGAATGAATCGGATATAAGCGCGTCCCCGGCTCTGGTGAGCCGGGGACATTTTTATCATTTTGTAGGCTCGGCGGACGCTTCGGGGCTTTTCTCGCCCCACTTCACATCGCCGCCGACATAGAATATCTCAAACTCGCCCGTACACAAGAGGCGGTCACGGTCGTCGTATACCTCCGCACCGAAAAGCGCTGTGCGGCGACCGACACGGATGAGGCGGCTTTTTGCCGTCAAAATGCCGCTGGAGGCCGGACGCAGATAGTGGATACTCGCCGACTGGGTGAGCATATCGCGGTCAAAGCTCGCGGAGGCAGCGCCGGTCACGCAGTCGCAAAGCTGGAACAAAAGGCTGCCGTGGGCAACGCCCTGCGGGTTGCGCCCCGCCTGCGTCAGCTCCACCTGACACTCGCAGTAGCCCTCCTCCACAACGGTGAATTTGATGTTGTTGAAGCTGTTGAAGCTGGGGAGTGTGTTTAAAAGCTCTTTGAATTTGATGAGATCCATGAGATTCCTTTCTTTTTATGGACGCGCCGTGTGTAGACAAGCGCGAGAATTGATGATATAATTTTTTCAGATGTTCCGAATATAAAACAGGAGGAAGAAAATATATGCTTATTGGCAAGGTTTTGGAAAAAACACAGGCGGAAAAGGCGTGGCAGGTCTGTGCCGACAAGCTGGCAGACCGCATCCGCAACCTGTGGCAGAACAACATGGCGCTCGGTCTGACACAGTGGGAGGAATCCCTTTCCGAGGATCCAAACGCGCTGGGCGGTCTGCGCGAGGAGGGCTTTACAAACCTCGTCGGTATCGACTACATCTTCAAATGGTGGGGCGGCGACGACTCCGAGGCTCTGGCCGGTGAGGTCAACGTGATATGGAAAGTCGGCGCAGCCGACGGAATCCACTGCTACCGCAGCTGGGTAAGGCTCGCGGAGCGCGACTTTATCCTTGGTATTTATAAATGCGAGCGCGAAAAGCGTGAGGCCAACCGCGCCGCCTTCCGCGACGCCTTTGCCGTGTGGCAGGAGCTGTTTACGCAGCTGTAAGCGCGGGTGTCAGCCCAGCTTCGCCTTCACCGCGTCAAGCAGACCCGTACCCTTTCCGACGAGCTTGAGCACGAGCGACTTGCACAGTCCCAGCACCAGCACGGCAGCCAACATCATGGCAACGGCGAAAATCAAGCACTTCCACCACACCCAGTTCCATGCGTAGGCTTGCCAATACATCACCGCGCCAAAGATAAGACCGATGATCCAGAAAATCAATGTAACGCTCATGCTTCCGCTCCTTTTATCCGCAAAAATCCCCGATGCACAGTGCTTCGGGGATTTTTTGCGCCATGCTTATCCCTATTATACGACAGCGCCCGCCGGATTACAAGCCGCCTCAAAAGAGGCTCATTTGGCTTTCCTCCGGCATAGAGCCGAACGCGCCCAGCTCCCGCAGCACGGCAAGGTGGGTCTGGCTCACCTTGGGGCAAGCCGCCGCTATCTCCTCCACGGAGACGAAATCTTGTCGCTGTGTGCGGACACGCGCCAGATCCTCCGCCGCCGTCTCACCCAGCCCGGACACCGCCACGAATGGTACGCGAAGCTGCTTGTCCCCCACCGGAAGGAATTTGCTGGCATCCGATTCATAGAGGTCTATCGGCGCAAAGTCGAAGCCGCGCATATAGAACTCATAGACCATTTCCAAGGTCGTGAGGAGATCCTCCTCCTTGGCGGTGGCGTTGGGGTTGGATTGGATTTCCTTTATCTTGCTTTTGACATAGTGAATGCCATTCGTCATCATCTGCGCGTCAAAGGAGTCCTTCTGGCTGCGGCGGTAGAACAGCGCCGAGTAAAACGCCAGCGGATAATGCACCTTATACCACGCGATACGGAACGCCATCAGAACATAAGCCACGGCGTGTGCCTTCGGGAAAAGGTACTCTATTTTGTGGCAGGATTCGATGTACCACTCCGGCACATGGTGCTCGCGCATGGCCTGCACCTGCTCGTCCGTGAGCTGCTTGTTTTTCTTGCGGACGTTCTCCATCGACTTGAACGCGGTGTTTGCGTCAATGCCCATGCTCATGAGGTAGAGCATGATGTCGTCGCGGCAGCCGATGGTCTCGCTGACGGAGGCCGTGCCGGATTTAATAAGCTCCTGCGCATTTCCCAGCCACACGCCCGTGCCGTGGGAGTAGCCGGACAGCCGCACGAGCATATCAAACTTATCCGGCTGGGTATCGACCAGCATTTGGCGCGTGAAGCCCGTGCCGAACTCCGGGATACCGAGCGAGCCGGTCTGCCCGATGATGGGGTCATCGTCCGGCACACCGAGCGCCTTGGGAGATTTGAAAAGGCTCATCGTCTCCGCGTCGTCGAGCCGTATGGTCTTGGCATCCGTGCCGGTGAGATTTTCAAGCATATTGATCATGGTGGGGTTATCGTGGCCAAGCTCGTCAAGCTTGAGCAGATAGTCCTCCATGAAGTGGTATTCAAGGTGGGTCGTGATAATGCCGGAGCCTGCGTCGTCTGCCGGGTGCTGCACCGGGCAGAAGTCCGTCACATCCATGTCCTGCGGGATGATGACAAGCCCGCCGGGGTGCTGCCCAGTGGTGCGCTTCACGCCCACAAGCCCCTGCGCCAGCCGGTTCATCTCCGCCTGATTGAAGTGGAGACCCTTTTCCTCGGCGTACTTCCGCACATAGCCATAGGCCGTTTTCTCCGCGATCGTACCGACCGTACCGGCCTTGAACACATGGTCCGCGCCGAACAGGGTCTTGGTGTATTCGTGCGCCTTGGCCTGATACTCGCCGGAGAAGTTGAGGTCAATATCGGGTACCTTATCGCCCTTAATGCCGAGGAAGGTGGCAAAGGGGATGTCAAAGCCCTCTTTTTTCATCTCTACGCCGCAGTCCGGGCAGAGCTTGTCCGGCATATCCGCGCCGCAGCCGTAGCCCTTGCCGGACTCAAAATCCGTGCGGTAGCATTTCGGGCAAAGATAGTGCGCCGGGAGGGAGTTCACCTCCGTTATGCCGGAGAGATAGGCGACGAGCGAGGAGCCGACGCTGCCACGGCTTCCGACAAGATAGCCGTGCGCGTTGGAGTCGGCCACCAGCTTTTGCGCCGACATATAGATAACGTCGAAGTGGCGCGAGAGTATCGTATTCATTTCAAGCTCCACACGGTCGGTGATGAGCTTTTCCGGGTGCTCGCCATATAGCTCGCGCAGACGGCCATACACCAGATCCTTGAGCTGACCGTCGGAGTTTTCGATGACCGGCGGATAGAGATGGTGCTCCGGCAGCAGCGCCACCTGACCCTCGACCATATCCGCGATGGCGCGGGTGTTCGTAACGACGACCTCATAGGCCTTTTCCTCGCCGAGATAGGCAAACTCGTCCAGCATTTCGTCCGTGGTGCGCAGATAGAGCGGCATATCCTGATCTGCGTCGGAGAAGCCCTTTGTGTTGAGCAGAATGTGGCGGTAAATCTCGTCCTCCGGGTCGATGAAGTGCGAGTCGCCGGTGGCGCAAACGGGTATGCCAAGCTCCTCCCCCAGCGCAACGACGCGCCGGTTGAAGCCGCGCAGCTCCTCCTCCGTTTCCACCGAGCCATTGTGCAGCATAAAGCGGTTATTCGCCAGCGGCATGATCTCAAGGTAGTCATAGAAAGACGCAATACGCCGCAGCTCCGCCTCGCTCCGATGGCGTGTCACCGCCTGAAACAGCTCACCCGCCTCACAAGCCGAGCCGACAATAAGCCCCTCGCGGTGCTGCATGAGTAGGCTTTTCGGAATGATGGGGCTTTTGCGGAAATGCTCCAAATGGCTTTTGGAGACAAGCTCATAGAGGTTCTTCAGCCCCACGCGATTTTTCACCAGCAGCGAGATATGCCGTGTGCGCGGTGGGCGTCCGTTTTTGTGCAGATCAATGCAAAGCGCATTCGCCTCCGAGAGCGTTTTTACGCTCCGCTCCGTAAGCCGCCGCAGAAAGGCCTCCAGCAGCCGCGCACACACCGTTGCGTCGTCCACGGCGCGGTGGTGGTTGAACGGCGGCAGCCCCAGATGGTCGGACACGACATCGAGCTTATAGCGCTTGAGACCGGGCAGGAGGCTTTGCGCCATCGCCAGCGTGTCGCAGTAGAGCGGATGAAACTCCCGTCCCATGCGCTTGGCTGCCGCCGTGATGAAGCCCACGTCGAAGTCGGCATTATGGGCGCACAAGGGGCGACCGCCCGCAAAATCAAGGAATTTTCCCACGACCTCCGCCTCGTCCGGCGCGTCGAACACGTCCCGATCGTGTATGCCGGTGAGTCGCTGTATCGCCGGTGGAATGGGGCGCTTCGGGTTAACGAAGCTCTGGAACTGGTCGATCATGTGGCCGTCCTTATAGATGACCGCGCCGATCTCCGTAATGCGGTCATCTTGATCGGACAGCCCCGTTGTTTCGATGTCGAACACGCAGTATTCGCCGTCGAGGGGCGCGTCACCCTCGCCACGGACGGCGGCAAACTCGTCTACATCGTTGGCGAGATAGCCCTCCAATCCGTAGATGACCTTCACCTTTGTCTTATCTGCGGCGGAGGGCGCATCCGGAAACGCCTGTACCACGCCGTGATCCGTCACCGCGATGGCATCCATACCCCACGCAGCGGCGCGGCGGACAAGCTCGCCGGGGTCGCTGAGCGCGTCCATCGAGGAAAAACGGGTGTGTGCGTGAAGCTCCACACGCTTTTCCTTGGCTGTGTCCTGTCGTATGGCCGGTTTTTCCGCCGTCTGGATATGGCGCGGCTCCAGCTCGAGTTCCTTGTCGTAGCTGTTGAATTTCATCGCGCCGGACACGAGCAAATACATCCCCGGCTTTATCTTGTCGATGACGCTGCTGTCGTCCTCGCGACCAAAGAAGCGCGATACACGCACCGAGCCGCTCCCGTCCGTCATATCGAATTGCAGGACGTGTGCGCCGAGGCGCTGTATCTCACGGCTGTCTACGGCGAACACGCGCCCCTCCACGTTGACGCGGCTCAAATCGGAGGTAAGCGATCCCATGGGCGTGACGCTGCCGCGTATGGTCTTGCCGTAGAGCACCTGCGCCGTTTTCTTTGTCGCCGTGGGTGCGGGAGCGCTCTCCTCACGCGGGAAATCCGCCTCGATGCTCACCTGTGCAAGACCGAAATCGGCTGCAATCGCGCCCTCGATGGCGCTGATATCCGCCGGAGCGGGACGCGCCGCAAAATGCGCCTGTACGCGGAGGGTCATGCTCTCGCGCCGCAGCATGGCCTCCGTGACATAGGCCTTATCCAAGCCGCCCGCCACGCTTCCAAGCGCTTCGCAGCAGGGAAACATTTCTAAAAAAGCTGTTTTATCCAATGTCTTTTTTCCTTATGTATCGTTTTCTTCGATCAGCGCCGCCAGCTCATCCAGCAGCTTCGCCTCCGGTATCTTGGTCTTTACGACCTGCCCACGGATGAAAAGGCTTCCGAAGCCGTTGCCACCAGCCACGCCGAAGTCTGCCTCCCGTGCCTCGCCGGGGCCGTTGACCTCGCAGCCCATGACCGCCACGGTGACATCACGGTCGAGCGACGCAAGCCGCGCCTGCACCGCGTTGGCAAGACCGATGAGGTCAATGCGTGTGCGCCCGCAGGTGGGACAGGATATGAGCCGAACGCCGCCGCGCCGCAGTCCGCAGGTCTTTAGAATGGCGATACCGGCCTTGACCTCCTCGATGGGGTCAGCCGTCAGTGAGACGCGGATGGTGTCGCCTATGCCCTCGTTGAGCAGCGTTCCGATACCCGCCGCCGACGCGACAAGGCCGGTATAGCTCGTCCCCGCCTCGGTCACGCCGATGTGCAGCGGGCAGTCAAAGCGCTCCGCCGCCAGCCGGTAGGCCGCGACGCATTTGGTGACCTCCGATGCCTTGACCGAGAGCGCCACATCCTCAAATCCGGCCTCACGCAGGGCTTGCAGCTCCCCTGCCGCCGACTCCACCAGCGCCTCCGCCGTGGGACCGCCGTATTTGTCGAGCAGCCGACGCTCCACCGAGCCGGTGTTGACACCGACGCGGATGGGAATATGTGCCGCCGCACAGGCCTTGGCAACCGCCTCGACGCGCTCCCGCGAGCCGATGTTGCCGGGATTTATCCGCACGGCGCTTACGCCGGCCTCCGCCGCCATGAGCGCGAGACGGTAGTCAAAATGGATGTCCGCGACCACCGGCATGGGAGCCTCACGCATGATGGCGGGAAGCGCCCGTGCCGCGTCCTCGTTTGGGACGGCCACACGGATGATGTCGCAGCCCGCCTCCCGCAGCGCCCGCATTTGCGCCAGCGTCGCAACCACATCCTGTGTTTTGGTATTGCACATCGACTGCACCGTTACCGGCGCACCGCCGCCGACGGGTACGCCGCCGACGTTTATCTGTCTTGTTTCCTTGCGTGTCATTCGTATCTGTCCTCCTGTGCCGTCAGCGTGTGACAATGCGCACGATGTCGTTGTACATAACATAGACCATCAGCCCCATGAGCAGCATAAGCCCTGCGGCGTTGATATAGCCCTCGTATTTGGGGTCGATACGCCGCCGCAGCACCAATTCGAGCGCCAGCGTCACCAGCAGGAAAAATACGCGCCCGCCGTCCAGCGCCGGAAGCGGCAGCATATTCATCACCGCGAGATTGATGGCGAGAAAGGCCGCAAGATAGGCGATGTTCAGAAATGCGTCATAGGTCGTGGGCGAGGACTCGCCCGTCTCGGCGATGACATCCACGATACCGACCACGCCGCTCATCTGCTTCACGCCGACCACGCCCGTAACGAGGTCGCGCAGACCCCGCCACACCATGCGGACGAAGCTCAGCGATTCGTACCAGCTGTATTTGAGCTGGGCAAAAAAGCCCGTCTCATGTACGCCGAAGTAGAAGCCGTATTTGAGCTCCGTCTCCCCTGTTTCTGCATTGACATATTCGAGCTTGGGCATATAGAAGCCGTCGAGCTTCACCTTTTTCCCGTCGCGCAGGACTGTGATGTCCTGATAGTCACCCTCACCGCGAGCCAGCGCACTGGAGACATCCGAGGAGAAATAGATACGGCTGCCGTTGATACGCCAGAACACATCGCCCTCCATGAGCATATCCTCGCCCTCGTAGGGACAGCCGTCCATGAAGGAGGTTATCTGCGGTGTGGTGAAGGACTTGAGCTGGGAAAAGCAGACGATGATGAGCACAAAGCCGGGCAGGAAG
>CAVIIB010000027.1:11064-20893 GCA_963642815.1 Oscillospiraceae bacterium | reverse complement strand
CTTCGGCCCGGCCGGCTGCGACCCGAATGCCACGGCGCGATAACCGCTGTTTTTTACCAAACTGTGAATTTTTGGGATTCGACCGGATTTTTCAAAAAATCCCCTTGCATTCTCTTGCGCCTTGCGCTATGATAGCACCGTTGGTTAGCACTCATTTGACAGGAGTGCTAACCAACGGTGAATTCGTTTTTCAAATTTATGAAAATATAGAAGGAGGCACATTCCCATGAAACTCACTCCGCTTGCTGACCGCGTCATCCTCAAGATGGTCGAGGTCGAAGAGACCACCAAGGGCGGCATCATCCTGACCGCCAGCGCCAAGGAGAAGCCCTCGATCGCCGAGGTCATTTCCGTCGGCCCCGGCGGCATGGTCGACGGCCACGACGTCGTTATGACCGTCAAGCCCGGCGACAAGGTCATCACCAGCAAGTATTCCGGCACCGAGGTCAAGGTCGACGACGAGGAATACACCGTCGTCCGTCAGAGCGACATCCTTGCCATCGTTGAGTAAAATGCGCAAAGAGGGAGCAGGCTCCCTCTTTGGATTCCCCACCGCCAGTCTGTGGACTGGCGACGCCGCCCAAGGCGGCTGGGTCAAAGTATTTTTGCCACGCATATGTCGCGGCAAAAATAATCTAAACTATTTTCGCGTTCCGCGGAATTTCTAATGGAGGTACACTCTTATGTCTAAGCTCATTAAATCCGGCGAAGAGGCCCGCAAGGCGCTTGAAGTCGGCGTCAATACTCTGGCCGATACCGTGAAGGTCACCCTCGGCCCCAAGGGCCGCAACGTCGTGCTCGATAAGAAGTTCGGCGCTCCGCTCATCACCAACGACGGCGTGACCATCGCCAAGGAGATCGAGCTGGACGATGCCTTTGAGAACATGGGCGCCCAGATGATCAAGGAGGTCTCCACCAAGACCAACGACGTGGCCGGTGACGGCACGACCTCCGCCACCCTGCTGGCGCAGGCCATCATCCGTGAGGGTCTGAAGAACGTGGCCGCCGGTGCCAATCCCATGGTCATGCGCCGTGGTATCGCCAAGGCGACGGAGGCGGCTGTCGCTGCCATCCGTGAGAACAGCCAGCCTGTGTCCGGCAGCGGCGACATCGCCCGTGTCGGCGCGGTGTCCAGCGGCGACGAGCAGATCGGCAAGCTGATCGCCGAGGCCATGGAAAAGGTGAGCCAAGCCGGTGTCATCACCGTCGAGGAGTCCAAGACCGCCGAGACCTATTCCGAGGTCGTCGAGGGTATGCAGTTCGACCGGGGCTATGTCACGCCGTACATGGTGACCGACTCCGACAAGATGGAGGCCGTGCTGGACGACCCGTACATCTTCATCACCGACAAGAAGATTTCCAACATTCAAGACATTCTTCCCTGCCTTGAGCAGGTCGTGCAGGCCGGTAAGAAGCTGCTCATCATCGCCGAGGACGTCGAGGGCGAGGCGCTTGCCACCATCATCCTCAACAAGCTGCGCGGCACTTTCACCTGCGTCTGCGTCAAGGCCCCCGGCTTCGGCGACCGCCGCAAGGAAATGCTTCAGGATATTGCCATTCTGACCGGCGGGCAGGTCATCTCCTCCGACCTCGGCATGGAGCTGAAGGACGCGACCGTTGAAATGCTCGGCTCTGCCCGTCAGGTCAAGGTCACGAAGGAGAACACCATCATCGTGGATGGTCGTGGCGACAGCAAGGACATTGCCGACCGCGTCCACCAGATCCGCGCCGCCATCGAGACGACCACCAGCGACTATGACAAGGAGAAGCTCAACGAGCGCCTTGCGAAGCTGGCCGGCGGCGTCGCCGTCATCAAGGTCGGCGCCGCGACCGAGACCGAGATGAAGGAGAAGAAGCTCCGGATCGAGGACGCGCTGAACGCGACCCGTGCCGCCGTTGAGGAGGGCATCGTGGCCGGTGGCGGTACGGCCTATGTGCTCGCCGCCAAGGCCGCCGCGAAGCTGGCCGAGACGCTGGAGGGCGACGAGAAGACCGGCGCAAAGGCCATTGCCAAGGCGCTGGAAGCGCCCATCATGCAGATCGCCGCGAATGCGGGCTTGCAGGGCGCTGTTATCCTCGACAAGGTGAGCGCCAGCGACGTGCCGAGCTTCGGCTTCAACGCCGCGACCGAGGAGTATGGCGACATGATCGCCGCCGGTATCGTCGACCCGACCAAGGTTTGCCGCAGCGCTCTTGAAAACGCCGCGTCCGTGGCGTCCATGGTGCTGACGACCGAGAGCCTTGTGACCGACATCAAGGAGCCGACCCCCGCCGCTCCCGCCGCACCCGACATGGGCGGAATGTATTAAGCGAAAGCCCGAATAACACTGCGTCCGGCAGACGAATATGCCTGCCGGACGCTTTTTAACAAGCTGAAATCCGCCGGACGAGCTTCGTCCGGCGGACTTGTTATAGGGCTTTATTTATTTGTTGAGGATGGCGAGGATGAGCTGACCGAACGCGGAGTTGGGGTCAAGCTCGATGGTGAGGGAGAGCTTGTCGCTGCTGCCGCCCTCGGCGGGGGTTACAACGATGTCGCCCTCATAGCTTCCGGCTGCGCCGTCGATGGTCTTGCCGTCCACGGTGATGCTGCCGTTGATGACAGCGCCGTCCTCGATGGTGAGGGTGTCAAGGTGGCTCTCGTCGCTGACGTTCCAGACAGAGCCCTTGCCGACGACCAGACCCTGCACGCTGTCCGCGCCGTCATAGTATTTCTCGGTGTCGAGAATCCAGACGCAGCTCTCGTCGGCCTTGCACTCGTCGGACCACAGAGCGTCCCAAGCAGCCTTGTCCGCCTTGCGGAACGCACCGGTCCAAGTGGCGTTGTCGAGCGTCACAAGGCAGCTGCGCTGGTAGTCATACGCCAGCACGTCGCCGGAGACCTCGCTGTCCACGACGGTCATCTTCGTGCCCTTGCCGGTCATGTCGTCCGTGGCGAGGGCGAAGCGGCTCATGGAGTCGGAGTTGAGCGCGGTGAGCAGCAGGACGTTGGAATAGCTCTCGGTCGTCACGTCGGTGAGGGTGATGTCCGCGCTGGTGGATTTGACAAGGATGTTCGCGCCCTTGAGGAAGTCAACGTATTCGCCGTAGGCCGTGCCGTAGTCGGCGAACCAGTCGACGAGCGTCGCGTTGTCGTCGAGCGCCTTGGAGGTCACAAGGTCGGTGCCGGAGAGGTCAAGCAGGGCGGTAAATTCGCTCTTTGCGCCGCTGCCCATCATGTCGGGGGAATGGAGCTGGAAGTCGTTGCGTCCGGCCTCGACGACGCTGCGACCGTCGCGCTCGGTATACTCGTCGGTGTTTTCATAGTCCTCGGGGAGATAGGCCAGCGCCGCGTCGCTCGCGTCCGCGCCGTTCGCCATGTGGATCTCGCCGTTGTTGGAGATGATAGCGCCGACCTCGGCGGCGGAGAGAACGCTGCCATAGAACCAGTCAACGCAGGAGGTGTCGGCATAGGTGGCGTAGCCGCCGTACAGCGCCTTGCCCACGGAGTCGTAGCTGTAGAACTCAAAGCCGGACTGCGCGGAGTCGGTGCTCATGGCCGCCCATCCCTCGGTCTCGACATAGGAGCCGTAGTAGTAGGTCTTGGACTGGCCGACGGACATATTCGCACGGGCATAGCCGGAGATGAGCAGAGCGCCGTTGGAGGGAGGATCGCTGATGTCAGCCGTATAGCCGTCGGGGTCGCCGGTAGCGCCGGTCTGGATGATGTCGGAGTTGATGACGACCATCTCGCCGGAGGCTTCGCAGTCGACGGTGTAGTTGCCGTTGCGTCCGCCCTTACCGGCGTTCGTGAACGTGCAGCTGTCGATGATGAGGCGGCCATTCGTCACACCGGCAATGTAGCCGCCGGTGGCGTTCGCGTCGACCGGTTCGGTGACGGTCTTGTTGACGGTGGTGTTGCGGATAGTGTACTCGCCGTCCGTGACCTTGAAGCCGTTGACGGAGAAGCCGGTGATGTTGATGACGGCCCCATCGGTCTCGGTCGCGCCGATCTCGCCGGAGACGACCTCAACGCCGTCCACGTCCGCCGTTTCCAGACCGTCCTCGGTCATCGTCCATGCCGTGCCGCTGGCAGCCGCGTCCGCGTTCATGGAGAGCGCGGTCACATCGCCGGAGGCCTCGCCGGACGCGGCAAACGCGCCAAGGCTGAGGCAGAGGCACAGCGCCAGAAGCAGCGCAAGAGTCTTAGTGGTTTTCTTCATGGTATTCTCCTTTCATATTTCCCAGATATTACTGGCATATTCATGTACGGCGCGGTCGGCGGCAAAGAAGCCGGCCTCGGCGATGTTCACGAGGGACATCCGCGCCGCCTCGCGCCCGTCCGCAATGCGGGCGTAGAGCGCATCGTGTGCCTCGACGTAGGAGGCGAAATCGGCCAAGAGCATATAGGGGTCGCCCCCGTAGAGCAGACCGGAAACAAGGTCGGGGAAGCGTTCGCTGAAGCGGTCAAGCACGGCGCGTAGCGCGGGGTCGCGCTCATAGTAACGGCGCGGCTCATACTGCGGGCGCAGCGCCTCTACCTCCCGCTCGGTCAGACCAAAGAGCTGCATATTCGCGTCGCCAAGGCGCTCGTACATCTCCACATTCGCGCCGTCCAGCGTCCCGATGGTGACGGCGCCGTTCGCCATCAGCTTCATGCAGCCGGTGCCGCTGGCCTCCTTACCGGCGGTGGATATTTGCTCCGAGACCTGCGCGGCGGGGATGAGCGCCTCGGCAGCGGACACGCGGTAGTTTTCGAGGAAGATGAGCTGCAATTTCCCACGGCAGAGCGGGTCGGCGTCAAGCTCCGCACCCAAGGCGATGAGCAGCTCGATAATGCGCTTTGCTGTCGTATAGCTACCGGCGGCCTTTGCGCCGAAGACGAAGCTGCGCGGCAGAAACGGCGCGTTCGGCGCGTCGTGGATACGCTGGCGCAAATGCTCGATGAGCATGGCGCAGAGAAGCTGGCGCTTGTACTCATGCAGGCGCTTAATTTGTACGTCCAGCACGGCCTCCGGGTCGAGCCGCGCACCCTGCGCCCGGTTTATCCACGCGGCGAAGTCGTCCTTGTTCGCCCGCTTGATGGCGGAAAGCCGCTCCAAGACGGCGCTGTCGCCCTCGTAGCGGAGAAGCTCGCCCAAGCGCTCCGGCTGCAAAAGGTAGTCGTCACCAATGCAGTCGCGCAGCAGCGCGGCAAGACGCGGGTTTATCTGGGTGAGCCAGCGGCGGTGGTCGATCCCGTTCGTGACGTAGGTGTAACGCTCCGGGCGCACGGCGCATACATCGGCGAACAGCCGTGTCCGCAATATTTCCCCATGCAGGCGGGACACGCCGTTGATACGGTGGCACACGGCCTGACAGAGGTTCGCCATGTGTACCTCGCCGCCGAAAAGGATCTGGTTTTTCTCCACGGCCTTGCGCTCGCCGGGGAAGTGGGCGATAAGCCATTCCGTCCAGCGGCGGTTGAGCTCGGAGATGATCTGCCACACACGCGGCATGAGCGATTGCAGCATATCCTGCGGCCAGCGCTCCAACGCCTCGGACATGACGGTGTGGTTCGTATAGGCGACGCTGCGCCCCAGCAGCGCGAACGCCTCATCCCAGCCAAGACCGTTTTCGTCCATAAAGAGGCGCATAAGCTCCGGGATGATGAGCGCGGGATGGGTGTCGTTGATCTGGATGGCGTGGTGCTCGGCAAAGCTGTCGAGCGAGCCATGCTCGCGCTTGTGGCGGCGCACAATATCCTGCGCCGTGGCGGAGACGAAGAAGTATTGCTGCTTTAAGCGAAGCTCCTTGCCCTCGCGGTGGTCGTCCGCCGGATAGAGACCCTTGGTGATGACCTCGGCCATCGTGCGTCCGGCCATGGCCTCGACGTATTTGCCGCCGGAGAAAAGGTACATATCGAGCTCCTGCGGGCTTTTCGCGTCCCAAAGGCGAAGCTTGTTGACCCGCGCCCTCTCGCCATAGCCCGCGATGAGCATATCACGCGGCAGCGCCAGCACGCTGGTATAGCCCGTATGGTGGGTGTGGCACACGCCCGACCAGTCCCACTCCTCGGACACCTGTCCGCCGAAGCGCACCTCGCATATATCCTCCGGGCGGGTGACGAGCCAGCTCTCCTCACCGGCTCGCCAGTCGTCCGCCGCCTCGGTCTGCTTCCCGTCGCGGATGACCTGACGGAACAGCCCAAGCTCATAGCAAAGCGAGTAGCCGACGGCGGGAATGCCCTCCGTCGCCATGGAGTCGCAGTAGCAGGCGGCAAGCCGCCCCAGTCCTCCGTTGCCAAGCCCCGCGTCCGGCTCTGTTTCAAAAATATCGGTCGCGCAGCGTCCCATGTCCTCCAACGCGCCGGTCAGCGCCTCGCCCACGCCGAGGTTGAAGGCGTTTTTCATGAGACTGCGACCAAGCAGGAATTCCATGGAGAGGTAGCATACCTCCTTGTCCCCGGCGGACGGGGTCTGGACGGCAAGCTCGCGGCTCATAAGCTCGCGTATCACCATGGCGGCGGCTTGGAATATTTGTTCGTTATCGGCGCTCTGGCCGGTCACGCCGAAGTGGGCGCAGAGCTTGTCCTCGATGGCGGCGTGAAGCTCCTGTCTTGAAATTTGTGACAACTTAAAGGGTGGCTCCTTTCGGGATGATGATGGGTAGGCGCTCGTTGCCCATGAGGGTCACGCCCGCGCCGACGGTGCAGCCCTTGTCCGCCACGACGCAGCGGAGAGCGCTGTCACGGCTTATCACGCAGTCATGCATGACGACGCAGTTTTCAAGCGTCGCGCCGCGCTCCACACGCACACCGGGAAAGAGAATGCAGCCGCGCACACGCCCCTCGATATAGCAGCCGTCGGCCACGAGGGAGCGCTCAACCTCGGCGGTGTCGGAGTAATAGGTCGAGGTCGCCGCCCGCTCACGGGTGCGAATGCGCCTTGCGTCCGAGGGGAAAAGGCTGTCCGTGGCCGCAGGGTCGAGCAGCGCCATGCTCGCCTCATAGTAGTCGAGCGCCGAGCGGATACGTCGGGCATAGACCTCGTGCCGGTAGATGGCGATACGCCCGCCGGCTTTGAGGTAGTGTGCCACGCCGCTGCGGTGGAAATGCAGCTCGCCGCTTGCGGCGCAGTAGTCCATCAGCGACAGCAGCAGGGATTTTTTAATGATGTAGACCTCAAGAGACAAAAGCCCCTCACCCGCACCGCTCTGGGAGAACAGCAGCCGCGAGGCAAAGCCGTCCCCATCCGGCACAAGCCGGTGGTGGGAATAAAGCGGCGCGTCGTCGGTGCAGACGGCGGTCATCTCCGCGCCGCAGGACAGGTGCAGCGCACGAACGGCGGCAAGGTCGATGTTGGCGGCGAGGTCGCCCGCCGCGAGGACGATGTTTTCATGCGGTATGCTCTCAATATAGGAGCGCACACCGCGCAGCGCCTCCATGCAGCCGCCGAAGCGTCCCTTGGATTCCGGCAGCCCGAAGGGCGGCAAAAGCCGCAGCCCGCCGGTGTGCCGGTCGAGATCCCATTCCCGCCCGCCGGAGAGATGGTCGAGCAGGCTTTGATAATCTCTGTCCATGACGACACCGAGGTCACGCACACCGGCGTTGGTCATGGAGGAGAGCATAAAGTCGATGAGCCGATAGCGCCCGCCAAAGGGGATGGCGGCGGTGTTGCGGTCGGCCACGAGTGCGCCAAGCTCCGGGTCGGAGCGCAGCGAATAGAGAATGCCCTGCATATCGTTCATGTCCGTCCCTCCACATCGCCGTAAAGCATAGCACCCGGCGGCACGACGGCGCCCGCGCCCACGGTCACGCCGGGGCCGACGGTGGCAACGTCCCAGCCCTCCGAGCCGTCCGGCTCCGCGCCGATTTTGGCGCCCGCGCCGATATGAGCGCCCTCGCCCACGATGGCAAAGCGCAGCTCCGCACCCTCGTCCACGCGCACGTCCGGCATGAGGACGCTGTATTCGACCGTCGCGTCGGGGGCGACCGTGACCTGATTCGACAAGACGCTCGCCGTGACGCTTCCGTCCACACGGCAGCCCTCCGTCACGATGGAGTGGCGGACGATGGCAGCCTCACCAATGCGCTGTGGCGGGCGGATGGGGCTGCGGCTCAATATCGGCCACGCCGGGTCGAACAGGCCGATAAGCTCCGGGGTGAGCATATCCATGTTGGCATCCCAGAGGCTTTCGATAGTACCCACGTCCCGCCAGTAGCCCTCAAAGCGCCACGGCCAAAGCCGCTCGCCCGCGGCCAGCAGCTTGGGGATGATGTTCTTGCCAAAATCCTTGTCGCTGGCGGGGTCGGCCTCGTCCGCGATGAGGGCGGCGCGTAGCGTTTTCCAGTTGAAGATGTAGATACCCATGGAGGCGAGGTCGCTTTTCGGCTGCTGCGGCTTTTCCTCGAACGCGGAGATATAGCCGTCCGTGCCGGTGTTCATAATGCCGAAGCGCTTCGCGTCGTTGAGGCTGACCTGCAGCACGGCGATGGTGCAGACCGCGTCATGCTCCTTATGGGCGCGGAGCATTTCGCTGTAATCCATTTTGTAGATGTGGTCGCCGGAGAGGATGAGAACATAGTCCGGATCCCACATATCGATAAAGTCGATGTTCTGGTAGATGGCGTTTGCCGTGCCGGAGAACCAGTTGCCCTGTTCCCCGGCGGACATATAGGGCGGGAGGATATAGACACCGCCGTCCGTGCCGTCGAGATCCCATGCCTGTCCGCCGCCGACGTAGGAGTTGAGCTTCATGGGGCGGTACTGCGTCAGCACCCCCACCGTGTCTATGCCGGAGTTTGCGCAGTTGGACAGAGGGAAGTCGATGATGCGGTATTTTCCGCCGAACGGCATGATGGGCTTGGCCGCGTCCGCCGTCAGCGCGTAGAGGCGTGAGCCCTGTCCACCGGCCAGCAGCATGGCAATCATTTCCTTCTTCATGGCAAAACCCCTTTCCCGGCGCGTCAGCTTCGGTTAAAATGGCTCATGGCGTGCTCCGCGCCGTTTTCGATGTAGTCACATACGGCCTCCGCCGCCCGTTTTTCCGCGTCGGCCACGGCCAGCGCGTCCTCGTTCCTCGGAACGCCAAGCACCCAGTCGACCTGCTCCGCGCCGCCGTGGGGCGGTGCGCCGACGCCAATGCGTATGCGCGGGAACTGGTCGCTGCCAAGGTGCTCGATGATGTTTTTGAGACCGTTATGCCCGCCCGCCGAGCCCTTGGTGCGTATGCGAAGCGCACCGGGCGCAAGCGATATTTCGTCCGACACGACAAGCACCCGCTCCGGCGGGAGCTTGAAGAAGCGGGCGGCCTGCCCCACGGCTTCGCCGGAGAGGTTCATATAGGTCTGCGGCTTCATGAGCAGCACGGACTGTCCGCCGATGACGGCGCGACCCGTCAGGGCGCGGAAGCGCAGACGGTCAATGCGGACATCGAGCCGCTTTGCAAGCTCGTCCGCCGCGAGGAAACCGGCGTTGTGGCGCGTCCCGTTATACTTGGGACCGGGGTTTCCGAGAAAGACGACGAGCCACTGTACGCCGCCGCTGTTAAAGAGCATATTGGGTACTCCCTTGCGTTATGCGCCTCACTCGAACATGGAGGCGAGAGAAAGATCCTCATAGACGCGCTCGATGGCCTCGGCAAAGACATCGGCCACGCTGAGGTAGTGGATTTTGTCCACGGCGGGCTTGCCCTGCGGATAGGGAATGGTGTCGAGGAGGATAAGCTCCTCCAGATCGCTCTGGGCAATGCGCTCCAGCGCGGGGCCGGAGAGAACGCCGTGGCTCGCGCAGGCATAGACGGCCTTCGCGCCGCCGATCTCCTTCACCGCCTTGGCCGCACCGCAGAGCGAACCGGCGGTGTCCACGAT